>NZ_JBXWQI010000016.1:0-73682 GCF_059612305.1 Ruegeria sp. CDSA033 | reverse complement strand
ATTCGCCGAACTAGCCGGTTAACACCGATGCGATCGCTGAATTAGCTCGCCATGCTCAAAAGTTTGCAACAGAGCCGTTTAGACGTCGGATATCTTTCGTTTTTGGCCAGTCAGCTTTCTGCTTCCGGATATCGCGCTATCCGCGTGAACCGAAGAGGAGCAAGAAGATCGTTGGAAGATTTGGAGGATTTGGACTACCACACCCATGCTGGCGATATTGCTGGTGTTCTGAACGCCATGAACATTGAAACCGCCAGTATTTTTGGACACGCTTTGGGTAACCGAATTGCACAGGCTTTTGCCGATGGTTACCCGGGCATGACGACAAGCGTTATTCTCGCACCTGCAGCCGGACCAGTTCAGAGTGATCCGGCCGATGACAAAGTCACAAAAAGGATGTTCGCGCCGGATGCCTCACCTGACGATATCTCCGCAGGTATGGAATTAATGGTAGGTGATCCTGCAAATGCCGACTGGGTCTGGGAGGTTGTCAGCGCGTCCCGGATCACGGACCCGGCTTCTCTGAAAGCCGAAACCACCATTAGCGAGCCGCTTGAGGATTGGTGGGCCAGGTCAGGCAATGCACCCTTCCTGATTTTGCAGGGTCTGCGGGATCGACAAGCTCCCCCAGAGAACGCCCATCTGATGAAAGAAAAGCTACGTGACCTGGCCACCGTGATTGAATTTTCGGAAGCGGGGCATCTGTTTATCATTGAGAGTGCAGACGAAGCCGCAAACCCAATACAGGATTTTCTGAGTGCACTGAAATAGCCGCTGTTCAGATTGGCAATTAATGGGATCAGCCCGGATCTGCAGGAACCGGTCGAAATGCCGCGCCTGAAGGGCTTTCGTTTTCCGCGAGAGGTCATCGCCTATGCCTTCTGGGTCTACCATCACTTTGCGCTTCGCACTGCGGATGTTGAAGATCTGCTCGCGGAACGCGGTGTAACAGTCAGCCGGGAAACGATCCGGCAATGGGTCAATGCGGACGAAGCCGCCGTCCGATCTTCTGGCACTTAGGTCAGCTATATGCTTTTCGCAGCCGATGCAAAAAACATCACCAGCCGAGAGCGGAAATTCGCTGCGTTCTGTCTGCACGTCCGCTTTTGCCGCAACTGATGAAAGATGCTCGCAGCGCTGCTCAGGCTAAACAGCAAATACGCAAAGCGTCTAGAATCGCGGCGTGCATATTGCGGCCTGCGATCGCGTCACCAATTCGGGCCAGATAGAACTGGCCATCCGGCTCTTCGTCCCTGAACGGGAATGAACCATTGATCAGCGCCTTGTGATCGACCTGCCCAAGGTTTCGCGAACCTGGCTTTAGATCGTGATAGAGCGCGTCCGTCGGGATTAGACCATGTTCGACAACCACGTGGTCGACAAGACGCTTGGAGATATCACCGGTCAAGATATTGCGCAGGCTGGCGCACACCCGGTTTCCCTCTTGGCTTAGAGCACGGAGTTCGTGGAGGCAGGTAAAGGTCACCCCGTTTGCAGCCAGATCGCGCAAAGCAACGGCAGAGGTCGTTGGGCCAAGGTCATGCAGAAGCGCACGGTCGGGGGTCACAAGTTCGACGCTGTGGCCGGCGCCTGCAAACGTGTCGGCTGTGACTGCCGCGGGATGGTCTCCGACCTCGTCGAACAATAGAACTTCGCCCGAGACACGTGCTTCTCCGGACAGAACCTCCCAGCTGGAGAGCGCCAGATCGCCGCCCGGAATGGATAATGGCTCGGGCCATCCGCCGGTAGCAACTATGACCAACTCCGGGAGTTCTCTTAGCACGTCACTGGCCTCGACATAGGTATTCATGCGGAGATCAACATCGAGGGCGGTCACCTCGGAAATCAACCAATCGGCAACACCCCATACCTGCCTACGTGTCCCCCCCTTGGCTGCCAAAACAATCTGTCCGCCCAGTCGATCTGATGCCTCGAACAAAACCACATCGTGACCGCGCAAGGCACTGACCCGCGCCGCCTCCAGCCCACCAGGCCCGCCACCGACGACAACCACCTTCTTTCGGGTGCGGCTGGCAGGAATAACATGGGGTAAAGTTTGCTCCCGCCCGGTGGCGGCATTGTGTCCGCACACGGCAGGCTTGCCCTGATTGACGCGGTCTACGCAATACCCGAGGCCAACACAGGGGCGGATGCGTTCCTCTTCGCCGCGTGCAAGTTTTGCAACCAGATAGGGATCAGCGATCTGGGCGCGCGTCATGCCCACAAGATCGACATGACCGCCGGTAACCGCGTGTCGGGCCGTTGCAATGTCCGCGATGCCGCCTGCATGCAGGATCGGCAAGTTGACGGCTTCGCGAATGCGCCCGGCCACAGTAATATGCGGGGCGGCTGGCAGACCCATCGGGCGCACCCATTCAGCAAGACCAAGGTCATCGTAGGGCGCCCCGACCAGGATGTTGAGCAGGTCGACATGGCCACTTTCTTCCAGCATCCGGGCGGCGGCAACACAATCCTCGGCGCTAAGCCCGCCCTCAATCAACTCATCGCCGGTGATACGCATGGACAGTATGAACTTTGGACCGACCTCTGCGCGCACCGCATCCAAAACCTGCAGGGTCAGGCGCATGCGGTTTTTCAACGTTCCACCAAAGGCATCGTCGCGTTGGTTGGTAAGCGGAGAAAGAAACTGGCCCAGCAAATGCGAATGGGACAGAAGCTCGATTCCGTCGAACCCGCCCTTCTGACAACGTCGCGCCGCAGCGGCAAAATCGCCGATCACTCGTTCAATGTCCTCTTGTTCCATTGCTTTGGGAAAGGCACGGTGCGCGCGCTCGCGCACGCCGGATGGCGCCAAAACCGGCAGCCAATGACCGTCATCCCAAGCGGTTCGACGCCCCATATGGGTGATCTGGCACATGACCGCGGCCCCGTGCGTGTGAACGCCATCCGTAAGCTTCCGGAACCACGGAATGATACTGTCATTGCCAGCATAGAGCTGGCCAAAAACCGAAGGGCTGTCGGGGGCAATATTGGTTGACCCGCCGATCATGGTCAGGGCTACACCCCCCTTGGCCTTCTCTTCGTGATACAACCTGTATCGGTCTCGAGGGTGACCGTCTTCGACATAGTTGGGTGCATGAGATGTACTGACGATGCGGTTGCGCAGCGTCAGGTGCTTGAGCTGAAACGGATCAAGTAGTTTCGCCATGATCAACTCCCTTCGGTAACCACACATAGCACCGGGTCGGTCCCGTTTGCCGCCTTCTGTAACTGACGACGTTTGCTGTTAAAGTTATGCTAACTGGGAAGTACGGGGAGAGAGTTCACTGTTTCCGACACTGATCCACAAAATGACGACCAGACCAAAAAATGCAATTGCGGTAACTTCTTCGGACAAGGGGGACCGGACTGTACCGTTCATCTTGGTGTGGCCTAGCAAGAGCTGGACCGCTTTGAGGTTGCCGGTTTTCTCGTAGATTTGGGTGACTTTCTTGCGCCTCATTGAATGGGTTCCGTTTGCGCTTGCTTCCAGGCCGATCGATGTAATCTTTCCTCGAACAATCCGCGCATATTTGACGCGTCGAGATGTGTAATCTTTCGTGGAATCCGCCAGGCCAAAGGTATTCTGAATCGGCCATGAGTTCATCTTCCATCCATTTCTGGACAGAGGCTCGGGTGCTCTCGGATATCTCAAAGCGCACAGGTTTCTGCGTCTTGCTTAGCCCAAACCGTGCGTTCATAACTGAGGTCTTGCAAAGGTCCATCCCTTCGAATCTGGCAATTCTACCGAATGACTGCAAACTGAATTAAGTGCGAGAAACCGTCAAAGCACTCAATTCAGGACATCGGCGTTTACCCCTATCAGGTTCAACACTTCATGCGTTTCACGGTTTACTTCGTAAACGTAGTTTCCGGCTCGCACGTAATATCCATTGCGCCGTAATCCCCAACGGCTGGGATCATCGATGCGGACATACTCATCATAGATGTAGTCGCCACGTCGGTATTACTTTACCTGCTTAGGCGGTATGCACGGGATGGCTTTTTTTGACCAAGCCTGGCGGACATTGTCCGGATTTGGATTTCACATGAATCGGCGCAGTAGCGCCAATTCCTCCAGCTTACCCATTGTTTTGGCTCCACAAGCTGTGATTTGCGTTTGCATGTGACGCGCCTTGTGCGGTCAGTGCCAGTGCCAAAAATCCAATAAGTTTTTCATAATCAGCACCTTCTCTATCTTCATAGCCTAGATATGACTTTGAACTGGTCTTGGCGAGTTCATCAGCGAAGAGTTGCTTTCCAATGCGGTAGATTGTTCACGAACTGAAACCATGTTCTGAGATTGTCATCGCACGACCCTACTAAAGTGCCAAGGCAGCATGCCGTTCGACCACCTAGTCGCCCACTTATTCCTTTGTCTTTATTTCGCGAACAACATTAACGGAACGTGAACAATGTATTCTCAGAGTGTTCAAACAAACTGAGGCATAGTGCTCATGTTGGGTCGAACGAGTGGTAAACCGTTCGATCGCTGACAAGGGGAAACGCATGATCAAGTCTGCCTCTGTGATTGAAGAGTCTAGCATAACAACTGTGATGCAAACCTCCGGCAAAGTTGCCGTGGAACGTTTGTCAACCACGACCAAATCGAGCAGTGGTCGCTTCCCTCCTATCGAAAATGCATTAACTGAAATTGTCAAAAACAAGCGGCTTTTCGAGGCACAAAACAACGTCTGAAGGCAGTTCAGCAGACCCCCAAACAATTCCCGATATTCGTCCTAAATATTGGAATTGATAACTGAATCCCGCTCCGGTTTGGGGCGGGGTTTCTTTTTTGTACGCCCTAGGAAAAAAGACGTAACCTTTGGTGAATTCAATAAACTGCGGGCCAGCCGCTTCTCATCCTTGGGGAACATTTGGCTGGCCCGGCGCTCAGTGCTTGCGTGAGTGGTCAGCACTTCGAGTTGATTGACGGGAAGAGGCAGAGATCTTTCCTTACAGGCCCAACAGCGCCTTAACCTCTTCTTCAACGGCATCTGTGACTGGTTTGTTGGCCGCGGCTTCCAAGGCTTCCCGCTCATCCAATTCCTGTTCTTCAACCAAATCAGCGAGTTCCTGCACTTGTTCAGTCGCTTCTTCGTATTCGACGGCAGCCTGTCGTTCATCGTTCAGGTCCTGCGCTTCATCGACCGAACTGTCCAAATCCGCACGCGCTTCTTCCAGCTGTTCCTCGATCTCAGGGTCAGTTCCACCGGCGTCTTCGAGATCCTGTTCAAGGCCTTCGACCCTCTCTCGATTCTCCTGCACATCATCCAGTGCGGTGCGCAGATCTTCTTCTATCTCCGGAATTGTCCGCTCTGGAGGTTCCAATCCGATGAGTTCTTCCAATTGTTCCGCAAGCTCCTCGCGCAGCGGTTCTCCGGCCAGAACGGTATCTCGGTAGTTGGCAATTCGACCTACGCGGGAATTAGGTACTGCGTTTGCTAATGCAGTTGCGCTGGCATTGGCTGCGTTGAGCGCTCCTAACTCAGAAGGGTGAGCACCAAGAAGTGCTGCCATCTTATTGCCCTTGGTTCGGACGGCTGGCCGAATGGATTCCTCGACAATTACAGTTTTCGAACGCTTCTTGCGCGTGCTCGGCGTTTGTTTATCGCTAGTGGTCGAGCCTTTCTTGGAGGTGGCGACCGTTTTCGACTTACCTCTGCCGCTAAAGATATCCTTCAAGGAAAATCGACCGCCCTTGCCCGAAGCCGAGCGTGAAGATTTTGACTTCGAGTTGCCGACAGAAGAGTCCTTAGCACTTCGGCCATTGCGGCTTTTGTCGGCACCTTTTTTCCCGCCTTTGTTGCCGGCGGCACTGTGGTCACCACGGTCTCCGTTGGCAGAGTTCCCTTTGCCACCACTGTTACCTTTTCCTCCGCCGTTGCCTCCACCGTTTCCGTTGTCGCCGCCTTTGCCGTTTCCTCCACCATTACCTTTTCCGCCTCCTTTGCCTTTACCTTCCTTTGCAAAGGCAACATCCGGCACGGCAACGGTGGCGACTATGGCTGCTGATCCCAGCAACGCGATTGCCAGAGTAGATGCTTTTAGCAGTCCCAAACTGGTGGTCTTCATATCAACCTCCTCCGTGGAAATCAGCGGGCATCAGTTCCTCGAACCAATTCGCTGTGTTCAATCGTCTTGATTCAAGTAAGAATCTTCAAAGTTGGTTGCCATTTAACTTGAGCGTGCTTGAACGCAGGGCTAACTGCTTGTTCATCATCGGTTCATGTCGAACGACGTAGTCTCCAGCCGGGAATTACGAGGACTTTCATGCGTGCGAAGGCGTTCTTGGTGGTTGCAAGCTTGCTTGTTGCTTTGCCCATTGGCGAAGCGGCAGCACAGACACGTGAGCTTAAGCAAGGTGAACTGCGCAAGGCGACCCTGACTGGTGCAACTATCCGGTTAAATCGGGTTATCAAAGGTGTCGAGAAAGCCTATGGCGGCACCCCGGTCGATGCGCGTGCGTTTCAGGCGGATCAGATATACTATCGCATTCTGGTCAAAAAGCCTGATGGAAAAATTGTCAGTGTAATTGTGAATGCCCAGACAGGAACGGTCGTTTCCAATCGATCCAGTGTTGGTCGTCAAATTTCGAATGCAGCCCGCTCGAACCCCGCCAATGCCAACAACAGTCGCAATACCAACAGTAACCATGGCGCATCTGCGAGCCGTGGAAACAACGGAAACAATGGCAATGCCAGCGGTAACGGCAACAGCGGCGGCAACGGCGGTGGTAACGGGGGCGGCAATGGCGGCGGTAACGGCAACGGCGGTGGTAACGGGGGCGGCAATGGCGGCGGTAACGGCAACGGCGGTGGTAATGGGGGCGGCAACTCTGGCGGGAACGGCAATGGCAACGGCGGCGGTAACGGGGGCGGCAATGGCGGTGGTAACGGGGGCGGCAACTCTGGCGGAAACGGCAATGGCAATGGCAACGGTAATAAATAGTGCTTAAACTAAACCCGTTGTGACTGTAGTTTTTGAATATGAGAGTACTTCTGGCCGAAGATGAGCCGCAGCTATGCGAGCAGATTAAGAAACTTCTAAGTGCAGAAGGTCGCGTGGTAGATGTGACCAATAATGGAACAGACGCCTTGCACATGGGTGCGACTGAACCTTACGACATGATTATCCTCGACATTGGGTTGCCGGAACGCGATGGTATTTCTGTCCTGCGCGAATGGCGCAGCGCAGGCGTCAAAACACCTGTATTGATCCTGACGGCTCGCGACGGGTGGAGCGAGCGCGTGGATGGTCTTGACGCGGGCGCGGATGACTACATGACCAAGCCGTTTCACATGCCCGAGCTTGCAGCACGTGTCCGCGCAATCCTGCGCAGACAGAGCGGTCAGTTGAATCCAATGATCGAAATGGGCGATGTCTCCCTCGATACACGAAACGGACGGGTCAGTGTTGACGGAATTCCCGTCGATTTGACCGCGCAAGAGATCGCAGTCCTGACATACCTTGCACACAATATCGGGCGCATGGTGTCGCGAACCGAGTTGTCAGAGCACATTTACGAATACGACGGCGACCGTGACTCGAACACTATTGCTGTTTTCATAACCCGGCTGCGTAAAAAACTGGGCTCCGACCTTATTACAACGGTCAGAGGGCGCGGTTATATGATCGATTCCGCCTGATGTTATCGCTTCGCCAACGCGCTTTGCTTGGCGGCCTCGCCACAGGCACACTCTCTGTCGGCGTTGGAACCTTGGTCGTGTTTTCGTACATTAATACCCGTGTCCTTGAGCAGTTCGATGAGACGCTGCGCGACAGGCACACACAACTCGTTGTCGGGCTGAGCGCAACGACGGACGCCCCGGAGGCTCTGCGTGATCTCATGTTCGACCCGGCCTATGGAACGCCTTTTTCAGGCAGATACTGGCAGGTGACGGATGGAAATGGGGCTACATTTACATCCGCTTCGCTCTTTGATGAAACAATATCCGAACCTGCACCTCTGAGTGAAGAGGCAATCACCTGGAACACTTCTGGCCCAGATAATGAGGCCGTTCGCAGTGTCTTTCAAAAAATCACGTTCGAAGACGGAACCGAATGGGGCGTGACGGTCGCTGAAAGCAGGCTTGAACTGATCAGCGAACGCAGGGCCGCGCAGAACAACTTGCTGCCGGTTTTTGGGTTGGTCGGCCTGATCGGAATTGCGGGGTCACTTTTGTTGATGTCTGCAATTGTCGGCCCCCTCAGGAAACTGCGCGCAGATGTGGCGCATCGCTGGGATCAGGGAGACGATCTGAAACCGGCAGACTATCCAGAAGAGGTTTCACCACTTGTCGAGGACCTCAATCAATTGCTGCACAGAAACCGCGAAATAGTGTCTGGTTCCCGACGGCAAGCAGCTGACTTGGCGCACGCGCTTAAAACACCGACTGCGATACTCCGAAACGAACTGGCGACCTTGTCAGACAATGGAGCAGACACCGAACCTGTCGACGACGCGCTGAACAGGATTGACGCTCAGCTCAAGCGTTCCCTCGCGCGCATGCGTGCGTCAAACACCGCCGAACTTGCGCACTCGCGAACTGATCTTTCACATTCGATTGCCAGGCTGTCCAGATTGTTTTCGGTCATGGCTGAGCGCGAAGGCAAATCACTCACGACGGAATGCGAGAGCGGACTTCAGGTCCGAATGGACACTCAGGACATCGAAGAAGTGATTGGAAACCTCCTCGACAATGCCCTCAAGTGGTCTCGAACAACAACACACATCGCCGCAAAACGAGTTGAGAATGGCATTCAGATTTGCATCGAGGATGACGGACCTGGGATTCCGGAAGATGCACGTGACGGGGTATTTCGTTCCGGAGGGCGGCTGGACACTTCTATTGCCGGAACCGGTTTGGGTTTGGCCATAACAGTTGACTTGTTGAACGCCTATGGCAGCAAGCTGACACTGGACACCTCCTCTAGCCTTGACGGCTTGGCTTGCCAGATTCTGATTTCAGGAAGGACACAAATGTAAATTGCAGAGAACAGTCCTTGGCTTCAAGCAATCAAAGTGCAACTCATTTGTGTAGAATGTGAATTCGAACGACCTTCGGTTCTTCTCGTGCCGCGAACGTTGGCAATGTTGGCCGCGATCGCGGAATTGTAGCGCGATGTAGAGTAACGGCTGCGTGCCGTAGGGCGAGCATTGCAAAGTCTGCTTACTGCGCATGGCCACCGTCGCTTAGGTCTAGTGCTGTGCTAGCGGCGCATGGCAGCTCCGTGGCCGTCTAGCCACTTCATGCGTGCAGAGTTAGGGACTGTTGCATTCGTTGCGACGGGCTTAGGTAGGGCATTTTGAATTTGCCGGATCATGCTTCAGCGAACAATTGGTTGATGAACTGGATCTCGCCTTTGATGCCCATTTGGGTGTGATAGACATGGCCGCGTTTGATTGTTCTGATCGTCTTAATCCCACTCAGGGTAGCTTTGGCTGATCGCAAGGATCGAAAGCTCTGACGATACCCGAGCAGCCGTTTCATGGCAGTATGATCGCTCTCGATCAGATTGTTCCTCCATTTGCGGTCGATGTGCCGGATGCTGTCGAAATGTGGGTCGTAGCGGTGATTGATCTCGCGGATGACACGTCGATACGCCTGCGCCTTGTCGGTCACGATTGTCACGGGTCGATGCAATCGCACGCGTCCAATCGCCTTGTTGAGGAAAGCCGCAAACTTTTCCTTACCTGTCAGGTCGAGTGCATTTCTGGTAGCGCTCACTAGAACATGACAGGAACAGACCATGGCAATCTCATTTAAGGGCGCACATTTTCCGAAAGACGTGATCTTGCACGCGGTCTTCTTCTACCTGCGCTACGGTGTTTCATACAGGGATCTGGAAGAAATCATGGTGGAACATGGCGTTGATCTGGATCATGCAACGCTAAATCGCTGGGTCAGTCGGTTTGCTGGCCTCATTGCTGAAGCAGCGCGGTATAGAATCCGCCCCACAGACCTTTCGTGGCGATTGGATGAAACCTATGTGCGGGTCAAAGGCAAATGGGTTTATCTTCATCGAGCGATCGACAAACACGGCAAAACTCAGGATTTCATGTTGTCTGAGCGCCGGGACAAAGCCGCTGCGACGAAGTTTTTCGCCCGCGCGCTTGAGGTGAACGGTCTACCGCGCAAAATCGTCATCGACAAAAGTGGTGCCAACACCGCCGGCATCAAGGCGATCAACAAGATGCTCAAGAGCTTAGGTTGCCCGATCCCGATCGAAATGGTCAGGTGGAAATACCTCAACAACATCATTGAACAGGATCACCGTTTCATCAAACGAGGGATCAGGCCCATGCTGGGATTCAAATCTTTCGCTTCAGCTGCATTTATCCTGGCAGGTATTTAACTGGTCAACATGATCCGCAAAGGTCAATTCACACCCGGACTCCGTCCGTTTCAGCAGTTCGCCCAACTGGCAGAGTAAACTGCTCACCAATTCCACTGATGCTCTGCCAAATAAAATGTTTGCGACAGAACCTCCTCCACTTCTTCAAGCTTTCGGTTTCAAGTATCCGACACCACGCTGAACGAACCCACTTCCGGCCCAGAGCCGGCATCCAACCCGTTGTTTTGATGCTGCAATCGCAACCCGTATCGCAGGCTTTCGATGCACGTGCTCGACAAAGCATTCACAGTGATCTCCGAAATTCTGTTGCCTTGTGTTTGGCAAGGGCAAGGGATACGATCGGCGGCAGATTATGCTCTTTTTTAGCATCGAACCACCGTTCACGACACATATCTATCATTCAACCGGCGGGCACCGGACTGTGCGGCAAGCGCACGCCTTGCTGAAGCAATAGGGCTTGATCGAAGGGCAATCGGCTTATTCTAATTGTTCTGCTGCTAGGGATTGGTGATGGTGGTGCCAAGGCAGCAAGTACAAGGGGCGCTGTTCGGCCAATGTTGAATATTCCGAAAGAAACGATCAATAACTGGCAGAGAATTGTGAACCTCATCGCCAAATTGGCGGATGTTCCAGCCAGTCTGGTGATGCGCACCCACACCCCCGAACACTCAGTCTTCGTCAGGAACGATACTGCGGACCACCCTTATGACGTCGGGCTGTGTTTCAGATTGAACGAAAAACTCTACTGCCATGGCGTTCTGGAACAGGGCGAATTGGTGGTGGAAGACGCGCGGTACGATCCCCGATGGGCGGACAATGACGACCTGGAACACGGTATGAGTTTCTATGTCGGCTTCCCGCTCTACTGGCCGGACGGGTCTGTATTCGGGACAATTTGCGTTTTGGACTCGAAACTGAACCGACGTGCTCTGATGTTCCGCGAAGGGCTGAAAGAGTTTGCTCGCGTGATCGAAGCGGACCTTAAACTGCTTGTCGAAGCGGACCGACGCGTTCAGCTTGAACGACAACTTCAGGAAAGTCTGGATCAACTGGAAACACGTGTCGAAGAACGCACTGCCGAGTTGGAAGAGGCAAACATCGCCCTGCGCGTTTTGCTGCAAAGCGTTGAGCGGTCGCGCGATGACTATGACCAGAACATCATGCGACAGATCAAAGGAGTTGTCGCGCCGACTTTTGCCAAGCTGCGCAGCCGGGTCATAGGAAACGACGCGGCGCTGGTCTATCTTGATATTCTGGAAGAGAATTTAAGATCCATCACTGTCTCGATGTCAGACGAAAAGCGGGATGTGTTCGAACAGCTGACCCCGTCCGAACAGGACATCGCCCAAATGATTATGCGCGGCCAGACCACAAAAGACATTGCGCAGGTTCTGTCGCGTGAGCCGAGCACAATCGAGTTTCATCGCAACAACATACGCAAAAAACTGGGCTTGCGGAAAACGGGTCAGAACCTGCGTAGCAAGCTGCGGTCCCTGCAATAATCATGGGGATCATCCCCATGATTTACTCTTGGTTTTCTCACACTCATCTGACCGACTACCGTTGTTACCCTTTTGTCCATGGTGCCAATCCGGGTGCCGGGCAACAACAGGGAAACACATAATGGAACGAGAAGACCTAAAGCTGGAACCGACGTTGGTGAATGGCAAGAAAGACGATCTGACGCCAGGCCTTTCGCGACGTTCTTTTTTCATGGCCGCCGGAGCAGCAGGAGTGGGTGGTGCTGCGTCTTTGTTGTCCAGCACATCGGCTCAGGCGCAATCAACCGACTGGACCCAACCGGGGAACAACAATGGTGTCATCGAATTGCAGAAGACCACGGGCACTGCTGTCGATGGCGATCTGGGGATCGACTTCTATGGCCATTGCGCGCTGAAATTCACCTCGCCGGGCGGGGCCACGGTGTTGTTCGACCCATGGCGAGATGACCCGTCCGGTGCCTGGGGGCTGTGGTTCAAGAATGAATTCCCCGAAGTGCCAGTGGACGTCTGCATGTCCACCCACACGCATTTTGACCATGATGCCATCCACCGCCCGGTCTCAACTATGGTGCTGGATCGGATGGTTGGAAACTTTGAGTTTGCCGATATCAAAATCACGGGGTTTGCCGACAAACATGCGTGCCAGGCTCCGGGTTGGTACAATTGGACAAATGCCTTAGCTGAATTCGGCGTTGAAGCCTGCCCGCCCAATAATGTCAGCCATATGGACATGGTGGTCTATGTGATTGAGGCCGGTGGATTGCGAACCCTGATCTGGGGCGACAATAGGCACAACCCGCCGCAGGAATTTTGGGATGCCATCGGGGAAATTGACATCCTCACTTTGCCGGTGGACGGATCGCAACACATCCTCAGCTATGGTCAGGGCGATGATATCGTGTCGCGCCTGAACCCCAAAGTTATCATTCCGACACATTATCTGAGCGAGACCACCAGCTATACCCTGACCACCTTGCAGGACGCGGATGAGTGGGTGAAATCCCAACCCAGCTACAAGATGTTGGACGGCGCCAACCTATCGCTGAACGCGGCAGACGTTGCAGGAATGGACAAAGAGTTCATGTATTTTGGTAACCACGCCCAGACGGGGTAAGGGCTGGCTTTGCGCCCTTACTCAACTCAGTACAACGGCCAGCGAATTTTTCCGCTGGTCGCTCGTTAGGTACAAAATTTGTTTTCGAAATTAACATATCTCGGCGAGTTTCAGTCGAATTGAAGGCTCGCGGCCCATAAGAGACATTCGACACCCTGCTGGCATTCTGCAGTCGCAGCCCGCATTCCGGTCATTCGCTGTAAGTGGAAATTTTGACGCTGCTCGAACTCACACATTGCGGACGAACTTGTCGTTGCCAAATTTTGGTCAGGCTGTAATGTCCACAAAATTTTAAACCGAGGAGTTGTAGTCAGTGGACTATTCAACGTTGGTAATTTTTTCCTTAGCAGCGCTTGCTTTAACGGCATCTCCCGGTCCAGATATGTTACTTCTCGCACCGCGAAGCGCAGCTCAGGGCCTTGTTGCTGGCCTGGCTACCTGGGCAGGAATTGCCGCTGGCACATATTGCCTTGCGCTCGCCGTTGCTCTCGGGTTGTCGCAACTTTTTCTCGCGGTACCAATCGCCTATGATTTAGTTCGGTATGTCGGGGCTACATACCTTTTGTATCTGGTGTGGAAGGTCGTCACATCTAAAGTGAAATCCAAAGAGCAAATAGATGTGAAGCGCAAAAAATTCTCGATTGCAACTATGTTCAATCAGGGATTTCTGACCAACTTATTGAATCCCAAGATAGCCATTTTTGTGCTGGCTCTGTTTCCGCAATTTGTTGACCATGAAGCGGGATCGGTTGCTGTTCAGATCATGATAATGGCGACGATTTTGAACCTGATAGGATTTTTCATAAACGGAGCGGTTATACTTGCTGCCAGCCGTGCCAGCGCAATGTTGTCTGGCAGCAGCAAGATCAAGCATCTATCGCAATACGTTCTGGGAACTGTTTTTGCTGGTTTGGCTGCGAGATTGGCGTTCAATGCGCAGAGATAGTTGATAATCATGGGCTCAAACCGAATCTATGGCAACGCGGCGGGCGAAAACACGGCCGTTGCCCGACGCAAAAGGCGGCAGTGCGGACGAAGTCACCGTTCGATAACTACGGTGCTTTGAGTAATTGCACCTCTTGATCCATTGTCATCCCGCACTTGAGCGGCACATCTCTCCTTGCGCGATCCCAACGTAGCAAGGGCACTAACGTTTCCCGCAACGGTCGGCAGGTTAGGCCAGCCAATTTCGCCTTTTCAGTCCCTATGGAAAGAAAATACCGGTACTCGGGTAATGTCGGTGCCATAAGTGGAATATCCGACCAAGGCACAACATTTGCCGCGGCAATAGAATTTTCTTCGACCCACACGATCTCCGCTTCGGAATTGCTCACTTCTGCGATCAGCGAGAGGACCTCGCTCATTGGAGTGGGCTCGCCGGTTACGTTCCAAATTCCTGTCATTGCATCTTCTCCGCATCGTACAGCGAATTTCGCAACATCCTTGACGTCTATCATTTGTACCAAGCGGTCCTTGGGAGCAGGGGCTGGCACGTGTTTGCGTTCCTCACTTGCTAGATCAAACCTGCGCACCCACCACGTCAAACGATCAGAATAGTCACCTGCGCCAACTAATAGTCCAACTCGTAAAGAAGTTGCGCGCTCGCCCAATATCTCGTCGGCCTTGCGTTCGCAGGCACGCTTAAGAGGACCATACGACGCACCATAGGCAAACGCGGATGCACGATCGTCAGGAGATAGGTTCGCAGCGGTCTCAAAATCCAATGGCGAAGCGTCCGGGACGGTCGCAGTTTCATTTTGACTATCTTCTTTGAACGTCCCGTAGGCGGACAAAGACGAAATCAGAACATATCTTATGATGGTCTGATCGACGTTTTTCAACAGCCGTTCAACGGCCTCCGGAGTATAGGCGCAGGTGTCGAACACCCAATCAAACGAATGATTTTCCAGCAGCGTCAGGTCTTCATATCGGTCAGCCTGAATCACTTTGACGCCGAGAGATTTCGAAGCGCTTGTAATCCCACGTGAGAGGATCGAGACCGAGTGGCCGCCATCCACTAAGGCATCAACAATTGCGCTACCCAGAAAACCGGTTCCACCAACTACAAGACAGCGCATGAATTTTCCTTTTGAACCGATCACGAGAAACCTACCAAACACCAAAAATGTAAAATGGACTCTGTGCAACCATTCGAGAGTTCACAATTGGGAGCGCCTGATGTCGGCTCTGCCGATCTTGCCGTTATCATTAATTATTTGAATGGCCGTATTTTGGAGTTCAGTTCAATAATTGCTCAAGATAGTTGTAAAAAAGCTCCTTTGCGTAGACCTCCTGCCAAGGTTTGTGACCACACTTTTCCAGTATTAAGAAGCTTGCATTGGGGAGTGCCATCCTTAGTGGTTCAGATACGCCCGCCGCTGGATGTGGGTCGTAGTCGCCGTGAATCGCAACGACTGGGCAGCAAATTCTCTTCACCATTTCCTGAAGCGCCCCACTTTCTCGCATAGCGCTGGCCTCTCTCCATACTTCCTCATGGATAGAGATATCGAAATCAACATGAGGTATGTCAGTGGTGTCGCGCCGGAACGTATCTGCAAGGTCGTAAAGCTCAATCAGACGCGCGATTTGCTGCGGATCACCGCTCTCAGGTCGTAGTGACGCGAGCTCTGCACTCTCTTTTTTTGAGAGGGGGGCTGTTCTGGATGTCTTGATCTGATCTAAGTATTGGGCCTCAAAGGGCCCGCTTCCGACCAGAACTAGCGTCTTGCTGAGTTTTGGGTTCTGAGCCGCAAACAAACATCCTAACCATGCACCCCAAGACCATCCGATGATGACAACTGGTGATTTGCAGGAAAGCTCGATCTGGCATCGTAGCTCGTCCACTTGAGCCTGCACTGAATTCTTGATTTGGTGCGGTTCCAATACGGAATAACCTCTTCGCCCTAACTCTCGGGCCAGCGGTTCCACTTCTCCTGCACCTCCGGGGCCACCATGGAGAACGACAACTTGGGACGGCTTACTGCCGAATTGACGACCCGTCAGCAAATTTTAGCTCCTTGAGTAAAAGATCATATTTGCTGCCATGCATGCAGAATGCTGCATCGGTCACACAGGGCTCACAACGGACGTTGTCAGGTCGACGCCCGCCTGCGCGGACGTGTTCCGACCCTTGGATCGCCTAGCTCGCGTTAGCACGTCAGATCTGTTTGGACCACTAGTCAACCACCGACATACACACCCGACTTAGGTCGATAGAATATCTTCTGATCGTGCAGCCGCCCAAGCAGATCCTGAATTCGGTGCAAGCTGTCATTCCGTGCTTTCTTTTCGTCTTCGCTTTCACCAGGGGCTCCAACCGACAATGAAGTTAGTGCACGCCGCAAGGATACTTCAATCAGATCGATGTCCTCGACCGAGAGTTCGAACAAATCGTTGTATTGGGGCATTCTGGTTACTCCTACCCGAGCGTGGGTTTCCAGAGTGCATCACGATCCAAAGTAAATCCACCCTTGCATGATGCGGTGGTCAAGGTGGCTCTCAGAATTGTTCCGTTACTGCCCACCCGTAATGAACGCGGTTGTGTTGCAAAGTTTTTTTTGCGAGGAATATTATTCCTATGCTCATCAAGTGAATGGGTAAATTGGGGGCGACTTTCGAGGTTTTCGGTCAATTGGCGCCCAGATTCAGCCGGAGATTGGTGTTAAACTGAATGCCAACAGAATAATTCCCCAAGTTTTGAAGGCTCCAAGAAAGTTTGCGACACATCCCATCGGTCTATTGTGAATTGAATGCCAATGTATTACATTGTACTACAATACGGAAACAGGTGATTGCGATGAGTACCAGCCCATATTCAATCCGTCTCGATGAAGACCTGAAAAAGACCCTGGAACGGGAAGCTGCGATCGAAGATCGACCGCCTGCACAACTCGCCGTACGGGCAATTAGAATGATGTTAGAATCCAAGGCTGCTAAACGTGCAGCCATTGATGCGGCCGTTGAAAAAGCAGACCAAGGCAAGTTCATAACGGCAGACGAAATGAATGCCTGGATAGACAGCTGGGATACCGAGAATGAACTTTCCGCTCCGGTAGCAAGCGGGCAATCCAATAGCCAATGAAGATTATATTTCTCGAAGATACGGCCCGGGACATTCAGTGGTTCCGTTACTACTACACGTCAGTTTTTCCTGAAGGAAGCGAAAGGGCACGAGCTCAACTCAAAGCCATTCAGCTTACTCTTGCAGCCAACCCTTATGCAGGTCACCCGAGTGACACACGCCGAGACATACGGGAGCTTTCAGTGCCGCAAACCCCATTCACGCTGATCTATCGTGTAATGCCCACCCAGATAGAAATTTTGCGTCTCTGGGATACTCGGCAGGGCGCGGATTACTGAAACCAGGAGTTTAAAATTGGTGGCATCAAGCGGGCAGGGTAGGGGCGGGCAAGCAACCGAACCTACTCTGCTGTTCGATCGCTGGATTCTGAACAGAGGTCGGGAATCTGCCGGTGCCAAGGAACTGTCAGTGTAGCCTGGCACGTACTAGGTAGGCTTCAATTGTGTCACCGCCGAGGGCGCGAATGGCCTCCAATCGGTGTAGACCTTCGATCAAAACGAACCTCTTATTGTCGGCGCGCAATTGGATCGGGGTACACTGGCCGTTCCTCAATATATCTTCGGCAAGCGTCAGAACTTTGTTTTGATCAAGTGTTTTTGCACGCTTTACAGGTACGTAGATCAATTCGAGCGGGTACGGTCTTTTCTCCAGCATAAGCTACCTGTGCAACCTTTCGTGCATTTGGTCCAGTTCGGGTTTCCCTTTGAACGCGCGCGCTGGTACGTACATCAAAGTACCGAACGAACAGCGCAGTGCAGTTCCTTATGCATGATCCAAGTCGCTGGTTTATCGTCACTTTCGATATGAGAGAAGGCCACGATTTGTGCAGCACTATCATTCTGTTCCGATACGGTTTCGGGAAGATTGAGGTCCAGATATTCCGCGATCAACAGCCCTGCTTTTTTGAAGGCCTTGATGGATGTCTCGCGCGATTTGTAACCAGCAGCCTGAGATAGTTGACCAATAGTCAGGCCTTTCTTCCCAGCGATTGAGAGTGCTCTGAGCATAGTGATCTGCGCCGGTGTAAACCTGACTTGGCGCAAGGCTTCTGTGTATTCCCGTTCGCTGGGAACAAGCGTGCCAGAATTTCCTTCCAAACGACGTTGATCGCAGCGCTTCTTATCACGTTCTTCAAGAATTTCTTTCAACGCCTCAATAGCCATTGCCGGAGTCTCACCAATAGCGTCGGCAATCATGGCTTGCGTCTTGGCAGGTGGCTTGGGGAACGCCCGCGCAACGCTGTTGCCGCTCAAAATACCCGCTTTTATTAAGTACCTTCCGAACTCTTCTTCAATAACTCCAGATACGTCAGCATTTTGCGATTTTCGAACACTGCGGTCCTGAAATTCTCGCTGTTCCCGACCAAGAACTGACGCTTTTGCGTTTTGAAGACTGACTTTAGGGGCTCTATTGCGCATCAGAGGAACACCACCACAACAACCGTCGCTACGAGCACCACTGACGCGATAAATAATTTGATTCCGTAAGTTAGGCGGCGAGCCCTTTCGGCTTTGAGCTTTTTGCCCAATTTTTCGTCAATCGAATCTAGAGTCACAGTTTGATCCTTCCGGCTCTTTCGTGGCGGCGGCGGCTTACAACAGCCTAATGTCGCGACAAATTTTCAACGCATTTGTCGTTCTGGCGATTGAAGGGTTGATTGCATTCCCATCTATCGCCTCGTCGGTTTAAATGAGCGTTTGATGGGACGATGATTGCCATGCATTTGCCTTTGATTGTGCGGAAACCACGCTCGCATTTCCATCCGGCATAGGTGTCAGACGTGAGGTATGCGTGATCAGGAACTGCCACAGGTTCGCAGCTACTTTCCGTAGCATTGAACCCTCTCAGGCATACCCAACCATCTACGCTGTTCTTTTCGGTCAGGCGACCGTTCAGAGGGACTTCGATAGCAACACAGTTCCGGCCCTCTTTGCGAAATCCCCAGTTGCAATGTATTTCTTGCACACCAAATCGGGTATCAACGAACCCGTTTTCCGGTGCAATCACTTCCTCACACTCTTCACCAATACGTCGAAACAATCGATTGCAGGTCCACCGATCTCCTGTTGAAGCGAGGAAGGCATTTTCAGGAATTGCTATTTCCTCACAAATATCCCCAATACGCTGGAATCCGTGATTGCATTCCCAGCCACGTCCATAGGAACTGCCTGTCAAATATGTGTTTTCAGGCGCTACCTGAGCTGAAAGCTGCGTTCCTGAAATCAACACGAGTAATGTCAAGATCAAACACGAAACATCTCGCATATATATGATTGAAGTCTGGTTAGAGTGGTGTCTGGGGCCGGACCTATCAGGCATCAGACACGCAGTTGATGAGCCATATATTGTTCATGTATCGCCTGCTTTCATGTGTCGTTCGTCGTCTGACAAATATCAGGAAACAATTGCAAAAGTTTGCGAGTAACGAGTTCGTTCCGAACACCCTAGCGGAACCCGTTCCTATGCTGGGGCACATGCTACAGGTTTTTGGAAGGCCATTGGATCATCGAAGTCGGCAGCACTGCGACGACGAATTAACTTCTCCAATGCATTCTTGTGGTTCTTATAAGGCGTAGAGTCAAGGAAGTATCCTTTTGTCGCAAAGTCCACTTTATGCGCAAAAGCATGCGCAGA
Organism: Ruegeria sp. CDSA033; assembly: GCF_059612305.1. Classification (NCBI taxonomy): domain Bacteria; kingdom Pseudomonadati; phylum Pseudomonadota; class Alphaproteobacteria; order Rhodobacterales; family Roseobacteraceae; genus Ruegeria; species Ruegeria sp. CDSA033. The sequence goes on along the minus strand of NZ_JBXWQI010000016.1, from coordinate 53,992 downwards.
TTGATGCCTAGGCTGTAGAAGTGGCGAGCGACGGCTTAGCGCCCTCTCTGTTCGTTGGTGGCCCTACGATGAAGGTCAGCCATCGTCGTCTGGCAACATTGCAGCTTTGTCTGCTTTGGGCTGACACCAACCGAGTTCAACCGCAGCAGTCAGTTCGGTTGGCAATGACGGCTCAGGGCTCTTGCTTCCAGTCGGAACACACCGCAGAGAATGCCCGGAGCGAGCCCGAACTGTGAATTCGATTTTCTTGCTGCGCGCGCTCGCAGCGTAAAGTATGCCGCGCGAGCGAGAAATTAAATGCCGCTGCGCAGCGGAAAGACTGGTCATTCATGCGGACCGCAGCGAGGATCAGACAGCGGATTTACAGGTCGCGGACAAAGCGGCCATTTTGAGGTTGAGCACGAAAACCCCAACTTGGACGAAGAGAGCTTCTTTTTTTAACCCTCGGAGAAAAACTTTCCTGGTGCCCCCTGTTTGGCTACTCAATAAACCACATTCCATCAGGATCCATCATATCTTCAGATCGAGGCGGGGCTTCCAAAACGGCCGGAAGAGTTCAATCTTCGGACATCGATTCATCACAACTTTGAGGCCGGCATCCTCGGCGAGCTGTGCTGCTTTGTCGTCGTAGACGCCGATCTGTCCCCAAAGAACTTTGGCATCGATCGCGATGGCCTTTTCGGCAAAGCCAAAGAGTTCTTCCTTGGGGCGGAAGACATCCACCATGTCAACGGGTTTGTCGATTTCTTCGAGTGAATGATAGACCTTCAGGCCCCTGATTTCCTTGACGTTCGGGTTAGGGTTTACCGGCAGAATGTCGTAGCCAATTTCGCTGAGCTGTCGCAGAACGCCGTAGCTAAATTTCGTTTTGTCGGCGCTTGCACCAACCATTGCAATGGTTTTGACCGACTTCAAGATCTCGGCGAGATACTTGGGGTCGTAATCATACATACGGTCGAAATCTGCTTCGGGCATCGGTTAACCTTCCTTCGGCGTCGCAATGTCTGCCTTGAGTTCGTGGGGTTTGAGCGGATCGAGGAACGGATTGCGGTAAAGCTTGTCATGGCTCTCAACCCCGATCTCCAAGGTGATGTCGGACGTCGCGCGTGCCACGCAGAGGATTACGTAGCCGTTGGCGATCTGCCTATTGTTCAGCGCGACCTGTCGGCGCTGATCCACCGTGCCTGTTTTAAGTTTCGCGGCGCAGGTAATGCAGCCGCCGTATTTGCAGCCGAAGGGCAGATCAACCCCCTGTTCGCGTAACGTGTCCAGAAGTGGGCGTCGTGCGTTCACCTCATATGTCGCGCCATCCCTGTTGGCGATCGTCACAGTATGCGTTGTCATAGCCAAATGTCGCTTGTGCAATCACCGCCTGGATACCGGCTCTCGTGGCAGCGCGAGGGGCCATTTGGCTCTTTCCCAAAATCTACGATGAAGTCCTCGTTGATCTTCATGCCGCCGTTTTCAGGATCGCAATCTATCATGACCATTACTCCGCCCTTTTCGCGGATCTCGGGATAGAATTGGTTGTCCCAAGTCGAAAACAGCGAGGTGGTGACATAGAGCCTGCGTCCGTCGAGAGAGAGTTGGAACATCTGTGGACCGCCAGCGACCTCAACCCCATTAACGGCCGGCGCCTTGCCCAAAAGCCCCCCCATGTATACTTGGCCGGTCAGCTTGGGATTATGCGGGTCGGTGATGTCGTATTGGCGCATGTCGCCATGAAGCCAATTGTTGAGATAGAGGTATTTGTCGTCCATCGAGATCAGTATCGCCGACATCACTCCTGGCAGCGGGATCGGCCATTCCGGGTGCATCTCGTTATCAACGTCGATGATCTTTTCCCACTTCCACACGTCGTCGCTGTCTTTCCACCAGTGAATGACGTTGGTCGACAGCGCGGCCCCACAAAACCCATGCGTGCTGTCGGGGTCGTGGTGGAACTTGACCTCCAACGGCAACAGCCCGTCTTCGCCTAGATAGAAGCTTTCGACTGGTTCGCGTTTTTCGAAATCCCAGAAATGCAACTCGCGCCCGTATTTCAGATGGCCAACTTCTTCCAGATCGAAACCCGGCATAAAGGTGTTGGGCGCGGCCCATTCGGAACTCACCATCACGTTGTGACGGGGCTGGTACCAGAAATCATAACCGAACTTGATGCCGCCCATCGAGTTCTCCCAGCGGCCGACGATGTTGAATTCTTTATCGAGATGCAGATAGCCGCCCGGAGCTTCGCCCTTGGCGTTTCCAAGAAAGGAAATGATGATCTCAGAGCCCAAACAATGCACTGTATGCGGCCCTGACAGATCGACCTTGGCCTTAATCTCGGCCCCATCAATAACCTTGTGCAGCCGCGGCGCGCGTGGGTCGGTGGCGGTGTCGACGATGTGAAGGTTGTTAGAACGCACGCCAGGCAGGATCAGGTACTTTCGCGACATTGAGCCGTCGTCGTGACAGGACGAACAGGCATTCCAGCCCATGTGATGAAGCTCATCCCCGATCCCGGGCATTTCCAGCCGGTGGATTACCTGAGAATAAGTTGGGCTTTCCGGGTCTACATCGACTGTCGCAAGATAGTCGGGCTTCTGAATGCCCGTGCCTGTATAAATCGCAATCGTGTAAAGAAGCTTCTCACGCGGGGCCTGGATTGCCTCTTGCGGGCTAGCGTAGCCCGGTCCGCAACATGCACCATCCATCGTTGAACCCTCCCTTGATCACGATAACTGTATCGTATATCGAAAATGCTATTATCGTATAGTGAGAAAAATGCATCTAGAACGTTTAGCTCTGATATTGGAAATCGTAGGTCAAAAAGGGCGTGCGACAGTCGCGGAGATTTGTGCGCAGTCCGATCTCCCCAAGCCAACGGCCTATAGACTGGTTCAGGATCTTGTTTCGTCCGGACTGTTGCAGACATCTGCGCGTGGGGAGTTTGCCATTGGAGCCCGATTGAAGCGTATCACCCGGAGTGATCATTCTGATCCTGCGCTTCTAGAAGTGATTGCGCCGGTCCTGGCCAAGGGCGCCAGAGACTACGGGGCTGCGTTCTTTCTTTCCCGACTGCGCGGCAACCGGGTCGAGATCATTCACGTGGCCACGCCAGAAACGGGCGTGTCTTATCTTCACCCGGGTGTGGGCAAACGGCCCATGCACGCGTGCTCTTGCGCCAAGGCAATTGCCGCCGTTTCTCCAGAGCTGCTGTCTCATGACGAACTGAACGGGCAGCTCAAACGGTACACCGAACGCACCATTACCAGCCGAAAAGAACTGGCAAAAGAACTCGAATCCATTCGGGCCAAAGGGTACGCTGAATGTGTCGAGGAGCTGGAAAGAGGTATAAGCTCTGTCGCAACTACATTGGGCAAAACAGGTGTTGGTTCGACGTTGTCCATTGGCGCCACAGCCTCCGTTCGGGTGTTTACCCCTCCTATGCGGGTTAAGATCGGCCAAGCACTCATCGAAATGTCGCATGAGTTATCATCTGCACTAGGATGGGATGGTGCAGACGCGAATATTAAATCCGCCTAGGTTAGTGTTGGCTAAAGCAGTGGAGAAGGTTCACGTCATCAGGCGGCGGTGAAACGTTTGGTGCCATTAGGCGGGTTTACGCACGGTCAAGGAGGCTAAGTATGGATGATGGAATGCGCGGCGGGTTCTTCGCAGTTAATGTCAAACCTGAGCACCGGCAGTCTTTTTTGAACGCCAGCATCTTTGAAGCGCAAAGTGTTGTCAGCGAAGAGGCAGAGGTTTTCCAGTTTCAGATCATGGTGGACATGGCAAATCCCAATCGGTTCTATTTCTACGAAGTGTTCCGGGACGAAGCAGCCATTCAGGATCACTGGGACTCTGAAGCTTTTAAGAACTGGTTGAACACGGTCCAAACAATGCTGGATGGTGACATCGAAATTATTGCTCGGATGCGCTCGCTTTTTCCCACGACAAAAGGCTTTGAGGCCCAAAAACCGAGCCTGCTGCAGTGGTGAAACTGACTGGACGTTTGAAATTTTGGTCGCTGTGAGAAGGCGACCGGATGTGACGCTAGTCGGTTTTGGGCTCACTGCCGCCGAGTGCATCGGCACAAATGGTGTTCTCGGCTGGCTTCCGAGAGCAGACATTCACTCCGCTTGTACGATGACGTCGTCAGCGCGGTCCTGATGCTTGGGCGTGGGGGGAGGATCGGAGGGCATAAAATGTGTATGCTTTCCATCGGTTATTTCTCTCTATCGGGACCCTCATAGGGCGCTCCGGTTCAATATTAACCGGCAGGAGGGGCATCCAATCCTTCAGCTTATGCTTTCATATTCACATTTTGAACTGCTATCCGAAGTACCTGCTGAATTGACGTTTCGGAAACATCTGGTCTTGTCATTAAGCCCACAGGCCCCTGGGTCAGTTTTGTATTAATCGGCAACCTCATCAGCCGACCATCGGCTATTTCATTTGCAACGACCCCCTTGGAGTTGATCCCGACCGCGTCGGATTCATGCAGAATATATGCCCAGAAATTTCGGAAACGGCTTCTATTCGGCTGAGGACTCACCGATGCCAACTGTAATCAGAAAGTGATAGATGAATGGATCGCTAACTCGGCGGAAGAGATGTAGACTTGCCAATTGCTGAGACAGCTCCGATCGGTATCCATCAAAATAGGATAAAGGTTGAATCAGAAAACGATCCGGGTTCTTAGACCGAACAGAGTTATTTGGTCCTGATCGGGGTTCAAAAGCGGGTCGAGAACGAATTGTACCGATGGTGTGACCTGCAGTCCGGGTGAGATTGAAAAACGGTAGAATGCTTCGAGTGTGAACTGATCATCGTCGATGCCTCTTGCCTCAGCCCAGTTCAGGCCCAACCCGGCCAGATCGGTATTGCGACCGTAGTAGCCAAGACCCGCGGAAACGGACCGATCATAGAGCGCTGCGGTCCCCTTCGAAGCCCCAGCCCGAAAGAATGGCATCCATTTATTGTTAACAAACCATGCAGCTGAAAACGCAGCGCCGTAGTCTTCTGGACGGCTACCATCGTCAGCCGCATCCGCATGCCAGACGGTCAAATGGATGTTGTCGAAGTAGATGCGATCGAAGCCGGAGGTGTAACCAAGCTCGAGTGACTTGAAGAGATTGCCATCGCTAAACACATCAAAGTTTGGATCAGACGGATCGGCGTTTGCGTCTGAGACGCTCGCAACGGCGTAGAGGTTCTCGCTCAGCTTTAAGCCTCCGGCAATACCAAGGCCTGGATTAGGCGCGTTAAGTGTAGGGTTGGTGTTGAAAGACAGGTTTTGGAAACCACTGTAGGGGCTTACCAACCCGTAGATATCCACAAAGTCTGTTACATCAATCTGCCCGACTTGCAGCGTCCACGAGCCGTTCTCGGCCCTTTGGGTCCAGAACAGATTGGTCAGCAGTAGACCATTATCGTTGAAGGCTGTCCCTGTGATCGAAAGGGCTCCACCATCTAGCCCAAGGAATTGCGGGGCAATATCGGTATAACTGTGCCGGTCTTCGATCTTGAATGTCAGAGACCCCCGTTCAGTCGCCTGCCAATTGCCATAGAACCGCGCAATTCCGCTGGCAGCTTCGACCGCCCCCAGATCCGCGTTCGTGGTTTGGCCCAACGCTAGGTAATCAATGTTGAAGCGAAACCCACCCTCAGCCAGTCGGTCTTTCAACTGAAACCAACCCGGCGCAATATTGCGTGGAAAATCGGAACGATATTGTGGGTCGGTCAGCCCATCTCCGGGCTCTAGATCAGCTTCGACGGAAGATGGCCCGGATAATCCCTGTGCCGACGCTGCGCCAGCAAAGACAATACTCAGTGCGACAACGAGAAGTCTTATCATTCAGACGCCTTTGCCCCGCCGGTCTTGCGACTGCCCGCAGCTCGGATACGATCAGCGGCGCGCTGCTTCCATTCCAGCCCGTCTGCTTCGGTTTCCAGAGTTTCGACACGTTCCGTATCCAACTGGAATGTCGCATTCATAGGCATGAGACCGTCCACAACCATCATATTCTGGACAGTGGGATCGATAGTCAGCGTGCCCGTCAGCCGAACTGGTTCGTGGAAATAGCTGGGCGTCCAGTCGCCATTCAACCGCACGCGGATCATTTGGTTGGGCGGGGGCGGGGGCATGTGGCTACACATACCTCGTTCTGGCACTAGATACGCCACAGATCGCCCGTCTGGATCGCTCGGGCCCGGAATGGCAAAGCCCGCGATTGTTATTGTTTGACCATCGAGTTGAGGATTTCCGCTCGTTCCTGCCTTTCTTCGCCGCTCTTTCACAATCTCTCTTTGATCGAGCAGCCAATCGACATCAACGCCAACTCCCGCCAAGGCATCCTCGGTTTCGGTCAGAAGCTCCTGCCATTTCAGTCTTTCTTCCGCGCTGCCAGCGTCCTGCTGCAGCCTGCCACGCATCCGCACAACGAAAAGGACGTCGTCGAACTGTTCGGGGCTGAGGTCCCGATAGGGGTCCTCAAAGACCTGCACGGATGGGTCCGGGAGGTCTGCCCAGTCCAACGCGGTTTCAGGCGTCGCATTGGCAGACTGTCCCAACCAAACGAACCCTGCAAATACTACGGAGCGAAACCAATGGTGCATAAATACTCTCCGGCTACTTAGGCAGGTCAATCCAGTGTGTTCTTGTAGATGACGCCGTCCTTCATGATCAGCCGGATCGTATCAGGGCTTTCAGGCCTCGGGTCGGCGCCAAACCACTGATCACCAGTTCCCACTACTGAGAAGTCTTCTAGTGGGTTACCGTCGATCAGCAGGATGTCCGCATAGGCCCCTTCCTCGATCACACCCAGTTTTCCAGCGGTATACGGGTTCATAAAATCCCCTGACAGAGCGACAACTTCACCGCCCGTCGATGTCAGCGTGACCATGGACGTATAGGGGCCAAAAAAATCATTGTTTAAGTGTTTTTCGTAGGCAATCTGGATATTGCACGCCTCTACCGAACCAACACAGTCTGTCTGGAACCCCCGCTTCACCGGGCATTCTTTCATATTGTCGATATAGCCTGCAAATGTGGCCGAGGCAGACTTTGCCTTGGCAAGGCTCGCCGGAACGTTCGCCACAGCCGGAATATCAAGAAGGCCGGGGTCAAATGCCGTTAGGTTTGTTGTAATGTACGCACCCTTCTCGTTCATGACTTCGGCAATTTCGCAGTCAAAAGAAAAACCATGTTCGATTGACATAACACCTGCGTCGAGCGCACTCAGGATTGCTTCCTTGCGATAGGAATGCGCCATGACATAGCTGCCATATTCATTCGCGACCTGGACGGCGGCTCTGATTTCTTCGGGCGACCCGGCCAGCAATTGCCAAGGGTCGAATGCGGACACGACACCACCGGATTGCATGAATTTCAATTGCGTCGCGCCCATTCGAAAGTTGTTCCGTGCGAATTTATAGACGTCATCAACACCACTGACCTCCTGAGCCATGTTCAGCCGACCCATGTTTGTCTCCGAACCAGGTGGTGCTGTGAAATTCGCGAAGTCAGCGTGACCACCGCGTGTTCCGATAAACGCCCCAGATGGATAGTAACGAGGACCCTCGATTTGCCCCGAGTCTATCGCCCTACGTAGTCCACCATTAGCGCCACCAGCATCCCGGACAGTGGTGAAACCCTGCATCAGATACATCTCGGCCATCTGCGCACCGTGTATGGCAAAATCTTCCCAGGTCGTGTTGGCCTCCATCGCTGGAAGCGTCGGTCCCATCAGCATAAGATGCGCGTGCAGTTCAATAAACCCGGGGGTCAGTGTCCGTCCCTCTCCGTCAATAACCGTAGCATTGGGGGCATCAATCACTTCAGTTGATACGGCCTTAATCAGGTTGCCCTCGACCAATACGCTGGCATTCTCGATACGCTGTTCATTCACGCCATCGAAGATGTGCACGTTGGTAAACAACGTTTGGGGTTCTTCTTGATCCTGAGCCTGCGCGGACGCTGAAAAAGAAAGACCTGCAGCGACAATTACCGTCGAGCAAAGCGACATTCGTAGACCGGACATAAGTACTCCCTTCATATTCATGTTTTGCCAACTGTAGTCCGGAAAACTTTGCCTCGGTTGCCACTTTTGAATTGGCATGTTCGAATGTGATCGTAAAAATGGCCACCAATCAAAGCTACTAATCATCACAAGGGTGACGAGCTTGCCTTTCAACTCCACCTCTCAAGAGCATAGCGAGGGCTTTATTCGCCTCTCCTTAGCAGCTCCGTTTCTGCAATATCTCACCGAACGTAAAATCAATCCGCAACCAGCATTGGATCAGGTCGGCTTGAAAGCTGAACTGTTGTCTGACCCATCTGTGTTCGTTCACTCAGAGCTGGTCTACGGTTTGGTGAATGCCTTCTCAGAAGTATCAGGGGATCGATACCTAGGACTGAATGTAGGGGAGACGTTCGACCTACAAGGATGGCCGCCGTTCGCTCAAGCCTTGCAATCAACAGAAACGCTATTCGAGTTTTTTACTCGCTTTGTTGGGCTCGTACCGCAGGAATCCAATTCTGTGCGGCACAGCCTCGTCATTGAAGCAGACAAAGCGACTTATCGTATCGAGAGACAACAGGAACCAACTGTCCCCCCCGTTCAGGTGACCGGTTTTGGTGCCGCAATCTATGTACGCCTATTGCAGACCGTCGTCGGAGATTCTTGGGACTCTTCGCTTGTGCGATGGGAAAGCAGATACATCAATGGTCTGCCCATCGACTACAAAGGGATCGAGGTTGGCCTTGGGACTGATCCCGGAATGCAAATTAGTTTTCCTTTGGATTGGTTGTTTTTGCATCATGTCGCTGAGGGCTCTGCCAAGCCCATAGCCTCACCTCAACAAGAGGAAGAAGTAACCGTGGTGGCAGCTTTGCGCTCTGTCTTACGCGACAAACTGGATGGAACCGATTTACGACCAGACGTGGTGGCTGGATTACTGGGAATACAGCCGGGACGGTTTCTGAAAGCGCTTCAGCAACAAGGCACAACGCTATCCCGTGAAATCAAACGGCTGCGTGTCGATGTCGCCAAGGAACACCTCAAAGAAGACCAGATGACAATTGCGGAGATCGGTCTGATGCTCGGCTATTCTGACAAGTCCCATTTCACCCGCTTTTTTCGAGGCCAGACCGGAATGACACCGACCAAGTTCCGAAGCAAGTAAATGTGGTCGAGCCAAATGACCGCTCAGAAAAAGGGTCTTCGTCGGATCAGTTTGGAGAAGTTGTAGTGCGACGTTAAACAGATTAGTCGACGGCTTGAATTGGTTGGTCGCCACCGTCGTTTCAGCCTCTGCAACTGGCAGTTTCGTTGTGTTTTTCCGAGTTTGCGAAGCTTGGTTGCGCACGTCCGCATTGGGTTGCGATCAGTAATTGATGTCCGAAGCAGGTATTGCCTGGTAGGTCTCCCTCGCTAATGCAGCGTGTCTTTCGTCAACCTCATCTTGCTGGTCGGATCATCCCGATAGCGTCTAAAGTGCACGTTTTGATGGAGGCAGCATGGGCGTCATTGAACATCGAGCGGCAAACGGTATTTACACATAATCTGGGCCATCACATTGAAGGTAAATTGCAGTCTCGGCGCCTTATTTGCGAGCCATCACAATCACCGGTAACAATTTACGCAACTCATTCTCCAGCTCGGCAACACCGTTCGCATCACCGGAAACAACACGCGCCAGCGCCTCTTGGAAAAGGCCATCGATAGCCGCGTAAATTGCTCGGGATGAGAGGATTGGGGAACCGTTCTTCAGAAGCGCATAGCGCTCAACAATCCGCCAAATCATGTCCTCCAAGTCTCGGTCGATTTGCTGCACGTCATTCTGAAGAACATCGTCAAACAGCGCCTGTGAACGGAGATCGTACCAAAGACGGTGTAGTTTTGTTTCCTTCAATAGAGTTTCGGTTAGCTTTTCAATAAAAGCGTCAATAAGACCTTCCGGTGTGTCAGCTTGCTCAGTGGCCATATCGTAGCGGCGCACACACACTGATTTGTACTGCCGGATGCACTGGATGATCAGGTCATTCTTGTTGCTGAAGTAATAACGCAGCACACCATGCGAGAACTCGGTGTTTTCCGCAATATCGCGCAAAGAAGTTCGAGCATAACCCAGCTCAGCAAGAGTTGTCAGCGCGGCATCAGCGAGCTCCGCCTGGCGATTGGCAAACTTGCCGACCTTCGCGCGCGCTCGCTCACTTACATCGGCTAAACGATCTCGGGATGCCACCACAAAAAAACTCCATGTTTAGCAGATTCGCGCAGTTGATACGGCTTTTCAGCCGCTTACGCAGATATTCCTTCTACTTTCGAATATCAAGATATCCCATCCGTAAAGCAAAAGACTTTACAACTGTATAAATTGCTCTATGTGTAACCCCGCCGGAGCCATCAACCGTGAAGCCACGGCGGAAGCCGGCAACTTAACAAGTCTATGGAAGAACACTCAGGAGCCTCCAAATGAGCAAGCTGCATATCAAAACGCAAGGCGGTGTGGCGTCGGTGGTCATCGACAACCCGCCAGCGAATATCTGGACGGTAGACGTCATCAATGAGATGAATGCATTCATCTTGTCGCTTAAAGACGACCGGGAAACAAAGGCGGTCGTCTTTAAGTCGGCGAACCCGCATTTCTTTGTTGCTCATCTTGATCTGAACACGATCAACGGCACTCCTGGTGGTCAGGCAGGAATCATCGAATTTAGCCATATGATCAACAACATCAAAGCCATGAAGCAAGTGTCTGTTGCTGTTGTAGACGGGATCGCTCGCGGAGGTGGCAACGAGTTCATCATGGCTTGCGACTTCGCTTACGGCACTGAGAACGCAGCCTTTGCCCAACCGGAAATAGGCGTCAACATTCCGACGGGCGGGCAAGGTGCAGTGCAATTTGCCCGGCGTATGGGGAAGAACAAAGCACTCCAGGCTCTGCTGACAGGTGCAGACCTTACGTCCGAAGAAGCAGAGGCGGTGAATGTCATCACCAAATTTGTGCCCAGGGCAGAGATGGAAACTTTCCTTGAAGCAATTCTTGGTGCGATCCGAAATTTGGAACTGCGAGACATCGTGATGTACAAGGAGATTGTTGCAGTGTCCGTCAGGGATGAAGCCGCAGGCGCAGAGCTAGAGCTTTGCCATTTCCTGGAAAGGGCCAGAGAAGGCAAAACCCAGGCGATAATCGCGGCTTTTTTGAAGCACGGCGGTCAAACGGAGCGTGAAGCAACAGATTTCGAGGGAGTTTTTGCTGATACTGCCGCTGAACTGTCCGGCTCTTAAGGTAGTTATCGACCGCTGATCAGGTGCAGATAGATCATGGATGGCACATCCATCCATGATCAAATCTGCGTTGTTTCTCGAAGTTTCTAGGTTAACGCAATCTTGTAGCTATCAGCACACGTGTCGGAGCCGAACTTAGTAGGGACGGCGAAGTTTGAAATTGTCTTCGGGCACAAAGCCACCGGCAAAGCAACTCAAGCTGCACATGCGGCAAATGCCCGGAAAGTGGCGCTTCTCGGGATTTGCAAAACTAAATTGGGAACGTCCGGTCCGGGCTGCATACCAGCCATTCTTATGGTTGCTGGGAACGGCCGCAATGTCCGAATAGTGTTGAAAAAGTCTTTTGATTGGTGGGTCTTGCGCTGATTCACTGGTTTTGAGAGTGGAGGTGCGGCGATGATGGGACCGAGGCATATGGCGCAGGGTGCGCTGTTCTACGCGTTTTCAATCGAGGAATTTGTGCCCGAAGATCACCCGCTACGTGGCATTGATCGTTTTCCGGATCTATCTGACGTTCGACCGCTTCTGGCACCATCGTACAGCACGCATGGTCGTCCTTCGATTGATCCCGAGTAGATGATCCGGATGCTGTTGTTGGGCCATTGCCAAGGCATTCGGTCCGAGCGCCGCCTCTGCGAAGAGGTGCATGTCAAACTGGCGTACAGGTGGTTCTGCAGGCTCGATCTGACCGACCCGGTGCCTGACCATTCGACCTTCTCCAAAAATCGACATGGACGCTTCCGGGAGAGTGGTTTGTTCCGACACCTCTTCGAGACAGTTTTGCAGCGCTGCATTGATGAGGGCTTGGTTGGCGGCGAGAGTTTTGGTGTCGATGCCAGCCTGATCCCGGCGAATGCGAACCAGACACGCGGGATTGAAAGCAAGGAAGGTCTGCCATCCAACCTGACAACCCGCGTCGTTGAGGAATATCTCGGGACACTTGATGACGCGGCATTCGGAGCCTCGACCAAAGTCGTTCCCAAATACATCTCGCCTGTCGATCCTGCGGCGCGCTGGACGGGGGCAGATGGTGGAGCAGCCTTCTTTGCGTATTCCACCAACTATATGGTGGATTTGGACAATGCCGTGATAGTTGATGTTGAGCCATCTGTTCCGATCCGAACCGCTGAGGCCTTTGCCGCAAGGCGTATGATCGACCGGATCACAGACCGCTTTAGCATGACCCCGGACAAACCAGTTGGCGATGCCGGCTAAGGTTCAGCGGAGATGTTGGGCTGGTTGGTGGAAGAGCGCGGCATCGCTCCGCACATTCCGGTCTGGGATAAATCCAAACGGACGGACGGCACATTCTCGCGTGAAGACTTTGCCCACGACCCCGCGACCGACAGCTATACATGCCCAGGCAACAAAGAATTGCGGACATATCGTCGGAACTTCTCCAAGCCGCGAAAGCCCAACGGCGGCAAAGACGGGTTCATCCGTTACCGCGCCTCAAAGCACGATTGCGATGCCTGCCCTCTGAAGCCGCAATGCTGCCCAAGTGATCCCGGACGACGCGTGATGCGGTCCGTCCACGAAGCGGCCCGAGATGTTGCGCGCGACATCCGCAAAACAGATGCCTACATGACCTCGTTCATCCAAAGGCGGAAAGTCGAGATGCTCTTCGCTCATCTGAAGCGATACGTAGGTGTGCCGATGATGCGGCTGAGAGGACCCAAAGGTGCATACGAACAGTTCCAACTCGCAGCCACAGCACAGAACCTAAGGAAACTCGCCAAGCGGGTTCCGCAACTAAAACCAATAGGCTGAGAGGAACGGCCCAGCTGCTTTGGGTCTTCGCCCAACGGCCGCTCCAACGTCAACTTTTTCAACACTATCCGGACATTACTGCCATTTGGTACTCTTGTTCCAATGGCGGCTTAATCCCCGAAGCGTATACTCGCAGCGATTCCCTCTTTGGGTGAATAAAGCAACAAAGTCTCTGAGTTGGAGAAATAATATGAACCGGGTTCGTCATGCGCTCGGATTAGCCGAGCGTTGAGCTCATCTGGCCAAAGATAGGTGCATGCACCAAGGGTTTCATGGCGACCGTCAGGAACGGCAACTGGTGTTTGGAACCAATCGGCTTGCCAGTTCACTGGTGGGGTTGATGACGCGTTCCTTGAGATATTTGCAATTGCATAGGAGCAACCAAATACGTTGTCAGCCCATGGGTGACTGCCCCAATGCCACCGGCGGCTTTCAACAACGTCTTCGATTTCTAGCAAGTCCTCAAAGAACGTAGAAGCAAATCGTGGGCTTTGAACAAAGTGAATCCAACTCCACCAAACCATAACCAGAACTATCGGCAGGGTTATCAAAACTCCGACTGAACAAAGCAAGATGAGTAAGAGTTTCTTCATTTGACTTATTTGCGTTCCCGACTTCGGGCATAAATAACCAGCGGCGCATCCGACGCAATGGGCTCGTTGCTGACCTCAGTGTCGTTACAGCAAAGCCCCTTTGTTCAGATCCGCCGCGTTGGCTTCCCTGCAGTTGTTGCAGGGCTTTCACTCGTCGCAGCCTATTTCGGTGGGATTTACGCGATTCAGAACACCTCGGTTGCAAAAGCCATGTTGCTCTTTGCGACAGCACCGTTCATGAACGCGTTTCTAGGATGGATCGCTCTGCGTAAACGCGTGCGCTTCGCAACCTGGATCGCGATTGTTATTGCCATTGGCGGGATCGCGATCATGGTCGCCGAGAAGTCCGGAAGCGTCGCACTTAAAGGCAGCCTTGCAGCAATTGGTTCGCCGTTTTCACCGTGGCGTTGCGATGGGGGCGAACTGGAGAGATGCTGCCAGCGGTCTTCCTTTCGGGTCTTTTCGCAATCGTTATTACCTTGACGATCTGCCTTGGCTCCGGGCTCTCCATTGTTCTAAGTCTGAATGACAGCGGCATCGCGATGGGCATGGGGGTATTCTAGGCCGGGGTCGGAGCCGGTCTAATCCTCTACACGCTGGGTTCGCGCAGCCTCCCCGCGGCAGAACTCGCGCTCTTGTCTCTGGACGAAGTCTTGCTTGGTCCGCTCTGGGTCTGGCTTTTTCTCGGGGAAACCTCAAGTTTCAACACTCTGATGGGCGGCGCGGGTTCTACTCGCGGCCATCGCGGGCAATGCGCTGTCGGGCAAGCGACGGAAACCACCGCCAATTACATCGCCGTAGTGCAGCAGCAAGTACGGCCCAAACCTGCTGTTGACCACCACACTCGGTCGCTGGGCTGCGGCCCGTCGAACCTACCGTTCGCTGTGGGTGCGAAAGCTACCCCTGCGGACGAGGCTAATACCCTGAACGCAATGGAGTTGTGCGACTGAAAATTCGTGGCCGCGCAGCCCGGGCCGATACAGGCCCGGGCTATCCACGGCACGCCCTAGCTGGCCAGGCCGCAAGAGGAGGAGTCGCTGTTGTTGGTGGTGTCTGTCTCCGTTACACCATCAGCGGGATTGACATTGACGGTGATCTTGAAGGGGATCTGTTCGCCACCTTTGACGTCGTCAGGGAAGACGAGCGACAGGGTGGTTTCACCGCCGTTTGGAGCCAGCGCTGGTGTTGGCAGATCGACCACCACGCCGCTCTGGAAGAAATCGACCCGCGTTGTCGAAGGTCCAGCGGCCCCTTTACCAATATTGCGCACAATGACCCTCAACTTGCGCGGTTCCTCACAATACCAAGCCGGGAAAGGTGGTGGGCCGGGCCGGAAGGGCTGCACCGGGATCAAATCCGGCTTCTCTTCCGTTTCCGGAGGCGGGGGCGGAGGAGGCGGGGGCGGCGTCTGTTTGATCAGCCGAGGCACGACCGGTTCGACATCGATGGTTTCCACTTCGCCTTCGCCATGGGCCGCAGTATAGACAGCGACAACGTCCAACGGTGTCTTACTGTCAATAAAGACGAACCCCTTCAGGAAACAGCACTCGGCCACCAGCAGGTGTCGCGCCACATCCTCGCAATCGATCTCCATCGATTCCCAAGGTCCGAGTTTGTTTTTTGTCCTGGAAGAGACATTGCCCGGTTTCTCGTTTGGCAAAGCCGAAGAAACCCGTTTACGAAAACGCACCGGATCTCCGCTGCCGTTACCGATGTTGATTGCCGTGTGATAACGACCCGGGGACAAAATGCGGCCCTTGGAACAGCCGCAGACAAATTTAACGGCGTAACGATAGGTCATCTTCGGTTCTTCCTTTTTGCAGCAATCAATGTCATCATCGGCGCGGTTCACCTCCATACGGCGGATGGCTACATTGTTGTCGCCGAGCGCCAGCCGCGCGACGGGCAGACTGCCTGCGATCGTCTCGACATTGCTGCGGTCGTCCGGCGCGTCTACGCTCGCAAGAATTTGTTCTTCGCACAGGTCCTCAGGGCACCATGGGATCGGGCCGACGATCACTTCGTCGCCGCAATGCACTGGCTGGCCGATAGGTTCTCCCACTACCAGCGGGTTCCAGTCATCCGGCCACGTGGCGCCCTTGCCCTCCGTCGCGCGGGCCAGTGACAAAGTGACTGCTTCGGCTGGGCAATCGCCTCGATTGCCGATCCTGACATAGAGGTAGTTCTCGACGCAGCGGCGCGGTGTTTCGTGGCTGTTGACTCCATCTGGGCGGTGCCGGTTCCAGATACTAGGGGCGTCGTCTTGCTGGTGCCAAGGGTATTCACCCTGCCGTCCGTCATCAATGAAGACGTCCACCTCCGGTGGGGCTCCGCTATACAACGCTTGTTTCTCGAAGCCCCAACGCACCACTTTGTGCGCCCAGCCTCCAGCGGCACCGTCAAACAGAGCAGTGTTCCGGTCAGATTCCTGCAACGCGCTGGAAAAACCGGTTACCGTGTTGGGCACAATCCCTGCCAAAAGCGGTACAGCCTGCAGAATTAGGTATACTGAGTACCGGCTGGCGTGGATTCTTTCGTCCAGATCCAGAGAATCGCCGCCCAGCGACCGGTAGATCCGGCCCAGCGTGGTGGCGTTGATCTCGGTGGACAGATACCCGCCCACGTCCATCGTGCCGCCCCAGCCCCAGCCCGAAGCGACTGACCTGTCCCATCGCCGGGTGATCAAGTTGCTGAAAGGAAAGGTGCGGAAACGGTCCGGCGCGATGCCCTGCGGATCGTAGAGGATTGCGGCCAGCGCGTCGCCAAAGCCATGACAAAAGCCGAAGTTGGGCGAACTGAGATGATCCCACAACACCGCGTGCCCGAACTCATGCGCCGATACGCGCGAGTCTGTGGCCATGCCAACTGTGGATCCATTGGCAGCCAGAGCGTAGCGAAACCGTAGGACGCCGTTGCCTATGGCATTGCCGGGTGCCTGGGCGTTCACCGGCCCTGCAGCGGGATTGAACCAGCGGTGATCGACGTCCACCGGGAAGGTCACACCGTCGAAATAGCTGGGCAGATCAAAGCCCAATGACTGGACGAAACGATATAAGAAGTCATGGTTGTAATAAGCACAGACCGCCGCAAAATCGTCGGTATCGGCGGCATAGTCGAAGACCGATGCGGCACCACTGTTTTCAGTCGGTGGGGCGATGTTCGGAGTATCGAGATCGCGCACTGCCACCAGTTCGCCGCTTAACTCCACTGGCGCGCCGCCGCCTGGCAGAATTAGTCGTTCCAGCGTCACCAGTTCGCGCTGTGCATTCAAAAGTGCGACCGGCGCCGTTGGATCAAGCTGAGAATCCCCCGAAAGGGATATCGGGTCGTCGGTGAAGACATAGCCCGAGACACACCCCACCAGCGGTCGGATGTAGAGCACCGCGCCGGTCTCCCAATCGACTAGTGCCCGCCAGTTCAACTCACCATAGTCGGGAAGTTTGCAGCCGAAATGGACAAGGCTCGCGAAACGCCAGTCGCCGTCTTTGATGGCCTTTGGCACCTGATCGATATTTGGTAATGGCGTCAACTCGGCGCCTTCGATCTCGCCTGGTTCTCTGTGCGGCAAGCGATGTCCCGCATCGTAGCGGTAGACGAAATCACGGATGTCATTGACCTTGAACTTCGTGAACTTTGCCCGTTTCGCGGCCTCGCGCAGGACCGCGCCAGCTTGCTTTTCACGGCCCGCCGGCGGGGTGGAGACTTTGCCGGGGTCGATATCGGAAACGATGCTCGAAGACGATCCGGTGACTATATTGTCGGCGCCAGCCATACGCAATGTCAGACCGCGCTCCCAGACGGGAATACCGTTAAGGGTTTGACGGAAGGTGAAGATCAGAAAGGATTGGACCGCCTTCGCTTCTTCCAGCCGAAGCTTGCTGCCCTCCTCGCGATCGAACTTGTTTGTCACAGGTTCACCCAGTCGATCAAGAAGATCGGGCGATATCCGGTAGTGGCCTGCTACTTCGGCCGCATAGGCCTGCGCCACATCCAGTGCGCTGGTTCCCTTTGTGCGCCCTGCAAGTGGGTCGCCACGATGCTGAAGGCCGATGATTGCGCCGTCTGGCGCGCGTTCAAATACAGTTTCCGGCATGTCTGCCTCCGTTCAATAGCATCCTGAAACGCTGGCCCAAAGGCCCCGGATCGCCCGGCCGAACGGCAAAAAAATACTTGGTGCAAAAAATAACGGTGCGCGATGGCCGGAGAAACCCATCGGCGATCCTGCCAACAAGGCAATAGTAACACTTACTGCCGATTCCCGCAAAGTCCGCCGTCTGCGTCAATGGGCGCGGCTACCCGTGAGTTGCAATCGTCTCCCGCTCGTGCATCTAGGACAACGCATGTCTGCGAGGGCAGGATGGTAAACAGTAGTATTCAACAACATACGGCGAAAGTGTCGATGCTGAAATTAAGGACACCATGCTGCTCTTAAAGCGGACCACCAGATGAGGCCGTTCGGAATAGCCTCGAAGGAGGCATTTGCATTGATGGAACCGAACGGCCCATTCCGGACATTGAACACCCAAGCAATATTCTGCGGTCGCAGCCTGCTTTGCGGTCATTCGCTGCAAGCGCATAATTTAACTGCTAACGAATTCACACATCGCGGAGATAGTGTTGAAAAAGTTGACGTTGGAGCGGCCGATGGGCAACACGAACGCTTAGACACCATTGTTTATGGAGGTCATCAAATGAAGAGGCTATTTCCATCCCTTCCCGAGGACGCAACACTTGGCAGCATCTTTCAAATGTTTCCGGACAAACTTTCACTCTGGTGCCAGTATGAGAGCCTTGTGATGCGAGGAGAGAGTGAGCTTTCCGCTTCCGAACGCGAGTTAATCGCTGCCTACGTTTCCGGGTTGAATGTCTGCTCCTATTGTCACGATGCGCATACTGTATTTGCCCGCGCCTATGGCATTGATCCAAAACGGATCTGTTGCAAATTTTTGGCCATTGACGCTCGCGCCACCAGCGGGTGAATGACTATCGGTATTTTTAAGTCGAAAGTCGGACCATGATCTCTTTCAAAGGCGCACAATATCCCAGGGAAGTGATCCTGTTCGCAGTATTTTTCTATGTCCGATACGGAGTATCATATCGTGATCTGGAAGAAATCATGGCCGAGCGCGGTGTTTCAGTGGACCACACCACGCTAAACCGATGGGTCACACGGTATTCTGGTGCGATTGCAGAAACAGCGCGCCGCCGAAAAAGCCCATGTGACCGCTCCTGGAGAATGGATGAGACTTACATCCGAGTGAAAGGCACGTGGGTTGGATGTGTAGCAAGCATTTGAAACGGCCAAAGTCAGCGACTTACTGGACACACCTATCCTGCGATCTCGGCGAATAGCTGGAAGCCAGACGTCGTATTGCTGGGGAATTGCCGCTTCCGGATCATGTTGGCGACTTCGATGCCGTCCAAGGTAGCTGATGCGGATCTGAACGATTTGAACCCACACATGTGCCGTACGCGACGCTTGATAAATCGATGATCTTGTTCGATCAGGTTATTCAGATACTTGGACCTGACCGTTTGGATTTTTGCTGGGCAGCCAAACCGATTGAGGAATTTGTTCACCTCTCGAATGCCCGCCGCGTTGGCTCCACTTTTGTCGATGACGATCTTGCTTAGGATTCCATTTGAAGCCAGCGCTTTGCCAAAGAACCGTGCTGCTGCTGGACAGTTCCTACGCTCAGACAGCATGAAATCAAGGGTGTTTCCCGCTCTGTCGACCGCTCGATAGAGATACATCCACTTGCTGCGCACACGAATGTAGGTTTCGTCCATGCGCCTTGAACTCTGAGTTGGACGCTTCATTGATTGCGCACGAGCAGCGATGATCGGCGAGTATTTCACAACCCACCTATTCAATGTGGCGTGGTCAACTCGCACACCTCGTTCAGCCATGATCTCTTCCAAGTCACGATAAGAAACCGTGTGCCGCAGGTAGAAGTAAACGGCGTACAAAACCGCATCCTTGGGAAAATGACAGCCTTTCAAGAAAATCATGCTGAAACCTGTTGGAGAACGATACGCGGACAACCAACTTCGAAATCTACATGCTCGTCAATCCAGACCCAAAGTTTGCGACACATCCCTTTTGATCAGATCATAAGCAACATCGCTCAGAGCCCAGAATAAAAGAATTCGTTTGTCATTTGTCGACCTCAAGACCGGCCTTGTGTAGACTGCCTAACAGCTTCTGTTCGAACTGATCACCCAGTTGCCAGATTGACAGAATGCTGTTTGCCTCGGATGCAAAGGCTGGTCGTTGCAACAATAACTCATTCAACGAGGACTGAGCCTCCTGCTGTCGTTCCAATTCCGCATTCAAAGCTGCGCTCCAAAGGTGTGTCCAAAGGAAGTTTGGCATGTCAATCTGGTCCAATACCGTGAGTGCCTGTTGGTAATTTTCCTGATCGAATTCATAAAAGATACGCGGAAAATAGTACCAATGCGGATGTACGGGGTTCAAGGCGATGGCCCGATCCACAATGGTCAGACCTTCAGCCCAATCGCCGCTGAAGGCGAGCCTCATACCGTAGTGTGCCAGAACAGAACTGTCATTTGGGCTCAGGCCAACTGCAATTCGACCGGCCTTGCGAAACCCAACAAAATCTCCGCGAACAAAGCGCATGTTGGCCAGCATCAAATGTCCGGCAGCGAGGTTCGGGTCAACCTCTACTGCACGGCGCGCTGCATCGGAGGCGTCGGCGATCACCTCTTTACGATCGCCGCCAAGACCAAAACGGATTTGTTGAAGATAAAGGTTGGATAACACCGCCCATGCTTCGGCGTAGTCTGGGCTTTGTTCCAGAGTTCTTTGAATGCAGTCCTTGATTGCCGGATGCCTGCCAAGGTCTATTGTGATCTGGTAGCTGTAATAACTCAGCACACAATCATAGGCATCGCGGTTACTCGGCGGCGTTCTGGCGGCAATTTTCATCGCATCCTGTGTAAGGACTCCGTATTTTCCAGCCAATCTTCCGATTACATCCTGGATTATTTTATCTTGTGCAGTGTAGATTTCGCTAGGGGCGCTGCCGGTGGAATAGTCATTTACCCAAACGTATCGATGGCTCTTGAGGTCGATGAGGCGGGCCGACAACACTATGGTATCGCCCTTGTCGAAAACACTTCCTTCAAGTGCGTAATCCGCGTTGAATTCTGTCCTCAATCCCTGCAGATCGGTGCCCTCAAGGGACGATCGCTGACCACTGCCCAAAGGCAGTACCCAAATGTCACGAAATCGCGCCAACTCGCTGGTCAATTGCTGGGTCAGTCCATCGGCAAAATAACCCGGTCCATCGCCTAGCGTGTCAAACGGAAGTACAGCTACGATAGGGCCTTGTGGTAATGTTTCCTCAGAGATTGAAGGGCTTGCTGACCACGAGCCACCAAAAGCAAACCAGATCAAGGCGCATAGTGTCGCGAGCCCGCCAACGCCAAAACCGACGATGGGATAACGCCGGGGGCTACGGTTTCCCAGGGGAGAGTCTTCAGGCGGCGTAACACGCTCGAACCGTGGGGTGTACCCACCCTTGGGAATGGTCAGGCGAAGCGGATCTTCTCGACCCGGTCCGGCATAGTAGCCATCTATATCCTGTCTCAGGCGTCGTGCCTCAAGCCGGACAATCGGGTCGATTTGCTGATCAAAAGTCTCGTCCCTGTCAAAAACGGACATAGCAATGGAAACACCTTTGATCTGATCAGCGCGACCGGACAGATACTCTTCGACGATGTAGGACAAAAAGGCGCGGCGTTGGGGTGTCGCCGCAAAATCAGGATGGGTCAATATACGATGCAACTGCGCCCGAATGTCATTTTCCGATATGTCCATCCGAAGAGCCCCAATCCCGTAAGAATCTAAAGAAAACAATCAATCAACACGCAACTCCGGGTGTCATACAAGGGTTCAACGGCAGGTAGCAACATGTTCGCACTTCTCTGCTGTATTTCTTTCGCTAACACGGGCGAGCACTTTGCCATGCAGGCAAGCGCCGGAGCGACGGGGAAACGGCCTTTGTATTCGAAAAGATGCCGTTCTTCGCGAACGGTTAGACTTTCCCTCGTGAGTTGGTTCTGTAACCGCTTCCTTGCCGCTTTCGATTAATGAATTTTCTTCGACAGGAGCTGTCTGACCATGGCATGCCGACAAAAACTACTTCTCACCACCACACTATTGATGCTGACCGGGGGTGTTGGGGCCGCGCAGGAACATTTTGACCCCAAGGGCAAGATGCCATCGGAATTCACTGTCGAGTTTCAGGAGCAGATGCGTGACTCACTGCCGTTCGAAGATCAGCGTGACTTTGAAGAAAGCCGCAAAGGTCTGATTGCAGTTCCAGACTACCGTCAGATCAAAACCGAAGACGGAACGGTCGCGTGGGATATCGGCAGCTATGACTTCCTGCTCAAAGAAAGTCAGACCTTTGACTCGATTCATCCATCGCTGCAACGCCAGGCTATTCTGAACATGAACTACGGCCTCTACGAGATCCTGGAAGGCAAGATATATCAGGTGCGTGGATTTGACCTGTCGAATATCTCGTTCATCCGGGGTGACACCGGTTGGGTCATCTTTGACCCTCTGGCGTCGAAAGAAACCGCAGCCGCCGCGTTGAAGCTGCTGAACGATACGGTCGGAGAACTGCCGGTCAAAGCGGTCATTTATTCCCATTCCCACGCCGATCACTATGGCGGTGTCCGCGGTGTCATCTCCGATGAAGATGTTGCCAATGGCGTCGAGGTGATCGCGCCCGAAGGCTTTATGGAACATGCCGTTTCAGAAAACGTCTACGCCGGCAACGTGATGAATCGCCGCCTGTTCTTCCAATACGGTGTTCTGCTGCCGCGCGATCCGCATGGCCATGTGGATCAGTCTATCGGCAAGAATATCTCGGCCGGAACCACCGGCCTGATCGAGCCGACCCGCTATGTCTCGGATGACTACGAAGAGATCACCATCGACGGCGTGCGCATGAT
This sequence comes from Ruegeria sp. CDSA033, assembly GCF_059612305.1. NCBI lineage: Bacteria > Pseudomonadati > Pseudomonadota > Alphaproteobacteria > Rhodobacterales > Roseobacteraceae > Ruegeria > Ruegeria sp. CDSA033. Next base: position 31,362 of record NZ_JBXWQI010000016.1, on the reverse strand, counting down.
CTTCCAGAACACGCCCGGCACTGAAGCCCCGGCTGAAATGAACACCTATTTCCCCGATCTCAAGGCTTTTTGGGCGGCGGAAAACATCACCGGTACGATCCACAACATCTATACCCTGCGTGGTGCTCTGGTGCGCGATGCGCTCAGCTGGTCAAAGCATATCAACGACGCGTTGTATGAATTCGGGCAAGATGCCGATTTGATGTTCGCCTCTCATTCCTGGCCCCGCTTTGGCAATGACCGCATTCAAGAAGTTATGCGCGCGCAACGCGACACCTATGCCAACCTCAACAACGGCGTGTTGAACCTGGCCAACAAGGGTGTGACCATCAACGAGGTCCACAATGTCTATGAGGTGCCGGAAAGCCTGCAGCAGCAATGGGCCGCGCGCAGCTACCATGGCTCGGTCGAGCATAACAGCCGTGCGGTCATCAACCGGTATCTGGGGTATTGGGATGCCAACCCGACCACTTTGACCCCCCTATCCCCAAAGGACAGTGCGCCGCTGTTTGTCGAGATGATGGGTGGTGCAGAACCGATCCTGATCAAAGGACAGGCATTGTTTGACGACGGTCAATACCTGCATGCCACTGAAATTCTGAACAAACTGGTCTATGCAGAACCGGACAACCAGCAAGCCAAGGATTTGCTGGCCGATGCGTTCGAACAGATCGGATACCAGAAAGAAAGCCCCTCCGTACGCAACTCGTTCCTGGGTGCCGCCTATGAACTGCGCAATGGCATCCCGCAAGGCGCCACCATCGAAACCACGGGCCCCGACACCATTCGGGCAATGGAAACGTCGATGTGGCTGGATTTCATCGCCATTCGCGTCAACAGCGCAAAAGCGGCGGATATGGAGTTTGTCATCAACCTTTCCATTCCCGACCGGGATGAGAACATCGTGGTCGAGATGAGCAACGCCACATTGACCCACATCATCGACCAGACAGCCCCGAATGCGGATCTGTCAATCAGTTTGAACCGGGCCGATCTGGAAAAGGTCATGACGGGTGAGAGCAAGCTCACCAAATTTCTGGTGGACGGTACGGCACAGTCCGAAGGCAACACGGATGTTGTGGCACAACTGGCATCCACATTGGACCAGTTCGATCTAGGCTTTGAACTGATGCCTGGCACCGGGGCCAAGGACCTTACGCCCCAGACAAATGATTTTGCCCAGCCTCCGTTGGCGAATTCAAACGGAGGCTAATCTCCGCGTCGATCTGGGCGAGCTATCCCAGATCGACCCGTGTTTTGGCCACATGAGAAGTTCGGGCCCGAATTAAATGTTGGTCTGGGATACCTCTTCCTCGAAACGGTCGCATTGATTTAACAATGCGACCGTTTTCTGGAGGTACAGCATCGGCTACTGTGGGGTCTCTGCCGACCACAGAGGCAAAACAATATTCCCTAACCTTGACAAGATTACGGTTGCGAAGAGCGGCCCGGAGTGGTCTTCCATGAGACATCAGAGAGCTGCAATGCAGCACCGCTGAACCGGACCTTCGCCGCAACTGCAAAATCTTGGGGTCGCTGAACTCACACATAGCGGACAAAACCGCCATAACCCGCTGAAGCAAAGTTGTTCTGAAATGATTGACCTTCAAACAGAGGCATGCCCCCGCAATCGGATCACCAGAGGCATCATCAGCAGAATCAGTGCGGCCGCGAAAAGGAACGGTGCACCCGGGAAATATAAGCCTGCCCCATCAACGGATATCTGAAACAATCCGGTCATCACCAAGGGAGATAAAACTGCGGCAACGGATGACAGCGACGCAATAACGCCCTGCACGACTCCCTGCCGATCTTCATCTACTTGGTTCGATGCCATCGCGGTCATCAACGCTGGTACAAGGTCAGACAACGCCGCTAGAACAAGGAAGATGATCAGGGCCACAACCGAACCGGTGAAGCCAAAGCCGATCATCCCGATCAGGGCCGAAGTCATGCCCAACATCAGCGTGCGGAAATCCCCGATCCACCTGATAAAGATAGGCATTAACCCCCCTTGGACCAAAGCCAACAGCACGCCGTAGGCCGCAAGAGACAGTCCGATATAGAGTGTCGGCCAGTCGAATACTTCGCGCGTCCAGAAGGCCCAAAGCGTTGGGTAGACCATATTGGCAAACTCAAAGATAAAAATGCAAAGCAGGGGCACAGCTAGGCCTGGCAAGCGGAAAGCATCGAAGATCGATTTGAATGGGTTGAGGTCGCGCTTCCCAAAAGGGCGGCGTTTTTCCGGCGTCAGGCTTTCTGGTAGCACGAAGTAACCAAACAAGGCGTTGCTCGCCGACAGAACAGCCGCAATCCAAAACGGTGCCGCGATGCTGATTTCTGCAGCAATGCCACCCACGGCTGGTCCCAGTACAAAGCCGATCCCGAATGCCGCGCCGATTAGGCCAAAATTAGCCGCCTTTTCCCGAGGAGAAGATATGTCGGCAATATAGGCAGTAGCAGTGATATAGGTCGCCCCTGCAAGGCCTGCGAGGGTCCGCCCGAGAAGAAGAAGCCAAAAACTGTCCGCCATGGCCATGATCACATAATCCAGTGCCAGCATGACAAGCGCCGCAATCAATATCGGCCTGCGGCCAACTGCATCTGAAATGCTTCCGACAATGGGTCCACACAGGAACAACGCCCCTGCATAGGCAGCCATCAGCAACCCACCCCAAAGCGCACCTTGCCCGGTATCACCCGCGCCAACCCGATCCATCAAATCCGGCATAATGGGGAACACGATACCGATGCCGATGGCGTCGATCATCAGCGTTAGAAGAATGAAGACAATAGCTCGGTTCTTAAACATACCGCCCTATCGAACGGGAACACCGGCAAAGCAAGCCAAAAGAGTTTTCACCTGGAGGTACGATTAGACTGCTTCGGTTCCTGTTGCCCAATATCATGCCCAAGCCCGAACTGGGTGGTATCAATCCGGTCTCAAACCTAATAAGCCTGCCTGAAACCAAAAGAGGACACCCAATGCCTAAATCAAAAAAGCCCAAGGCAAGGCGCCCGGGCGCAAACCCCGTCAAGAATCCTGCTTGGCGTCAAGCGCTAAACGGAACTGCCGGACAACATGGGGAGCGGCCAACTAAGACAGGCAAAAAGGCAAAGAACAAATCGGCCTAGGCCGACTGCAAATTTGAAGTGACTTGGTGACATTGCCGTATTGGATATCTTGGCCGCCAGTAGCCCATTTGCGCGGGTTTGTGCCGGTGACGTTCAAAGCCGGCCCTTAGCCGACATTCAGCACGGCATCGAAATCCTGCCATCGCGCCCGCTTTGCTGACATTCGCAGCAAATGCAAAATCTAGACGTCTGCGAATTCAGCGGATGCGGACTTTGCAGTCATTGATGTTTCGGCATGTTGCTGACTCAGCATCCGTTCGCATCTGCGACACGATTTTTGTTGCGACGCAGCGAAAGCCACCAATCCGGTCGTTCGCGGGTGTCGAATTCGCCCGAACCGAGACCACTTTTTCGCTGCAACTTGGTCAGACCATCGAGGCGCGGAACGAAGCCGCTGTCCCTCATTATCTCGTCAATGACCGTTCACGACACACATCGGACACGAAAAAATCTCACATGCTTAATCTACAATCTGTCAACATACTGTCAGGTTAGGGCGGTATCCATGTGCCAAAAGTCCGCTCAGAACACGTATTCACTGCGATTCAACTACTTCAAGTTCCGGGTTTGATGTAAGATACAATGACCTTGGTATCTGCGTGATGAACTCTCAAATGTGCTTGCTGTCCGACCACGAGTGTAGCCGCATTATTTTCAGAGCGTTCTAATGCAATTACCCTGCACTCCTTTAAGCAAAAATAAGCTGCAATCTTCGTTTTCCAAGAATGAGTTACATTTGGTGCTTATGACGTTAGGCATGTCGGGCATCAGGCAGTTATCCAAATTGAAGACAACTAAAGATGCAAAGGCCGCGCGCGATGACATCGAGCTTCGTGTGTCTAAGCAGGAGCTGGTATGTGGAAGCTTGATAGTCAACTGACTTATGCAACGAGACCAGATACAGTTGCTGATGCCTTAAGAGGTTGGAATCCAACACATCATCGTGCAAATCACAATTTTAGCATAGCTTACAACAATGGGCCTCTGGGTCAGTTGCGCCTCTTCCTCCACATTTAAACGATGAGATACGCAGCGGCGACGGCCAGGGGGAAGCCGATGACCAGTCTGAGCATGAACAGCGTGGCCAACCGCCAGAGCCTGAAGTCTATCTTGCTTTTCATCAGGACGACGCCGGTTTCCGTCATAAATATCAGTTGAACCAAGCCCATGATTGCAATTGCTACCCGGTTGACATCTGCCGGGATGTCGGCGCCGATCAGGACCGGGAACAGCGGGTCTGCCACGCCGGTGACAACCGCAGTCGCGGTGTCCGCCGCAAACTCCAACCCTAGTAGCTGAACCAGTGGCACAAATGGCACCGCAACCCACTGGAAGAAGGACGTGTATTCCACCACCACCATAGCAATTGTTGCAAAGGTCAGAACCGGTGGCAGGATGTTGCACCACATTCCAATCAAGTCCCTTATGCTGTTGGTAAAATACATGCCGACACCGGGTCCGGAATTGGCGCGTTCGAGTGCCGCCGAACAAGCGCGCGCGAACATGTGGCCATCTGTGGAAACCTCTTCGGGCCGATTGTCGATACCATTGTAGAAACTGTCTTCGATCAAGCTCAACGGCGGAATTCGCGCCAAGATCATCGCCAGGATCAGCAAAATACCGATCGACGTCAGATAGTACTGAACATAGTAATCCATTATGCCAGCGATATCCGCCAGAACGACAGAGAAGGGGATGGCCAGCATTGAAAAACAGCTGGCAATGATGGCAGCCTCGCGGCGAGTATAAAGCCCCATCTCGTACTGACGACTGGATAGGATGATACCAACGGAAGCCGAACCCAAAATCGAGGACATACTGTCGACAGCGGCGCGTCCCGGAAGCCGGAAAAGGGTGCGAAACGGCTTTACCAACAGCGCGCCGGCAAAATCCATCAATCCGTATTCAGTCAGCATTGGAAGCAAAAGCGCGGCCAGAAACAAGATGGCCATAAGCTTGATGATCACCACATCGACTATGATTTCTCCGGTGAATTCGCTCCAGATCGCTTCGGGTCCGACTTTAAACATCACCGAGATCAGAAAAATGGCACCGACAGCACGCACCAGGATTGTGAACCAAGTGACATTGATCAGTGGGGTCAACCAAGACGAGAGGTCATTCGACGCAGACTTCGAACGCATCACCATGGGCAACACGAAGGATATCGTAAGAACCAGCAGCAGAATCCAGTGCATAGCCTTGCCAAGAACACCGACGATCGAGTTGGCAAAATAGACAAGTGGTATGGTGTATTCCCCGCCTATGTTGAGCGGAACCATGAACAGAACCAGGCCGATCAACGATGGCACGATGCTTTTGAGGAGGAGACCAGCAGAAATGGAAATGGTCTCCGCGTCGTTTTCCGTGCGCAAATTTGAACTCTGGTGCATACGTTCCTCCTGGGGAAATTCGGTTTAGGATGGCCGGATCCATGGTGATCTGATGTTTCTAAAGGTCCCAATCGAACGACAAGAAGGACCACAGGTTCCTACGGTAAGGGCAGCCATGTCGAGGCTGATGCGTCCGCTCTTACAAAGAACGGACGCTAACAAAGCGAAACTGGGGAGGGAGAGGAGCCCCGCTTTGTGTATGGTTAGCTGGCAGATGCGGCCTTCAGGGCCGATACAACGCGTTCAGGCGTCATTGGCATATCCACCCAGACCCCGGTTGCATTGTAGACAGCCTGTGCGACGGCTGCGATCCCTGCGGCGATCGGCGATTCCCCTGCGCCGCGTGCTCCAAACGGCCCAACGGGATCGGGATCTTCGACGAACAGAACTTCGGCATCATGCGGGAAATCTGCACAACGCAGAAGCTTGTAGTCGAGCAAGTTGCCGTTCTTCAAAGCGCCGGTTTCCTCGTCAAAGATCATGTGCTCGTAGATCGCAAAGCCGGACCCGCAGATCGCGGCACCAATGATCTGGTTCTTGAGGACCTGAGGGTTCACCACTGTCCCGCTGTCCTGAACGCACAGAAAATCGATCAGCTTGATTTGGCCGGTTTCGATGTCCACTTCCACCTCGCAAAACTGCGCGCCGAACTGACGGGCAAAGGTCGTCGAAGGTGGCATGGGCACCCGCGGGCTGCCGGTGATCGAAGAGGTTTGACCCAAGGTATCCGAGCGTAACTCGTTCAGCACATCCGAGAAAGGAACCCTTTGATTGTGCTTCCCTGGGTCCCGATGGATAACTTCGCCACTATCTACGTCCAGTTCTGACGGATCGACACCATCAAAAAACTCGCGTGCAGCTATTGTCAAAAGCTGGTTCTTCACGTCGCGGGCGGCTTCGCGGCTGGCCCATCCGGTGCGATACATCGTCGAGGATGCCAGCGAACCGTGGTTCCATGGGCAGCTGTCGGTGTCGCCTGTTTCAATCGCGACCTGATCAAGCGTCAGGCCCAGTTCTTCGGCCACAACCATGGCTTGGGTGGTTTCAGCCCCCGCGCCCTGACGACCTACGGCGCAATGCACCTTGACAGAACCATCTGGGTTCATGCGGACCATCGAATTTGACGCGCCTTCGAATTCCACACCACACACATGGGCACCCGTACCGACGCCAATCCCGCGACGCTGCGCGCCCTCTGATTGGGTTGGCACGGCCCAGCCTTTCCAGCGGTCCTTCCAGTTGAATTTTTCTGAACCCTTCTCAAGCAGCGCCCTGGTTCCACCGGCTGACAATTTGAAGAGTTCCGGCCAATCCTTGCGCAGGTGTTCAGGGACGTTGTTGATATACTCGTCTACCTGACCTTTGAGGTTGTGGCGGCTGTGCTGCATCCGCAGTTCATCGCCCGAAACGATCTGGTTTTTGATCCGAAAATCAACCGGGTCGATGCCGACTTTTTCTGCCAGTTGATCTGCGCAACGTTCTACCGAGGCGCCAAGCGTGCAGTCACCAACCCCACGCATACAGCCCGCAGTTACCATGTTGGTGTTGATGCCGTGGATACTGTAATCGCCGTGACCGTTCTTGCCCCACATGTCGACACAGAAGAAACCCACATCGTCCTTGAAACCATATCCCCCATTGTCGATCAGGTGGTCAAATTCAAAAAAGGTCAATTCGCCGTCTTTGGTGCACCCCATCGAACCGCGAGTGCGCTCCTGGTGGCGGCGCTTGACGGTGGCCATGCATTCTTCGTTATCCAGCTCGATCTTGGCTGCCTTGCCGACCTTTTTCGCCAGCAAAACCGCAATGAGCATGAAGTTGTTCGACCACCACTGACCAAACGAACTGCCGCTTGGCAGGGCTTGCACCCGAATTTTGGACAGCGGAATACCCAATGCTTCGTGCACGCCATCGCGCAATTCGCTTGGGGTCTGGGATGAGGTGATCACATTCACCCGATCCCCCATCCATTCGGCGATACAGGCATTGCGACCAAGGGGTGCATATTGCTGGCTTTCATAGAAGATGTCGCAGTCAACGGTGACGTCCGCTGCTGCCTTTCCAGCGTCAACATCCCCCCAGGATACTCCATAAGGGTCGCGCTCATTGCCCTCATACCGGATTTGTGGGGCGTCTGCCTTGCGGGCTTCTTCCATGTCGAACACGGCAGGCAGAAGTTCATATTCAATCTCGACCAATTCAGCAGCTTTGGCAGCGGCCTCGGGCGTGGTTGCTGCGACAGCGGCCATATCGTCACCCACAAACCGCCCAGTTCCGTCGAGCACCTTGCCGCGATAGTTGAACCAAGCCGCTTCCCAGTCATTCTGAGGGACGTCGTGATGCGTCAGAATGCCAACATATCCCGGCACCTCCTCGGCTTTGCTGGTGTCGATTTTGACGATTTTGGCGTGCGGGTGCGGACAGCGGACAATCTTGCCGTGCACCATGTTCTGCACTTCGTAATCGACACCGTAACGGATTGTTCCGGTTACCTTTTCAACCGCGTCTTTCACGTGCAATCCGTGGCCAACAACCTTGAGGCTCTTGTCGTGTTTTACCATATCATCCTCCCGCCCGTGTCGGGGCGCATTGTTAAATTGTCAGGCTTATTCGGCGGCTTGCTTTTGCGCGTTCATTAACTTAACGGCACGCAAAACGGCCTTTACGATGTAGGGGTAGGCCCCACACCGGCAGATGTTGCCACTCATGCCTACAGAAACCTCATCGGCAGTTGGGTTCGGATTTTCCTCGAGAAACGCCTTAGCGCTGAGGATGAAACCGGGTGTGCAAAATCCGCACTGAAACCCCTGTTCTTCGATAAAGGCTTGTTGAATGGGATGCAGCGTTTCACCATCAGCCAATCCCTCGATCGTCATGATGTTCTTGCCTTCGGCCTGTTGCGCCAGCATCAGGCAGGATGTCATCGGAAGGCCATCGACGAGAATTGTGCAGGAGCCGCATTCCCCTTCCGAACAGGACACGCGGGCGCCGATCAGCCCCAGATCATTGCGCAATGCATCAGCCAGGGTCCGGTCCCCGCGGTCAGAGATTTCGACATTGCGCCCGTTGACTTTGAGTACAGTCATTAGATCGTGCCTCCGTGGTTTTTGATGGTATCTTCCAGCGCGCGGCGCAGCATGATTTCGACCATATCCTGCCGATAAGCGGCGGATGCCCGGACATCCGAGATCGGTTTTGCGTGTTTCGCAGCTGTTGCGGCAATGGCGGCCAGTTTGTCTATAGTCACATCCGCCAGAGCCATTCCTTCCAGCTCAGCACAGGCATCAGGCGCATTAAGGATGATCGGTGCCACAGCGCCGAGGCCAATGCCGACCTTGCTGATCACGCCGTCTGATCCAACGGTCACCGCAGCAGATCCGTTGACCAGCGCGATGTCTACGACAGTCCGGTCGATCCGGCGATACGAAACGTGCACCTCTCCGTCCGAGGGCAGCGGAATGGTCACCTCTTCGAGGATTTCGGCGCCGTTCAATGCGGTTTTGTTCACACCCTGGAAGAAGTCATACATCGACACTTTTCGTGAACTGTTTTCGCCAAGAATCTTCGCGGTCGCATCAAGAGCGACAAAGGCAGGGCTGAGATCCGCCGCCGGCGATGCATTGCACAGGTTACCACCAACCGTTGCGAGCGTTCTGGTCTGCGGGGTCGCCATCAATTTAGTGATTTTGCTCAACGACGCCAGCACGTGGTGTTGATCAGCAGAACGCTCGAGAGTTGCAAGCGAAGTCAGTGCGCCGATACGGATCGCGTCGCTTTCGATCCTGATGTAATCAAGTTCCTTCAGATCGCGAATGTCGATACAGGCTGTCGGTTTCGTTTTTTCCTGCTGCCAATGCAGCGTCATGTCGGTCCCGCCGGCCCATATCTTTGCCCCGCCACCCTTTTCTGCAAGCAGGGCTACTGCTTCGGCCGGGGTTGTTGCGCGTTGGTAGGTGAATGAAGATTTCATGGCATATTCCACACTTGTCCAATGCGGGGGCGGCACCGCCCCCGGCTGTTGAGGTCCAACCCGGTAGGCGGGCGGATTTAGGTGCAAAAAAGTGATCAGATTGGCAGACGGCCAACCCAATTGTTATTATTGTACTTCTCGCCAAAGCCTTCGGAATCGAGCCATTCGATGATCGAAGGATCTATTCCATCATCAGCAGAAATCGTGGCATCAGCGACACCGGCTTCGTGATAAACGTCGCTGAAAAGTTTCCACGTGTCCGCAAGATAGCCGGCTTGGCAGTCGACATCTTTGCCGACCAACACGCCCCAACCACTTGGTTCTCCATCCGGTTGCGGTGCTTCGGCAGGAATGCTCTCGCACAGGGGTTTGCCGTCGCCCAGACCAAGGGCACCCTTATTCTGATCAATGGTCAGCATAACTGCGCCAGCCTGCGTCAGCCGCACATCTTCCTCGGGCCAATCAAGCCCTTTTGCTACGATCGCGTTGCCCTCGGCAGGGTTTTGTTTCCACCAGTCGACCGCCTCGAACCAGGCTCGAATGACCTCACGCGCAACCTCGGGCTTTTCTTCTAGCCAGTCAGTCGAGCAAGCGATCGAGTCAGATACTAATCCGCGTTCATAGGTCTTGTCGGTGAATGTGCTTTTCAGGACATGCGCACCTTCACGTTGGGCTGACTGCGTCGAGAAGGGAATAAAGTTCACGTCTACATCCAACGCACCACTTGAAAAGGCTGCGGTCGCGTCCTGCGGCAACATGATGCTGTGGTTGGCTCCATCAAACGGAATGCCATTCTTTTTCAGAGTAAGCAGCATCCACATGTGATTGAGGAAACCATAATCTGCGGCATACGTCTTGCCCGCCAGATCAGCCTCGGACTGGATCGACCCGTCGACAACCATTTCGTCAAGCCCGTAGGACATCAGGGGTACGGCGACATGCTTTACCGGTACGTCTGCGGCTGCGGTAACAACCGTAGAGTCCATTGTCGTCATCATGCATTGGATGGAACCGCTGACCAAGCCAGCATTGCGCGCGGTGATGTCTTCGATGATTTTGACGTTGATATCGACACCGTCTGCCATGCCCATCTCTTTGGCAATGAACCAGGGGCCATAGACCGACACAGACAGCATTGTGACAGTAAATTCTTCTTCGGCTGCCACTGTTCCGGCTGTGCTGGCGATCGCCGCTGCACACACAGCCAAAGTGCTGCCGGTCGTTTTTAGGATGGGTTTGATTTTCATTTTTCCTCTCCCGTGATGTATTTCAGGCGGCCTGCAGCTGAATTTCCTCGCGCATCCAGGCAAACATTTGTTTTTCGATTTCCAGGTATCCGGGCTGGCTCAGCAAATCTTCCTTGCTGGTAAAGCGGTGGCCCTTCTTGAAATCCATATAGACGTCTTCTTTGATCCGCCCCGGAGTGCGGGTGTAGAATACGATGCGGTCAGCCATATAGATGGCTTCCTGAATGTCGTGGGTGACCATGATCACTGTCTTTTTCTCGACATCCATGATCTCGACCATCATTTCCTGCATTTCCCAACGAACCTGAGCATCCAGCGCACCAAACGGTTCGTCCATCAATAGAACTTCCGGCTTCTGCGCGAGTGTGCGGGCAATCGCGACACGTTGCTTCATCCCCCCCGACAGTTCCGCCGGATACTTTTCTGCAGCGGCACTAAGGTGAACCTCTTCCAACAGCTTTTGAGCGCGCTCGCGTCGTTCGGCTGCGGGAACCCCCAAGATTTTCATGCCGTATTCGACGTTCTGCCGCGCGGTCAGCCAGGGAAAGGATGTATAGGCCTGAAAAATCATGCCGCGATCTGGACCGGGACCCTGAACTTCGTGTCCGTTAACCAGAATGTCACCAGTGGTCGGCGTTTCCAGCCCGGCCACCATCCGCATTACAGTCGTCTTGCCGCAACCCGAGGGGCCGACGAAGGCAACGATTTCACCTTCCTTGATATTGAGGGAGACGTTGTCGACGGCGGTAAACGTGCCACCAAGGTACGTCTTGGTTACTCCGTTGACGCTGATGATGTCTCTTTCGCTGATTTCACGCTTCAGTTTCATAATATGCTCCCCTCAACCTTTGCGTTTCCGGTTCCACGGAAAGGCGTAATGGGCCGCCACCCGGAACACGATGTCAGTGAGAACACCCATAATCCCGATGGTCAGGATGCCCGCCATAATGACGTCGACCTTCAGAAACCGTCCGGCCCGCATCATCACAGCGCCGATACCGTCCTGGGCCGCCACGATTTCAGCAATAACCAGATAGGTGTATGCGACAGCGATCATGTTGCGCATGGAATCCATGATCGCTGGGGACGCTGCGCGGCCAACAACATTGATCACGATTTCCCGTCGAGACGCGCCCATGGTTTGGGCCGCTTCGATTAACTCTTTGGCGACCGCTTCAGTGTTGTCCAAAATCAAGGCGATCAAAAAGAAGACCACGCCAAGAACCAGCAAAGCCATTTTCTGGCTGTCCGTTGGTCCAAACCACACCAGAAGAAGAGGAATGAAAGACGCAGCAGGCAAGTAGCGTGCGCCAGAGATCACGGGATTAATCAAGGCGCGGATCGGAGCGAAGCATCCCATTAGTATTCCAAGAGGAACTGCAATGACGCATGCAATGAAGAAACTACCGAAGATCCGGTATGCCGAGATACCAACGTCCGCTATATAGTCTTTTTCCTGGATCAGTGTAATCAGAGCCTGAACCACAGAAAGCGGAGAAGGCAGGAATCGCTTTGCTTCTTCTGCCGTCAGCAGATGCGCCACCTCCCACAAACCAAAAAATACAAGCGCGCCAATCAGACCGTAGGTCATCGTTTGCTTGCCACTCAGTGTGACCAGAAGCTGAAGCTTTTTTGGCTTGTCGCGCGTTTTGGTCAATTCTGGGTTTCCAGCTTTGATACTTGTGTCCGACATCTCTCTTCCCCGTACAGAGCCTATGGATGGCCTCCATGCCTAACTCTCATTCACAACATGGCCGCTATTATTTAGTGATAGGATTGTAAGCTATTCACAGATACATTGATGTCTATCGATGTAACGAAGGAGCTTTTATTGTACCGGTTAAGCGATACCGATATCCGCCTACTGCATGTCTTTCGTGCAGTTGTTGAATGCCGTGGCTTTTCGAATGCACAAGCCGTTCTTAATGTTGGTCAGCCAACTATCAGCAGCCATATTAGTCAATTAGAGCAAAGGCTTGGATTTCGATTGTGTGATCGGGGTCGTACTGGATTTCGCCTGACCCGTAAGGGCGAGAGTGTCTATGAACAGATTTTGGTATTGTTCAAAGCGCATGAGAATTTTCAGAACATAACCCTGGAGCTCAAAGGCAAACTCAGTGGTTTTTTAAAGCTCGGCCTGATCGATAGTACGGTTACGGATTCCAACAGCCCGATCATCCGCAGCCTGGAGATGCTTAACAACAAGGCCAATGAAATTGCGATTCGGTTATCGATCTTGACACCAAATCACTTGGAAAAGGCAGTACTGGATGGGGATATCGATATCGCCTTTGGAACGTTTGACCAACAAGTGCCAAACCTGAGCTACAAATCAGTCTATGTAGAGCAAAATACGCTGTATTGTTCGTACAACCATCCGATCGCGAGCATGACAAAAAAGTCGGATATCCGCCGAGCTGTTGCCGATAGTCGCAAGGTCACCAGATCGTATCTTGAAGGTGAGGATCTGTTTCCACTGGGTAGCGATCACAGTGTCAATCATGCCTCTGTCGAATTTTTGGAGGCGGCAGCAATCATGTTGTTGGCCGGAGGACATATCGGATTTCTGCCAAACCACTATGCTAAAATGTGGGAAGAAACTGGTAAGTTGTTCCCTATCCTGCGCGATGTATACATTTATACTTCGGAATTCTACATTGTGACCCGAAAAAACCTGCGTGGCTCAGTTATTGTCGAAACCTTTTTGGAAGACTTGGAAATCGCCATCGCAGAAATCAATGCGGATAACGAAACTGACCAGAGACCCTAAGACCGCAAAGTCTTCATGTGGTGTTGATTGGGATCGGGCTAACCGGCGCGTCATAATAAGGCAGTTGATCCCGCCGTGGTGAATACGTCCCATCTGCCGTTACCTTTTCCACATGAGCGGCAATTTCTTCCATCGGCGCGAACCAGACATCGCCCCGTTGCAAAACCTCTTCGAGAAATGCACTCATCACCTCCCAGCGTGCCAGACGGCCTGTCGCAAAGGGATGCACAACCGGTATCCACAGACCGCCGTGGCGGTAAGCGGCTTCGAACTCTTGCCTGAATGTTTCGAAACCTTCCCGTGGCGCACGGATAGGCATCATGTAGTCCAAATCGCCGGATTGAACGTACTGTGGCCAGTCGTCCAGGCCCCAATGTGTTGGCAATTCGATCAGAGATCCCTTGCGGCAATCCAAATAGTAAGGAACGTCGTCTCCCATCAACGAAGCATCATAGGTAAAGCCACGCTCGGCCAGAAGGTCTGCTGTGCTATCGGAAAAATTATAAAGTGGAGCGCGAAAGCCACGTGGGGCTTGCCCGGTTGCCGACTTGATTACGTCCAACGCCCGATCCAACCAGTACTCTTCTTCTGAAGGGGGTAGTTCGCTGGGGTGTTCATGTATGTAACTATGATGTGCAATCTCGTTTCCGCCTTCAAGCATTGCTTCCACAGCCGAAGGGTAACGTTCGATACACCAGGCCGGAACAAAGAAGGTTTGGCGCAATCCAAGACGCTTGTAGGTTTCGACGATGCGCGGAACGCCGACCTCGGGCCCATAACGCAACATCGACAGAGCCGAGACTCGCGAATGGCCATCGGTCTTGTGAGCGACGTGGATTAAGCTGTCGGCATCCATATCAAACGTGACGCACGCCGCGCATTTGGCCCCGTTCGGCCAGGGAACCGGGTTCTTGATCATGGCATCACACTCCCTCCATTGACGTGCATCCCTTGACCAGTGATGAACTGCGAGGAATTTGAGGTCAGAAAAACCGCCATATCTGCGATTTCCTCAGCCGCACCGAACCGGGACAAGGGGATATCTAGCTCCTTCTGGCGCCATTCCTCAGTCATCTGGTCGGCCGACAACATCGCAGTGTCGATCGGACCCGGACAGATCGCGTTGACCAGAATATTTGGTGCGAATTCCTTGGCCCATGATCGCATCAAGCCGATCACACCATGTTTAGAGGCTACATATGGTGAAAACGTCTCGCGCCCGAGATACCCCAGATCTGATGCAATCAGGATCACCCGCCCACCATGGGGTTGCATCACACGAATTCCTTCACGACCAACCAGAAAAGTGCCACGCAGATTGACATCGATCACGCGATCGAACTCTTCGGTTTTTGTGTCGAGCAGGGGCTTTTCATGCATGATCCCCGCACAATGAATAAGAAAGTCAATGCGCCCGATATATTGGCGCACCTGTGCAAACAGCGCCGATACATCTTCGTCGCGCGACACATCACAGGTGATCGAAACCGCCCGTCCAGAAACCGCTCCAATCTCTGCCACGGTTTCATCAGGCGGAACAATGTCAACACAAGCGGTCCACACCCCATGAGACGCAAGCGCCTTGGCACATGCAGCGCCGATTCCGTTGGCTGCGCCGGTTACCACAGCCCGGCGACCAATCAATTCTGACCCGTAGTTGACCGACCCCATGACGTTAAGTTGTCCGGTTGTGCAGGATGCGACCAATCAAATTCATCAGGATCTGCGCAGCAAGAATTGAAGTTGAGCCGGAATGATCATAGTCCGGTGCCACTTCCACTAAATCGACGCCCACAATGGTGCCGCGTTTAGTCAAGCCATCCAGGAATTCCAGAACTTCATAGTACTGAAACCCGCCATGGCTTGGAGTGCCGGTACCCGGCGCGATTGAAGGATCGAAAGCGTCAACGTCTATGGTCACATAGTAGCGTTTGCCTTCGGGCACGCGGCCCAAAATGCCTTGAACGCCCAGATTGCGTAAATGCCTGACAGAAAGAATATCCGACCCCATTTCACGGGCTTGGTCATATCCTTCCTTCGCAGTCGAAGACACGTTCCGGATGCCCAGTTGAGTCAATCCAGTAACATAATCTTTCTCTGCCGCTCGTCGCATCGGATTACCGTGGCCGTATCGCACGCCGTGACGTTCATCTACGAAATCCAAATGGGCGTCTATTTGGACGACGTGAAATGGCTCCTGATCATCAAATGCATTGATGCATGGAATATTGACCGAATGATCTCCGCCAAGCACAACCGGCAGCGCACCGGACTTCAGAATTGCACGTACACCAGCTTCGATATTGGCGTGACTGTTTATTGTATCAGTATGGATGATGTCGGCATCACCGATATCGACAATCTTGGTCGTGTTGGCAGGCAGGTAAGTGACATCGTCTTCGAAATCATAAGCTCCGCCATGTCCGAACGAAAAAAGCGTCGACGCTTCACGGATTGCGCGTGGACCGAACCGAGCACCTGATCGCCACTGACAACCAAAATCGAACGGTGCACCCAATACCGCAACATCTGCATCAATTGCGTTCCAATCCGCCACGTAATCGCCTTTGGCAAAAGTGCAGATGCCAACAAAGGGCAAATTCAACCGCCCACCTTCATATCCATGACTGCTCATCTGGGGATCTTTCATGTGTCAACAGGTTCCATTCCTGGCCACAGTAGCAAAGCAATAACATTGGTAAACTCAGGCCCTACAAATGATTACATTGAAAAAGACCAATGTTACCTGACAGTCAGAAGATTGCATGGTCAAAGCTCAACCGATTGTAACGTGTTGACCAAACGCCGGGAGCAATCCAATAGAGAGTTGAAAACAAATGATTTCAGTCGCAATGGGTGGTCTCAGCGCGCTGTCCCTCGGGGTCGCGGACTTCATAGCCAGTCAGAATTCAACACGTATTGGCGCGGCGCGGTCTTTGCTTGGAATGTTGCTGGTCAGTTCTGTCGTGCTAAGCGTATTCTTGCTGTTTCAGGGTGGGTTTTCTGAACTGTTCATACCGGCAAAAGCCCGGTCGATCCTGCTGGCAAGCTTGCACGGATTCACGATGGCGTTCGCATTGCTACTGTTCTTTTATACAATGTCCATTGGCAAAATAAGCGTCGTCGCCCCAATAGTTGCGTCACATCCCTTGGTGATTGTTTTCTTTCGCGCAGCACAAGGCGAACGCCTGACTACTGCACAACTGGTCGCCGCTATAGGAGTGCTAGCCGGTGTTGCGCTGGTGGGAGCGAGCGGCGGAAGTCACTCCTCAAGCGATAGACAAACCAAGTACCAAGCCAAATGGCAGATCGTGGTATGCATATCCCTAGTATCAAGCCTGTTTTATGGGACAGCTATCCTCTTTCTTCAGGAAGCTGCTGACGGAATCGCAGACTCGCAAGTGTTGTGGTTCGGACGCGTTGTTGGGTTTGTTACAGTCTTGTTCTTTATCCTCGCGAAGCGACAAACACCATTTCCTCCTTCGACGAAATGGTGGCCGATATTCATGGTACATGGAACCCTAGATTCGGGCGGGCTTTTGTTTTTGCTTTTGGGCACAAACGGCAGTCCAAATGATACCTTGACCGCTGTAGTGGCTTCTACCTTTCCGGTCATCACCATGGGTCTGGCATGGTTGCTTTTGAACGAGCGCTTAAGGCCACTTCAGTTGCTGGGTGCTGGACTTGTTCTGACTGGCGTGTCCGTGATTGTTGGCCATTGATCAGTCTTTGATCTCTACAACCGAGACTGTTGCATAGCCAAAAACAAAAAAATTGGTTTTCAGGTCGTAAGATCTATGGTGATCTATTATGCTCTGTCCCTGCTTCATCTATCCAAAAAGAAAGGGGGTTTGCCTTCACACCATCCAACATCCTCAACACTTCTGCCTTCCATCCCGCTTTGGTCTGTAATGCCAGTTGGGACGGTGGTCGGTGGTTTGGTTCGAGGATGGCATACTCATATCTGAGCGGTTTCGTGAAAGGTAAGAAAACCACTTTGCCATTCGAGAAGTTGAGCTCACGTTCAGTCGCAACTGTCAGCGGATCAACGATGCTGCAACACTGTCCTGAACTCACAAAGGGGATTAATGGCAGAAAGTACTGGCATGTTACCGTTGGGTTGTATTCAGCCGCCACATTCTCAAAATCCTGCCGAATCTTTCGCTGGAACGGGTGTGAAGGATGCAAACCGCCCATTGGAGTGCCGCCCAGATCCGATAGGGTCAGGCTCTGGCGCGATGAAAGTGGATGATCGCGATCAATGGCACAGAAGCAATCTGCCCGGATAAGCTCGGCGGAATACTGGGGCTCTTTGCCGGTTGAATGCTCAAAGTCTGCAAAGCCGAAGTCGATGGTTTGTGTTCCCGCAAGCTCCATAATCTGTGGCGAGCTGCGTGTGGACAGTGTTATGCGAATTTCGGGGTTTTCGCCAACTGACTGGCTTATGAAACGCGGGAACAAAAAGGCGGATGGACCAGGCATCGTTGCGATATTCAAGCTTCCGGCATGCCCTTTGATGAGCCCTTCCATGGTGTTGGAGATCGACGCGAGGCGGTCCAGAATGCCTGTCGTTTCTGCCAGGAGATAATGCGCTTCGGGAACCGGCGCCAAACGCCGTCCTTTACGTTCGAACAGCATTAGGCCCAGAGATTTTTCAAGGTTTTTCAACGCAAGGCTGATCGCAGGCTGCGTTCGGTTCAGTTTCTTGGCTGTTTGAGAGATGGAGCCGGTCTCCATCACCTCACGAAATACGGTTAGCTGAGTCAGGTTCATAATCTTAAACATAAGCAAAACTTTAGTTTAGTGAAATATAACAAATTTGTATTTATGCAGTTTGTCTCTACGCTTGCAGGATCGAAGTTTGGGAAAACCAAAACCGAAATTCCAACAAGGGAGATGATAATGAAATTTGTGAAATGCTTGACTGGTCTTGCATTGGCGGGCGCGATGGCAGCCCCCGCGCTGGCGCAGGACCCAACGTTCTTCCGTATTGGCACCGGTGGCGCTGGCGGAACCTATTTCCCCATCGGTGGCACCATTGCAAATGGAATCTCCGCCCCTCCGGGATCGCGCCCGTGTGAAGAAGGCGGCCAGTGCGGTGTTCCGGGCCTGATCGCGATCGCGCAATCCACCACCGCTTCGGTCTTCAACAATGCCGCCGTGCAGAATGGAGAACTTGAGGCCGGGCTGGCTGCGGCCGACGTCACCCGTTCGATGTATTTGGGTGAAGGTAAGTTCGAAGGCAAACCTCATCCCAAACTGCGCATCGTGGCCAATCTGTTCCCAGAAGACCTGCATCTGGTGCTTCCGGCCGGCTCGACGATTAACGATCTGAGTGACCTGGAAGGCAAGCGTGTCGGTATTGCTCAGGCTGGTTCCGGCACGCAGGTTGCCGTTTTGCAGATGCTGGATGCTTGGGGCGTCAACCGTGACAACATGGATGAGGCCGAGCTGAACAACAGTCAGAGCGCCGAACGTCTGGCCGATGGTCAGCTTGATGCCTATTTCTATGCCGCAGGCTGGCCGGTTGCTGCGATGGTGCAGCTGTCTTCGACCAAAGGTATGAACCTGCACTCCTTCTCCGACGAAGATCTGGGCAAGATCAACGAGATCATTCCGGCCTATATCCCCTCAGCCATTCCAGGTGGCGTGTATGAAGGCATCGACGGCGAAACCAAGACCCCTGCGGTCAGCGCGATGCTGGTTGTGTCGTCAGACCTGTCTGACGATCTGGTCTATGAGCTGACCAAGGCGATGTGGAACGACAATACCCGCAAGCTACTGGATAACGGTCATGCTAAGGGCAAGCAGATCACCCCTGATACTGCTTTGGATGGTGTCGAAGCACTGGGCGTTCCGCTGCATCCGGGTGCTGAGAAGTTCTACAAAGAAGCCGGACTTCTTCAGTAACCCGTTCTCATCTCAACTCATCGTCCGGTGCCCCTATTTGGGGCACCGCACACTCGAAATGCGCGAAATCAGGGGGCCATCATGTCCACGACTCAAAATCTTGATGACCACGAACTCACAGCCGAAGAATTAGCGGCTATCGAAGAACAGTTCGACGAGGGTGCCGCCGTCCGGCAGGTTACGCCGACAACTGGCAAGGTCCTGCGCGTTGTGGCCCTGATCTTTGCGTTTTACGAATTCTTCACGGCCGGTTTTGGCCTGCCGGCCGATCACTGGCACATGGGCATCTATCTGGCTCTGCTGTTCATCCTGGTCTACGCGACAATCCCGATTATCGGGGCCAAAAGCCTTTACGCGCTAAAGGTCAGCAGGTTCCGGATCGGCAACATCCCTCTTTACGATCTGGTCTTCATGGCCCTTGGGATCATCGCGGCGCTGTATGTGGGCGTCGCCTGGCGTGGCATTCCGTTTCTTGGGATTGAGGAACAGACGTTCCGCATGGGCAACCCTAATAACTATGACGTAGTACTGGGCGTCATAATTATCCTGCTGGTGCTCGATATCGCGCGCCGCACGTTAGGCTGGGTGCTGCCACTGATTATCTGTGTGTTTATCTCGTATGCGCTGCTAGGCCCCTATTTCCCCGGCTTGCTACAGCACCCCGGCGTGAACTTCAAAACCTTCGTATCGTCGATGTATTTCCCGCAAGAGGGTATCTATGGCGTCACGTTGTGGGTCGTTTCGACGATCGTCTTCCATTTCGTGTTGTTCGGCGTGATCGCGCAACGCACCGGGTTGGGGCAACTTTTCATCGATAACGCCACCATTTTGGCGGGCCGCTATACTGGCGGTCCGGCAAAAGTGTCGGTGGTATCCTCGGCCTTCTTCGGCACGATCTCGGGTTCTTCGGTGGCCAACACCGTTTCGACCGGCGCGCTGACAATTCCCAACATGAAGCGCCTTGGATACCCCGGCCATTTTGCGGGCGGGGTCGAGGCTGCATCTTCGGCGGGTGGCCAGATCACCCCGCCGATTATGGGGGCCGCTGCCTTTATTATGGCCGAGTTCCTCGAGGTTCCCTACACCACCATCGTGATTGCTGCGATCTTCCCAGCACTACTGCACTATGTCGGTGTATTCGCCGTCGTGCATTTGATGGCACGCAAGCTGAATCTCAAAGGTCTGACCAAAGACCAACTGCCGCAGCTCAAAGCCGTCTGGGCCGAAGGTTGGGCCAACATAGTGCCCCTGATCGGCCTGCTCGTCGTTCTGTTCACGGGTTACACGCCCTTCATGTCGGCCTTCTGCGGCATATCACTTGCGGTAATCGCGGGCATGTCTCGATTGAGGCAACCTCCGACGCTGATCTATGCGGCAGCGTTCCTCAGCTTTGTACTGTGGAAATTCTCAGACGGCGGCTTTGACCTGACCATGACAACAATCCTGTGCGGATTGACGGCGGTCGCAACAATGAACCCTCAGAAACGCATCGAAGTGCCCGAGATGCTACAGGCGGTAGAATTGGGTGTGAAATACTCGCTGGCCGTGGGCGCCGCCGCAGCTGCGGTTGGTATCGTGGTAGGCGTGATCAACACCACTGGCATCGGTTTCCGCATCGGTTTCATGGTTACGCAAGGCGCAGGCAACCTGGCATCGGATCTGTACAACATGATCTCGTTCGGCAGCTTCCAGTTCTTTGCGATGGAAGACTTACAATTGTTCATCTCATTGGTGTTCATCGCCGTCGTCTGTATCCTGATGGGCGCCGGCATTCCGACCACCGCGCTGTACATCATGCTGGTGTCAGTGGCGCAGCCTGCGCTGGCACAACTGGGCGTTCCACCCATCGCCAGCCACCTTTTCGTGCTCTACTACGGCGTGGTGTCCGAGATTACACCGCCGGTCTGTACTTCAGCCTATGCCGCGGCTGCCATTGCGAACTCAAACCCGTTCCGAACTGGTCTTTCTGCTTTCACCCTTGGATTGGGCAAAGTGATCGCGCCTATGGCCTTTGTCTATGCGCCGGTGCTGCTATTTGTGTCCTCAACCGGGTTTAACCTGTGGGAGTTCACCTATACCGCGACCAGTTGCATCGCTGGGGTTATTGCCCTGTCGGCGGCTGTGGTTGGGTATTGGTTGAGTCCGCTGAATATCGCATCGCGCATTTTGTTGGCCATCGCTGGGATTATCTTTGTCGCGCCCAGCCTGACTGCTGATCTGATCGCGTTGGCCGTGGCGTCACCGGTGATCATCACCCAACTGATCGCGCGCAACCGCAGTCATACTCCGGCCTGAAAAGATGACCGAACAAGTCACCATCATCGGCGCAGGGATCGTCGGCATTTGTTGCGCGTTGTCGTTTCAGGAACGGGGTATTCCAGTTCGACTGATCGATCGAGGTGAGCCAGGGCAAGAAACCTCATTCGGGAATGCGGGCGTAGTTTCACCGTGGTCAATCATTCCGCAAGCGATGCCGGGCATATGGAAATCACTGCCACAGATGCTACTGGACCCCAAAAGCGCGCTTTCGGTCAGAACCAGTTTCTGGCCAAAAATGATCCCCTGGGGGCTGCGGTTTTTGGGAAACTCTGGCGAAAGATCAGTGCGTGAAATCTCGGACGCGATGGAGCTTTTGTGCCGCCCTTCTATCGACCTGTATCGTCGTCATCTTCAAGGCACCGGGCACGAAAACCTGATCACTGACAGCTACTATATTCACGCTTTTCGCCAACGGAAGCAGGCTGATCTGAATGGGCTTGGATATCTGATCCGCCAGGAAAAAGGAGGCGATCTGGAGCTTGTCGATGGTGCCGAGTTGCGCGGCCTGGAACCTGCACTGTCAGAGGAATTCAAAGCCGCAATCGTGATAAAAGGTCAGGCACGAGTAACCTCACCAGGACGTGTTGGCGCAGTTCTGGCTGAAAAAGCGCGCTCGCAAGGCGCTGAAATAGTAAAAACCGAAGTCTCCAGGCTGACATCGGCTGAAGATGGTCGTTGGCAGATTATAACCTCGCATGGCACGATGCGCGCTGCCAACATCATCCTCGCGGCAGGTGTGTGGTCCGCCAACCTGCTGAAACCACTGGGGATGCCTGTGCCGCTTGTGGCCGAGCGGGGCTACCATGTCGAATTCCCTAAGCCCTCGGCCCAATTGAACAATTCGGTCATGGATGTAGACGCAAAGGTGGTCGCAAGTTCGATGCAGGACGGTCTGAGAGTCGCTGGCACGGCTGAATTTGGTAGCGTCGACGCGCCCGCTGATCCTCGCAAGAAAAAAATCCTGACCGAACAAGCCAAGGCCATGGTGCCAGGCCTCAATACAGGCGAGGCACAATTTTGGATGGGTCGACGTCCGTCCTTTCCGGACAGTTTGCCGGCGATCGGACCAGTTAACGGGCGGGAAGGGCTCTATACCGCGTTCGGGCATTCTCATTATGGGCTGATGATGGCCCCAAAGACCGGCGAGCTTGTGGCCGATCTTGTGTCCGGTCGCAGCCCAAACATCGATCTGGCCCCGTTTTCTCTGGCCCGGTTCTAAAGTTTCAAATCAGAAGGATCCGATGATTATGCCAATATACAACGGTGGTCAGAACATCTGCGGGGCGTCAATTGGTGTTCTGTGCCTTGAAAGCTATTTTCCAAAACCACCGGGCCATATCAAAAACCCTTCCAGCCTGCCATTTCCGGTTTTGTATGAGATGATCGACGGTGTGACGGTCCCGACCTTGCTGAACAACCCTTCGCCCGAGTTACTGGCACCGTTCATCGAAGGCGCCAAGCGGCTTGAGGCTGAAGGCGTGCGAGCCATCACAGGCAGTTGCGGCTTTCTAGCCTTGTTTCAAAAAGAATTAGCAGCTGCGGTTTCAGTGCCTGTCTTTGCCTCCAGCCTGATCCAGGTGCCGCTGGCCTTTCACATGACCGGTGCCAACGCGCCAGTGGGTGTGCTAACTGCGGATGCATCCGCATTGACGGCCCGGCATTTCGAAGGTGTTGGTGCATCAGGTGTTCCTGTGGCCGTGAAGGGATTGGAAGATACCACAGAATTCGCCGAAGTGATCTTGCGGAACACACGGACCCGTATGGATACGGACCTGATCGAAACCGAGGTCTTGGATGCGGCCCGTACTCTGGTTCTTGAAGCTCCTGACATTCGCTCGTTGGTTTTGGAATGCACGGACCTGCCGCCTTACGCATCGCGGCTTCAGGAAGAACTGCAGCTTCCTGTTTTTGAGCTGACCACACTGGCGCAAATGGCGCACGCTGTGACGACCCGGGCGCAATACTCGGGACTGATGCCGTGGCAGCGCTGACCGTACCAAAGCGGTCACTGAAAGAGAAAAAGAATGGACGCTGGCGGGGACCTCGGAATATCTGAGGCCTTGCGACATTGTTTTGGTCCATAGGAGTTTTGAGTGTCCGTTGACCTGTCCATCCTGATGATTGCCATCTGCCTTGGTGCAATGCTACAAGTCGGAGTTGGTATCGGGTTCAGCATCATCGCGGGACCGCCCATGATGATTTTGCTTGGCACGTCGACAGCGGTTCCCGTTTTGCTTTTGCTGAACACGTTTGTATCAGTGGTAGCGACGGACCGGCATGTTCTAAAAAACAACCATCAACTAATCCGCACCGCGGTCATTGGTTGCTGTGTCGGAGTTGCCGCCGGCCTTGTTGTGTATCCCTTTTTGAGCGAAGCTTTTGTTCTTGCCCTGACGGCGTGTCTATTGCTGATCGGGTTGACTACGACGTTGCTCCCCTTGCGGGGACCCATTGGCAACGCTGGGTTTTCAGTCGTTACAGGACTGTCTGGGCTTGCGACTGTTTGGGCGGCGACACCGGGCCCTCTTATGGTGTTTGGTTTGATAGCTAAAGGCCGTTCCGCCAAAGAAGTAGCGAAACTGGTTCAACCCATAGCGCTGGTGGCATATGGCATAGCTTTCTTGTTGCACAATTTGTCCGAAGCCCAAGCAATCTCATATGAACCGCAGTTAATAGGGTTCGTTGCGATCACTCTGATCGGCAGCATAATTGGTCGTGCAGCAGGCCCTTATTTGCCACAGCCGATCGTCATCGCAGTGATCCGCGTGGTATCCTTGATTGCCTGCTGCGTTCTGTTCCATCGGGCTTTTTCAATGGCTTAACCTTAAAGGTCACAAGATGACACGAAATAACAATCTGCACAGGTTTCCACGTGCCAAACTTATGTCGGGTCCAACCCCTTTGGAGCGTTTGGACAACTTGTCGGCAGAACTGGATATCGACCTTTGGCTGAAACGTGATGATCTGACTGGGCTTAGTTTTGGTGGCAACAAAACACGGCAGCTTGAATTCTATCTCGGAGATGCGCGTCAACAAGGTGCTGATACCATTCTGATCACCGGTGCTGTCCAATCCAATTTCGTTCGGTCTGCGGCCGCTGCGGCAGCCAAACTGGGCATGCAATCCGTGCTTCAGTTGGAAGAGCGTGTCCCTAACATGGGGGCGGAGTACTATTCGTCCGGGAATGTGCTGCTGGCACAAATCCTTGGTGCCGAGCATATGGGTTACCCTGAAGGTGAAGACGAAGCGGGAGCCGACGCAGCGCTGCATGCGCGCGCAGTTGAATTGAAAGCCAAAGGTCACAAACCGTACGTTATTCATCTGGGGCTGGGCCATCCGCCCTTGGGTGCCTTGGGCTACGTCGTGGCCGGACAGGAATTGTATCAGCAGATGCCGGATTTCGACGCGGTCGTCGTCCCCTCGGGTAGCGGTGCCACACATGGCGGACTGCTGACCGGTCTGGCGTTAGAAGAAAGCACCGCATCAGTGTTTGGTATTTGCGTGCGCCGGGATCGCGAAAAGCAAAAGGCTCGAATGAAAACCGTTCTGCAGAATCTTGCGGACTTGCTGGAAATCGAAGCAGGTTTTCTACAGGACAGGATTGATGTTTGGGATGAAGCCTTGCCGCCAGGCTATGGCAAAGTGAATGCCAAAACACGCACTGCAACGGAGAAAATGGCCCGAACCGAAGGGGTTTTTCTAGACCCGGTCTATTCTGCTAAAACGTTCGCCGGTTTGCTGGACCTGATCGAACGTGGAAAGATAAAACCAAGTGAGAAAGTCGTTTTACTGCACACGGGCGGGTTGCCCGCACTTTTCGGATATCAAAAAGAGCTAGTAGGCAACCCGGCTTGAGTTGCTCAAAGCACAAATCCGGATCAGGATCCTACTTGGCTGTACCTTTGGTACCCAAACGAATTTTTTAGCCCGTTCCGGCTCGATTTGCGAACACGCAAGGTCAGCGTTCGGTTCGCGAGTTGCAACTGAGTTCTACGCTGGGAACGGCAGTATTGTCCCGTTCATCTTTCATTTGCAATCTGACTTTGACTGTCCGAAATGTGCGGTTCGCGGCTTTCTGCCGGAGCAAAGCCAAACATAGAGACGGAGGTCCGGAATGGCCTCAAATGGCTTGTTCAGGCTCACTGCAGAGAAAGTCGGCAGCGAGCCCACTGTTATACGCGTCTGATCTGAGCCGTTTGTTGGGCGTGCAATTTCTATCGCCCACCCGATAGTACTAACTGACCAGTAAGCGGCCGTAAATTTAGCTGAAATTGAATGACGTTTTGCCCGCCCACTGGACTTCTATGGCAATCGTAAACGCTCGACTGCTACGAACGGCAACCTTAAGGCTCCGGGCTGCAGGACATAGAAGTCCAATGGAATGTTCGCTTTGGACCGTGATATGTCGCAGATCGCTTACCCCGCCGTCTCATACAGCTGCACGTCTTGACTGTCGCTATAAAATTCGAGGTCGGAAACTGGAGCTATTGTCCGAGATGTCGAAGGTAGTGATTTTTTTTGAGTGAACAAACCTTTGACAGGAGTAGACATTCAACAAAACAGAACCCGATTGGTGTCCGTGAACCAGCACTTTTGATTTCGCGGCTCCTTTCCAATTGAGAGCCTCTCAAGATTTGGTCCCTTTTCCAGGGGATACCTCGGCCTCATCCAGATCCAACACCGCGGGGTCGATCATGCGCTTGTCAGCGCTCATCTTGACAGAGTTTCGCATGGCCTTGCTTCGCCGCAGCAAGCGCCGGAAACTTGCTTCGTCGAGCATAAGCAGCGTCGACGGTGCCAATGCCCGCACGTTTACGCGACGGGGCCGTTTCAATAACATGGCCAATTGCCCGAACATTTCACCACGACCCAGCCGCGAGGTGTGCCGGCCGAGTTCCACTTCAACAGCTCCGGAAGCAATGAAGAATACACTCTGGGCGAATTCGTCTTTGGAAATGATGGTATCACCCGCGTTGGCATATCGAGTACGCAGCGCCCGGCTGAGTTTCCTAAGCGAAGACTTGTCGAGATCGGAAAACAGTGGGAACTGCCGAACCAGATCCCGTCCTTTAAGAGTGATGTCCAACTTTGGACGTCCTTCAGATAACGTACGTCGCGTCGCCACTTCCTGCATCAACACGGAATAGAGTTCTTCGCCCACAAGGCCGTCTTCGCGCATGACCGCATATTCACGTTCTTCAAGGCGCAGCGCGGTTCGCTGGATGAATCGTCGCTCTAACTTTTCGGCGTAACCGGGAAATTGCAGTCTCAGACCATCAAGCGCCGTCTCAACCGCCTCGGATCGACGCGCCAACACTTCATCCAGCAATTCCGCAACCCGGCGGCCATGGATCCGGCGGATGCGGCCGCGGACGAACCCATCGAGGTCCTGCAGGATCAGACGTTGCATGAGCAATCTTTCGAACCTATCCGTTGTGATACGCGTGAGTGGGAACGAAATTCGAAGCCGGTTGTGCAGAAACACGGCGATCCGAAAAGATCTGCCGTAAACGACCGACCGATTTGATGCGCGCTGATAGCCGATCCGCCCGCCAGTCCGTGCGCCTTCAATGAGCCGATCGGCATCGGACAGAATCTTTTCACTCAGAACCGATGACATGGTGCGTTCCCGCATCCTGGCCAATACAGAGTCCCGCTCTGCACCGGCCAGCGCAATAAGACCAAGCGTGACCCGGTCACGATCCAGGATTTGCGCACTGTCTTCGGCGGCCTTTACGGCCTCGTCCAGGCGTTCACTAAACTGTTTGGCTTCGTTCCTGACGATATCGTGCGTCAGGTTATAGTTTTCTGCTGTGCGGGACACGTCCTCGCGAACCGATTGCAAGGCGACGGCGACCACCTGACGCGACAGGGCGGTATCAAGCGGAGAAAGCCTGTCGAGCCCCAGTTTTGTGATCACCATGCGCAAGGTTGTACCCTGAACAATCAGTGTAAACAGGGTAAAGCCAGTGGCCAGGATGCCGACCAGGCGCTTGGTCTCAAGCGGGATATGCGTGCTTTCGGTGACTGCCAGAGCCAGAGCCAGCGTCACGGCACCACGCAGCCCACCCCAAAGTATTGCGGTGCGATAGGGGCGTTCGACAGCAGGTGACAGACCGATTGCCGTAAGCAATGGCAGCAACCCGAACAGAATTGCCGCCCGTGCGAACATGGCGGCCAGAACCACCACAACCAGCAGGCCAAAGTCGGACGGCCGCACCTCTTCCAGCAATCGTGGTATCAGCAATGCTGCAAGAATAAAGATCAGCGCGCCGGCCCAATGTGCCAGAAGGTCCCAAACTTCTTGCAGATTTGTCCAGGTGGCCGGTGACAGACGACCGGGGCCTGTGAGGTTGAGCGTAAGACCTGCAGCCACCACCGCGATGACACCCGAAGCCCCGACGCTTTGTTCTGCAACGATATAGGCGAGATACGGTAGAGACACGGATATTGAAATCTGCGCCATTTCCCAGCGGCCTACGAAAGCCATCAGCCAAACCGCCGTGCGGGCCATGAGCCAACCGGTGAGAACTCCACCTGCGATCAAAAGCGGAAATTGCCCCACGGCTTCACTTAGCAGTGGATTGGGTCTCCCGAGCATGACAAAGCTCATGAATAGCCCGAAAAGAGCAATCGCAGCAGCATCGTTAAGAAGGCTTTCGCCCTCGATTATTCGCGACAGCCTGCGCGGTGCCGAAATCGACCGGAAAATGCTGACAACCGCTGAGGGATCAGTTGTCGATACAATAGCACCGATCAACAGACACGCGGCCAACGGCAGCGCACTTGCCCAACTGAGCGCATAGCCAATGGAGAGGGTTGCGACAATCACTGCCACAACGGCCATCATCAGGATGGGCATCCAGTCATCCAGCATCCTGCGCAGGTTCATGCCGAGTGTCGCCTGAAAGAGCAGCGTGGGCAGGAAAACATAGAGGAAGACGTCTGACCGGATCGGTAGATCTATGATCGCCTGCGCCCCCGGGTTCAATGCATCCGTCAGGTCTGTGTCGAGAAAGAACGTCGCGCCAAGCCCGATCACTATCCCCAGCACGGCGAGGATAACGCTGTAAGGCAGGCGCATTCGCGCGGCCAGCGGTTCCGCCACGCCGATGACAACAAAAAGAGAAGTGATGATGGTCGTAATGACGACGATATCCATAGTTACGTATTACCTGAGAACACGAGTAAGTGGAATCCACTCTTAAAGCCGGATCGACCACGTGGAAACAATGTGTGAACTTTTGCTCGTCCAGTCTGAGCCGTTACAGCGTATGTCAGGAATGACGGGCCGCAGTGTGACACCAGCGCGTTGAGTGAACGGCGGGTCTGGGGCCGTTCTGGCTTGGGCATTGTATCAGTGGACGCGAGTTGCTGTATCGCATCCGAGGTCGGCTCAGCACTGGCCTATCTTCATCGTCGGGGATTTTGAACACGTTGGGGTCCGCAGCGAAAGCCGGCAATCGACCTACAATAACCTGTCTAACCGACTGTTTCTTGGCATTTGACATCATCCTCGGTTAGTGAGTGAAACTCCGGCAATCACCAGCGCGCCGCCCACCAGCATGGCAACCTCAACCGGTTCGCGCAAGATAGCAGCCCCAAGGACCACCCCGAAGACGGGGACGAGATTGGTGAATACTGCCGCACGCTCAGGCCCTAGCGAGTGTACCCCCCGATAGTACCAAACAAATGGCACGACTGTTCCACCAATGGCCAGATAGATGATGGCCATAGTGCAAGTGAACGTGGGCAATTGCGGCAGTTGCACGGGACCGGCCAGCGACAACCCCAATGCCAGAAGTAAAAACCCAATTAGTGCAGCCCAGGTGGTTGCCGCCAGTGGCGAAATGCTTCCAAGTGCTTTGCGTCCAAGTAGCGTATATCCCACCCAACTGCCCACCGCAGCCAGCATGAACAGTTCTCCCCGCCCAAAATTATTCCGGACGTCAGACAGCAGCCCCGCAACGTCCCCCCTGCTAATCACGATCACGGCCCCGGCTAATGCCACACAAATCCCGGCAACTTGCCCAATCGGTAGGAGCCGCCGCGCGATCAACCCGCAGGCCAAAGCCACGGCTATCGGATTGAAGGCAACAAACAGTGCTGTTCGCGAAGCTGGCATCTCAGCCAGAGCGGCAAAGAAGAACAGGTTGTAAAGGCAGACGCCGGACAGTCCGAGAAGCGCCATCAACACGCACTGCCGCCAAGTGAGGCGGGGCAAACCACCTTCCGTTTTCCACACAAGATAAAGCAATACCAGCGACGCCAGGCCAAATCGAGCGGTTGCCGCGACTAGCGGGGACATTTCACTCGAAACCATGCGACCGGCAACAAATGTACCGCCCCACAGGAATGCTACCATTGAGAGCCGGGCGTAAAGCAAAGCGTTCTGCGACGCTGTGGAATATGACAGGGCAGGGGACATGGAAGCACCTAAAACATGGGATTGCCCATGTCGAGTTTCAGTTATACTGTGTTATAGTCAAATGAGTATTTACTTATGACTTTTGGTCAACTTGAAATTTTCGCCAATCTTGCCGAAACGCGCGGGTTTACGGCTGCTGCATTGCGCCTTGGGATCAGCCAGCCTGCAGTGTCTCATGCCTTAAAGAGTCTCGAGGATGAGCTTGGCGTCACGCTCTTTGATCGCACGGTATCGCCAATCGAACTGACGCCGTTGGGCGAACGACTTCTATCCCGCGCACGTGAAATTCTTGGGCTGGCCAATGCTATGCATCAGGAGGCGTCGGAATATCGTGGCGTGCAGACCGGCAGACTGCGGATCGGGTCTTTTGGTGCGACGTCATCGCTGCAGATCCTTCCACGCCTTCTCGAAGCATTTCACGCAGCCCATCCTGGTATCGAAGTGCTGATTGAAGAAGCCGCGGACGATGAGATTATCCGCTGGATCGAAGACCGGCGCATTGATCTAGGTTTTGTCGTGTTACCAGATGAGCGCTTCCGGACCTGGCCTGTCGCACAGGACCAGTTTGTTGCCTTGGTTGCTGCTGACAGTACTTTGGCCAGGCAATCCTCAATCCGATTGGAGCAGCTGTGCGAAATGCCATTCATCATGCCGGAATCTGGTTCTGCGCGGATCATTCGCCGTCTGTTCACACAGTCCCGTCTTAGCCCAAGTGTTCGGTATCGGACATCGCAGATGCTAAGTACTTTGACCATGGTGGAACGCAATCAAGGCGTCTCGGTCGTGGCCGAGATGGCCTTGCCGCCAACGAACGGTAAAGAGGGCTGGGTCAGCAAACCGCTTAATTCAGTCAGGACACGAAAAATTGGTCTTGCGATGCATCCGCACGCAACACCATCCCCTGCGGCGGTCGCTTTTGTTGAGGTCGTAAAAGAAAGTAGAGACGATCTTTGACGACGTGTGCAAGGGAAAGTGGCGACATACCGATTTGTACTTTTAAGTTCGAAATGGATATCAGAAAGCACTTCGTGAAATCATTACCCTCCTTATTGTTGACTTCGAATGTTGCAATGAGCCCTTTGTCCCAGTAGATTTTTGGAACGAGCAGTTGTTCTAGGGTCAGGACCCATTGATTTCCGCTTGGCTGCGTGATTCACGGTTCGAAAATCGAGCGGTGACCATGTCTGATC
>NZ_JBXWQI010000015.1:0-109798 GCF_059612305.1 Ruegeria sp. CDSA033 | reverse complement strand
GCTTCGGCATCCTCCTGCGTATAAATGTCATTGGTGATGACGCCCACTGAACAAGCATCGCGCAGGGCTTCAGACAATGCAGCGGTCAAAGTGGTCTTTCCGGCTCCAACCGGACCACCGATGCCAACGCGAAGAGGGCCGTTCATACTGCTCATGTTCGGAATATCCTTGAATACTGTGTTTCGTGTCTCATCGACGCGATGTCCGTCAGGAACGTAGTCGAACTCAATTCTTCCAAACCTGCCACTTGCGTACTTTCGGTGATATGAGCGCATAGCGGTTTCTTGAATATTCGGCTCGTCCGGAAATGCTCTTGCAATAACGTCGAGAGGGGCCCGGAGTACTCAATACGTAACAAACCTGCTTGCGGACCTCCGGGTGTGTTGCAAAAGAAAAGTACGCCATCACTAGTTCGGCAAATGAGTTGGCCGCTTTCAACCAAGGCACGATAGCGTTCACCGCCTCTTCGTCCGTGTCATCACAACCCAGTTCGATTAGCAAAGATGTCTTCCAGCCAAGCTTCAAAACGCTGTTTGGCTACCGCATCCGCTTTTGTGTTTTGCCCTGAAATCAAATAGTGGCTCTGTTCTATTGGAACTGCTTCACCAACTATGGCGACCTTTCTTCCGGTCTCAACTGCGGTTTTGGCAAACCTCTCGATAACGATCGCATTGCCGCCACCTGCGGCCACGATGTCCACTGCGGCAATTGTCGTGTCGACCACAAAGGTTGATGCGAATTGGGTTTGTCGAACCCCGATTGCGGAAAAATACCGTTCCCACATTTGCTGGAAGCCCAGAATGTGAATGAGTGGCCGTTGTTGCAGATCTTCGATGGAAGGGGTTTCTTCCTCGACCTTCTTGGGGGCAATAGGGACGATACGTTCAGTAGATATTTTCCGAGAGGGGATTTCATTCCAATCGCCACTTCCTGTCCTCAGTTCGACATCGACATTTTCGCGGCCTGCGGATTCAGCCCAAATGTTCGAGATCAGCTTTATGGAAATATCGGGATGAATCCGCAAAAACTCTGGCAACCTATGGGCGAGAAACAAGGTCGCCGTGGATATTGGCGCACGCACGACCAGCTCGTGCTTCTGGTTTGATCCGAAAAGGCTGATCGTTGACAGATCGATGTCTCTTAGGGCTTGCCGCACAGAAAAAGCGTATGCCTGACCAACTTCGGTCAGGCTTAGGTTTCGTGCGGCGCGATAAAACAAGGGGCAGCCAAGTTGTGCTTCCAGCGAGCGGACATGCAGGCTGAGTGCCGATTGCGTGATACCCAGCTCGGCTGCGGCAGCAGTAAAGCTCAGATGCCGCGCGGCGCATTCAAAGGACCGAAGCCAGATAGGGTTAGGAGATTGCGGCATTCTTAGCACCAAAAATTTTCGCTGATACTTGCCGATTTTATTCGTTTTACACAATGCCATCAACGTTTGTACTTTTTGCGAAGTAACATCTTTGCCGATCATCCGGCGGGAAATGAAACAGGGAACCACGCGCATGAAAGTTGGATTTATTGGTCTTGGAAATGTCGGCGGGAAACTCAGTGGCAGTTTGCTGCGGAACGGCATTGATCTAACGGTGCATGACCTCAACCCCGAACTTGTGGATGATTTCGTTTCGCGTGGGGCGGCTCGGGGTGAAAGCCCGGCCCAACTGATGCGCGATTGCGATGCTGTTATCACTTGCCTGCCATCGCCCGCTGCCTCGGATGCCGTCATGCAACAGATGCTGTCCGAGGTGAAGCCTGGCAAAATCTGGATGGAGATGTCCACCACTGACGAAGCCGAGGTCAAACGCCTGGGCGCAATGGTGATGGATGCGGGTGGTGCAGCCGTGGATTGCCCGGTATCGGGCGGATGCCACCGTGCGGCGACGGGCAATATCTCGATCTTTGCGGGCTGTGACCGTGCTACGTTTGACCGCATCGCGCCTTTCCTGAAAACCATGGGGCGCCGCATTCTGCACACTGGTGATCTGGGCTCGGCTTCGGTTTTGAAAGTGGTGACGAACTATCTGGCCACGGCCAATCTTGTCACTTGCTGCGAAGCGCTGGTCACCGCCAAGGCGGCCGGTATGGACCTCAACACGACCTATGAGGCGATGAAAATTAGCTCCGGCACGTCATTCGTACATGAAACCGAAAGCCAGGTGATCCTGAACGGCAGCCGGGACATTTCTTTCACCATGGATCTGGTCAAAAAGGATGCCGGTCTGTTCCAGCAGGTGGCTGACCGTCACAATGTGCCGCTGGAAATCTCGCCTATGCTGGTTCAGATCTTTGAGGATGGCATCGAACGCTATGGCGAGCGTTGTTTTTCGCCCAACATCATCAAACGTCTGGAAGAGGCCACTGGTCTGGACATTCTCGCCCCCGGTTTCCCGCCGGAAATGACGGATGATGAGCCGGAAGAACCCGGTTACGAGGTGATCCCGCAAGGCTCCGAGCGCAAAGCCGCTGAATAGGAAAGGGACAGCGGTTTTGAAACGGATCTATACTTTTGGAGGGCACCCGGCGACGCGTAACTTGACGGTGGCGGATATCTCAGTGCTATTCTGATCGTGCTGATCTTACCCAGCCATACTGTTCACATGATTTTCCTCGGCTATTGGCTGATGCTGGGCGCGGCATCTTCGCATTCGGGATATGAGGCGATCTGGGCGCGTGATCGTCAGGCCCTGCTGATCGGCGCATTTTTTCACCAGCTTCATCATCGCTATTACGAGTGCAATTACGGCAATGCGGAAATGCCCTGGGACAAGTGGTTCGGGACGTATCATGACGGTTCCGAGGACGCCACAAAGCGTACTCGGAACCGTAAGCGTGAAATGCACGCTAGCGGCAGATAACCAAAGCTCCAAATACTGAAGTTCGTTTGCAATGCGTTGGTCGGATTGGGCTCACTTTCGGGAGCTTCTGTCGGGAAGACTTCGCTAAAAGAGGGCAGAAAAAGTTTTCCCTATTCAAAGAGATAGAAGCGTTTTGCTGTGCCGTGGAAAACATCGTCCTGGTTTGATGCCGGGATGAGTTCCTGGTGCCTGGAAACAACTTCTTTGTAAGTTGAACTGAGGCTGTCGACCGGAAAATTCGACCCGAACATGCAACGGTCGGCACCAAACTGTGACAGGCAGGTTGCAACGATTGGTGAGACGCTTTCAGCGCTCCAGTTATGATCAAACATTCCGAGGCCGGAGAGTTTGCAACAGACTTGCGGGAGGTTTGACAACGACATTAACCCGTCCGCCCATCTCTGCAAGCCTTGTGCGGTTCGGTCGTGGGGGGACCCTGCATGGCAAAGAGCAATCCGGGTTTCTGAGGCCTGCGACAACACATCTGCGGTCATTTCCATTAACTCAGGCAGCAGTTGAAGATCGAAGGATAGCCCGCGTGAGCCCATTTGTTTCAGTCCAGCCAAGAACTTTGGGTCTTCAAGCAGCGTGTTTGTGCCGGTGATTGCATCCTCGCCCGGAGCACGGCCGATAATCTGACGAACGCCACGTACAGACGGCAGGGTTTGAAGCCGGTCGAGTTGTTTGTCCAGATCATCAGCGGTCAGATCGCAGAACGCCACTTGCACCAATGGCCAGTCCGGGAACTGGTCGGCCACTGATTGCACCCATTGCGCTTCGGCCCAGGGGTCAGCCGCGCCGACCTGAATATGTACCGAAGCGCCGAAACGCTCGGCTTCGGCGTCTGCGCGAAACTCCGGCAGCAAATAGTTTCGTTGGATGGGGGAGGGGTCGCCAAAGAAACGCGCGACGCCCTTTTCCATGAGCCAAGGGTAGGTCACGGCAGACAGGTCCCACAAGTGGTGATGCGCATCAATCCTCATGGTGTTTCGATCCCTGTGGTGCGTTCCAGAATATCGACACCTTGCGCTTTCCAGAAGTGCAACAGGTCGATGAAGACCCAGTTCTCCGCCAGTTTGTCACCAGCGCGGCGATAGATATCGATCACCCTGAATTCGCCGGGTTTGTCGGTTGCTGGCATGCCCATGAACCCGCCGGACGGAGTGGCCGTGAAGTTGGGCCAGCCAAAGAACCCTCCATAATGCCCCTCGGCCAAACGGCAGACATGATTGGTCTTTGATCGGTCTGCGAATGAGGCGCGGAACGGGCCTGAGTGCTGCTTGGCATAGCGTTCTATCGTGTAGGTCGCGCCGATCCCTTCGGGTCCCCACCAGATCATGTCTTGGTGCCAAGTTTGGGCCAATTCATCCTCAAGCGACAACCCACTGTCCCATTGGCCGAGATCCGAGATCATCGCGTTGATGACCGCCAGGGTCTTTTCGCCTTCTTCAGCAGGTTGTGCGTTCAGCAGCAGGCCGTTATGGGGTCTTGGTCCGGGTTGCACCAAATGCGTCGCGGTTTGCGGAGGGAACGGGTTTTGCCCGGCTTGCACCATCAGGTGCGGTATGTCGAAATACATCGCTGTTTCGACAATCCTGTCACCGGCGACCTTGTAGAACGCGCAATAGCGCAGTAATGCCAGCTTGCCAGTTGGGCGAATGCCCAGCCACGGGCGATCGAACAGCCCCATCAAATGCCCCATGGACACGACCCAGACATCAGCATCGTCCCGCAGAGAGTTTTGCCCCGCAAACAGGATATCTACACGGTTTTGCACGCGGGTCAGGCTGCTTTTTAGTGGCTGCCAGAACTGCCGGGCAACCTGTTCGGGGTCATTGATTTTGTTGAATGGATGAAAGCCGCGCCACTTCAGTTCCGGGGCGCAATATTGGCTCATTACCTTCGGGATTTCTTGTTCTGTCGCGGAATCCAACGCGGTGTGAAACGCAGAGACGAGTTTTTTTTCTGTCTGAAAGGTCACGGAATTTGCCATTGTGATCAAAGTTTTACGAGAGGCACGAAGCCGGGTTGAGTCGGGTATTTGCGTTAGTTTTGCATACGTATGCAAAAAAGTCTTGCCTGAATTGACGTATGCGAATTACAGTTTTGCAAACGTATGCAAAATGATTCCTTGCAGGGGGCACCATGGCGGAAATTCAATTGCGGAACGTCGGCAAGCGATGGGGCTCATTCGTTGGGGTTCACAATTTCGACCTGACCATTGCAGATCGCGAGTTTCTGGTACTGCTCGGCCCCTCGGGCTGCGGCAAGACCACCACGATGCGGATGATCGCTGGACTTGAGGACGTGACCGAGGGCGAAATCCTGGTCGATGGCAATGTGATCAACGATCTGGAGCCGAAGGACCGCGACGTTGCGATGGTGTTCCAGAGCTATGCGCTCTACCCGAACATGAACGTCTATGAAAACATCCGCTTTCCGCTGAAGGTGCGCGGCATCGACCCGTCGACCCACGACGAAAAGGTACGCCGCGCCAGCGCGATGGTAGAGCTGGACGATTTTCTGCATCGCAAACCCGCCGAGCTATCAGGTGGTCAGCGACAGCGTGTAGCACTCGCCCGTGCCATTGTGCGCGAACCAAACGTGTTCCTGATGGACGAACCGCTGTCGAATCTTGACGCCAAACTGCGGGTCTCGACCCGGGCGCAGATCAAGAACCTCAGTCACGAGCTGGCGGTGACGACGATTTATGTGACCCATGACCAGATCGAAGCGATGACGCTGGCCGACCGCGTTGTGGTGATGAAACAGGGCGTGGTGCAGCAGGTCGGCAGCCCCACGGAAATCTATGACATGCCGGCAAACACGTTTGTGGCCAGCTTCATCGGTTCACCCGCGATGAATTTGATGGATGGCGACGTTTCAGGCGGAATGTTCCGTGCCGAACACGTCGAAATCCCAGTGGATGCCCCAGACGGTCCTATGACGCTGGGCTTCCGCGCCGAGGATGCCAGCCTTGCCGAAGGGCAGGGCCAAATCACTGCACCCATTTACACGCTGGAATTGCTGGGCGACGCGACCATGATTTCGGTGCGGGTCGGTGGTGCTCTGGTCTCGGTCAAAGCCGATAAAGCCTACCGCGCCGAGATTGGCGAGCCGGTCTCGTTCTCGGTGCCGCAAGAAATCTGTCACCTCTTTGAAGCTGAAAGCGGTGCGCGGATTGGGGAACACCCCCACAAACAGCCCAAACGGGCTTAACACCGGTCCGGACGTCGACGACGGACCGATCCTGACAGGGAGAAACGCATGAAACTCAAGACGATCCTTATGGCAGGTGCCATGTCCATCGCCGCCACCGGCGCATGGGCGGAATGCGCCTTCGAAAACGACGTGCCACTGAAGTCGCTGTCCGCCGGGTTTGAAGCCTGGAAAGCGGTCACCGATGCGATGGCGGAATGCGGCAACTTCAGTGCTTCGCTGGACCAGGAATTCCGTGAAAAGCAACCCGAGGCCTTTGCGGCTGATCCCGCACTTTATCAGATCGGCGGTGTATCGAACGCAACACTGGTCCCCTTGCTGAACGCGGGCACGATCCGCCCGCTGGACGATCTGGTTGAAAAATACGGTCAGGACTTGCTGCCTAACCAGTTGATCAAGGTGGACGGCAAGACCATGGCCATTGCGATGATGGTGAACGCTCAGCACCTGATGTATCGCGATGATGTTCTGGCCGAGCTGGGCATCGAAGAACCCAAAACATATGGCGACGTTCTTTCTGCTGCCGCCAAGATCAAAGAAGCCGGCGTCATGGACTATCCCATCGGTGGGACGTTCAAAACCGGTTGGAACCTTGGCCAGGAATTCATCAACATGTACCTGGGCGAGGGCGGTTCGTTCTTTGGCGACGGCAACATGCCTGCAATCAACAACGAGCAGGGCGTGGCCGCGCTGGAAACACTGAAGGCCATGACCGAGTATATGGACCCGGAGTATCTGGTTTCTGACTCGACCTATGTTCAGCAGCAGTTCCAGCAGGGCAAGATCGCCATGGCCAACTTGTGGGCCAGCCGTGCCGCAGCCATGAACGATGAGGCCGAAAGCCAGGTCGTTGGCAAGGTGACCATGGCCGCGGCTCCAATGGGATCGGCGGTTCCGGCGACCACAATCTGGTGGGACGGTATTGTTCTGGCTTCGAACATGAGCGACGAAGAAGCGGATGCTGCCTTCCGCGTCGCACTTGAGGGCATGGACACCGATACGGTCAGTGCGAACAACGATGTCGCCGTATGGCTGAGCACGGCCTATTCGGCAGGTCCTTTGGCTGCAGGTGCTGCAGCGTCCGCTGAAGGCGGTGCCAAGGCTTACCCGGCTTCCGGTCCTATGGGCATCATGCACACCTCGTTGGGTAACGGACTGGCGGACT
The DNA here is from genome assembly GCF_059612305.1 of Ruegeria sp. CDSA033. Lineage (NCBI taxonomy): Bacteria > Pseudomonadati > Pseudomonadota > Alphaproteobacteria > Rhodobacterales > Roseobacteraceae > Ruegeria > Ruegeria sp. CDSA033. The sequence continues at coordinate 102,562 of NZ_JBXWQI010000015.1, read as the reverse complement.
ACCTGACCGGTGCCAAAGACGCACAAACGACTCTGGCTGATATCGAGGCAGACTACGTCACTGCCGCGAAAGAAGCAGGCCTGATCAGCAACTGATCCTCTCATGGGAGGGCTCTGGCCCTCCCATCCCTTTCCCCCGAGAACCATTAGAAAGGCAGAGCCATGAACTTCCGGACATTTGCTGCTTTTGTCGGTCCCTCTGTCTTTATGATGCTTCTCTTTATCGCGTTCCCTTTGGTCAGCGTGTTCCAGCAGAGTTTCTATGTCACCCAGCCGATCTATGAGACCGTCGAAAAGGAAACCTGCACCCCTGGTTTTGTGACGCAGACCTGCGTGACTGAGCAGGTGTCACAACCGAAGCTTGACGAGCATGGCGAGATCATTACGCAAACCCAGTATGTCGGGCTGCAAAGCTATCGGAATGTTTTGGAACCTGAACGTGCATGGCGTGCCATAAGCGACGGCAGTTGGCATGTGCTGTCGACGATCAATTTCTGGAAGGCCCTGCGGTTCACGCTGACATTTACTCTGATCACTCTGCCGCTGGTGGTCGGTTGCGGGCTAGGGATCGCGATCCTGATCAACAATGCCGCGCGATCGATCCGCGGACCGGTGATTTTTGTCTCACTACTGCCATTCATCATCACGCCGGTGATCGGAGTGTTGTCAATCAATTGGCTGTTCCGTGGCGACGGTATCCTGACTGCGATGATGGAATGGTGGCTGAATCGCGATATCGCCCTGTTTGCCCAAGCCTGGACCATAGAAGTTCTCATGATGATCTACCGCGTCTGGCACGTGGCGCCCTTTGCGGCCATCATCTTCTATGCCGGTCTGCAAACGGTCAACCAGGACAGTCTGGAAAGCGCTGTTATCGATGGGGCAACACGCTGGCAGCGGCTGAAATATATCGTCATCCCGCATCTGATGCCGCTGATCATCTTTGTATCGATGATCCACCTGATGGACAGCTACCGCGTGTTCGAAGAGATCGTTGGTTTCTCGAGCCAAGGCTACGTGATCTCACTGCAGTGGCTGACATTTGACTACCTGACGCCGGATCAGGCGGGCAACAGGTCGATCAGCCGGGCCTCAGCCAACTCAATGCTGACCATGATTGGCGTTGTCATCCTGCTTATCCTGCCGCTGCGCCGCACATGGCGTGATCATAAAGGAGGCCACTGACATGTCCTCGCGCGCGCTTCGCCAACCGCTCAGCCTGCGGCTGACCTCGAACATCTTTCTGGCGCTTTGGTGCCTGATCGCGGCCTTCCCGATCTTCTGGATCGTGGTGATGAGCTTCAAGTCGCCGGTCGATGCGTTCGACAGTAACGCGTTGAACGTGATTTTTGGCCCGGCCACGCTGGGCGTCGGTAAGGGACTGTCGCTGCTGGATATTATTCTGGGTGTCGCGGTGATCTGGGCGACGATAATCATCGCCACCAAAACCCTACCGTCGATGGTAAAATCCTACTCGAAGCCCGGACAGGAATGGTTCGGCTGGGTCATTGGCGTACTGGTCGTTTTGGTGGGCTTTCTCGTAGTGTTCTTTATTGTCCTGCCTGCCATTCTAAGCGTGCTCAACCCATGGTTCGGGCCCTTGGGTCGGGACGTGCTTGGCCTGACCACGGAACACTACAAAACCGTCTGGATCGACCGGGGTTTTTCGAACAATTTCAAAAATTCGCTGATTGTGACAACAGGCGTGGTGACAGTCTCGCTGACCGTAGGCACGCTGGCGGGCTATGGTCTGGCGCGCTCGGGTTCGACCCTGGCGTTCTGGATCCTGATCGTGGCGCTGGTGTTCCGCGCGCTACCGCATTCGGTACTGGTGGCCGGTTATCTGCCAGTGTTCATCAATTCGGCCGAATGGCTGGCCCCGATCCTGGGTGAAAATGCACCGACACTTTACGGCAAGCCATTTGCGGTGATTGCTGTTCTGGTTGCGATCAATCAGCCATTCACGATCTGGATGCTGCGCTCGTTCTTTCAGAATATCCCGGCAGAGCTGGATGAGGCCGCGCGCGTTGATGGTTGCAGCCATTTTCAGGCCTTCCGCCGTGTGATCATGCCGGTAATGTGGCCGGGGGTGATCACCACAGGTCTGTTCAGCTTCCTGCTGGCTTATAACGACTTTCTTGTCACTGCACTGCTGCTGGACGCGCAGAACCAGACCATGGTTCCCGCCATTGTCGGCATGTTCAACCGCGAGACGACTACAACCGACCAAGTGGTCGCGGTTGCCGCCGCCGTGTCGATCACTGCGCCGCTGATCTTCCTTGTGCTGATCTTCCAGCGCCAGATCGTCAGCGGTCTGACAGCCGGAGCGGTCAAAGGCTAATGAGCAACCATGCACGCCATAACGCCATGTCGCGCCACCCGGCGCTGAACAGGATGCCGAGGGACTTTCTGAGTATCGGGGCTGTGATCCCCAAACTCTCTCTCTGGCAACCTGAAAGGACATAGACATGAAAGGTTCCCGTCCCGAACAAGCGGTTCTGACCCGCGACACGGACATGAGCAAAACCGAAGACACGCGCCGCGTGATCGAAACCATGGTGGATGGTCTGAACGATCACCGCATTGATGACATCGGAGAATTCTTCACCCAAGGCTTCCGCTGGATGGGCAATCAAGGCTGCGGCACCAAAACCGGGCTGAAAGAGTTTCAGGAAAACTGGCAGCGCCCGTTTCAGGCGGCGTTTTCGGACAAGACCTGCATCGATGAGGCCCGTCTATACATGGGCGAATGGGCAGCAGCCTTTGGTCGTCAGGAAGCAACCCATACGGGTGAGTTTCTGGGCATCGCCCCTACCGGCAAGCGGGTCGAGATCCGCTACATGGATTTTTGGAAAGTCGTTGACGGCAAGATCGTCGACAACTGGGTGAATGTCGATTTCGCACATGTCGCGGCGCAACTGGGCGTCGACCTGTTCAACGGCCAAGGCTGGGAAGCATTTGACCGGGGTGAGAAATGTCCACCCCGGCCCGAAAACTGAGGATTGGAAACATGGCAATCGAGTATCTTAAACGCGGCAAATCCGATGCGGACCGGGCGGAAGATGATGCCAAGACCCGCGCCGTGGTTGAGGCGACGCTGAAAGACATCGAAACCCGCGGTGATGCTGCGGTGCGTGAGTTGAGTGAGAAGTTCGACAACTACTCGCCAGCCTCGTTCCGCCTGAGCCAGAAGGAAATCGATGACTTGATCGGTCAACTGACCGATAGGGAACTGGCCGACATAAAATTCGCACAGGAACAGGTGCGCAACTTTGCGCAGGCTCAGCGGGATTCAATGCTGGACATCGAGGTTGAAACCCTGCCGGGCGTGATCCTTGGCCATAAGAACATCCCCGTACAATCGGTCGGGTGTTACGTCCCCGGCGGCAAGTTCCCAATGGTGGCGTCGGCCCATATGTCCGTGGCCACGGCCTCAGTTGCCGGTGTCCCTCGGATCATTGCCTGCACGCCTCCGTTCAAAGGCAAGCCGAACCCAGCAGTGATTGCGGCCATGCATTTGGGTGGCGCGCATGAGATCTACGTTATGGGTGGCATTCAGGCCATTGGCGCGATGGCTTTGGGCACTGAGACTATTGATCCGGTTCACATGCTGGTTGGCCCCGGTAACGCCTTTGTCGCGGAAGCCAAGCGCCAGCTGTTCGGGCGCGTCGGTATTGATCTGTTTGCAGGTCCCACCGAAACTATGGTGATCGCCGACGAGACCGCAGCAGATGCCGAGCTGTGCGCAACCGACCTGCTGGGGCAGGCCGAACATGGCTATAACAGCCCCTGTGTGTTGCTGACCAACTCTCACAAGCTTGCCAAAGAGACACTGTCCGAGGTGGGCCGCCTGTTGCGTATCCTGCCGACTGCAGACACAGCGAAAGTGTCATGGGATGAATATGGCGAGGTGATCGTCTGCGACACATATGATGAGATGCTGCAAGTCGCAGATGACATCGCCTCGGAACATGTGCAGGTGATGACGGATCGCGACGATTGGTTTCTGGAGAATATGACCTGCTATGGCGCGTTGTTCCTTGGTCCACGCACCAACGTGTCAAACGGGGACAAGGTGATTGGTACGAACCACACCCTGCCAACGAAGAAGGCTGGGCGCTATACCGGTGGGCTTTGGGTTGGGAAGTACCTGAAAACGCACAGTTATCAGAAAGTTCTGACCAACGAGGCGGCGACACTGATCGGCGAATACGGCTCACGTCTGTGCATGTTGGAAGGTTTTGTAGGCCACGCAGAACAGTGCAACGTCCGCGTGCGTCGCTATGGCGGCATCAATGTGCCCTATGGCGAACCCGCGCCTTATCGGGATGCCGCTGAATGAGTGATAGGCATACTCAGCATAAGGCCCTGATCGCTCCGCTCAGGGCTGCGATGTATGATTTTTCCGAGGCCGGTGTTCGCGCGGCACTGGCCGAGGTAACGGCCTCGGACGCTGTTTTCCACCTGTGCCATCCCTTTGGCGACAGCATTGGCAGCGACGCTTTCTATGACTGCGCCTATAAAGACCTGTTGACTGCCTGGCCCGATCTGGAACGGCGGGATTACATCGTCATGGGTGGACCGGATGAACATGGTTCTGACTGGATTGGATGCGGCGGCTACTACACCGGTACATTCACCGGCCCGTGGCTGGACATCCCGCCGACAGGTCACCAGGTCACCATGCGGTTTCATGAGTTTTACCGTTTCGAAAACGGCAAAGTTGCTGAAATGCAAGCCCTTTGGGATATCCCCGAGGTGATGATGCAGGCCAATGCCTGGCCCATGGCCCCCAGTCTTGGCCGCGAATGGCATGTGCCCGGACCGGCCGCGCAGGACGGGTTGGTGCCTGGGCCCTGCAATGAGGCCAAAGGCAAAGAGACCTGCAAGCATATCATCGACATGCTGGAGCACCTCAAGAAACACCCGTCGCAAGGCGGCCCTGAGGTGATGGAGATGGAGCGGTTCTGGCATCCCCGTATGAACTGGTACGGCCCCTCAGGCATCGGCACCGGACGGGGCTATGCAGGCTTCCGCAACTGGCACCAGATTCCGTTTCTGAACGGGATGCCGGATCGCGGGCAGTACGTGGACGATATCACCTATCACTTCTTCGGCGATGGCGAATACGCTGCCGTGACCGGCTGGCCTAATATGATCCAGACTGTCACTGATGACGGATGGATGGGGATCGCGCCCTCGGGCAAGAAGATCACTATGCGCAGCCTCGATTTCTGGCGGCTGGAAAACGGGCGCATTCGTGAAAACTGGGTGCTGGTCGATCTTCTGGATGCGTATCGCCAGCTAGGCGTTGACGTCTTTGCCCGTCTGCGGGAATTCAACAAGGCCCGAAACATTGGGCGCATTGATATACCGAATGGAATGAGCTGATGACTGAACTGCCGCGCACCCCTTCGTTTTCCCTCACAGGAAAGACCGCCCTGGTGACAGGGGCCTCTTCGGGCATTGGGCAGGGCTGTGCCGTGGCGCTGGCCGAGGCGGGCGCGCATGTCGTCTGTGCGGCCAGAGGCGAAGATCGGTTGAATGCAACTGTCGCTGCTCTGCAGGCAGAGGGGTGGTCGGCCGAGGCGCTGGTTCTGGATCAGGGCGATCTGGATGCGCTAAAGCAGCTTTTTGAAACGCGCAGCTTTGATGTCGTGGTGAATTCGGCCGGGGTTGCACGGCACAGTGCTGCTATTGAGACAACGCCTGAGGATTTCGATGTTGTAACGGGCGTCAATCTGCGTTCGGCTTACTTCCTGTCGGCCTATGCCGCTCGTGCCTTGATCGAGGATGAAAGGCCAGGTTCGATCATCCACATCTCCAGCCAAATGGGGCATGTTGGAGGGGTCGAACGGGCGCTCTATTGTGCGACCAAGCATGGGCTTGAGGGGATGGTAAAATCGATGGCCATCGAATGGGGCAAACAGGGCATTCGGATCAACACGGTCTGCCCGACGTTCATTCGAACGCCTCTGACCCAATCCACCTTTGACAACCCAGAACGCGCCGCATGGATCATGGACAAGATCAAACTGGGTCGCGTGGGCGAGGTCGAGGATATCATGGGTGCGGTACGCTACCTTGCCTCGGATGCCTCAGCGCTGGTTACAGGCACTTCGATGTTGATTGACGGAGGTTGGACGGCAGACTGATGGCTGAGAAAGTAACATCACTTCAGGTCGCCCAGCTTGCCGGTGTCAGCCAGTCTGCCGTCAGCCGCGTCTTCACGCCCGGTGCCTCGGTCAGCAAGAAGACGGAAGAGAAAGTGCGCAAAGCCGCGACCGAACTTGGCTATCGCCCCAATGTGTTGGCGCGCGCGATGGTGTCGGGCAAAAGCCGCATCATTGGTTTGGTCGTCGCCTATCTGGACAACTATTTCTATCCCGAAGCGCTTGAGAAGTTGTCGAACGAGTTGCAGGAGCAGGGGTATCACGTCCTGATCTTCATGGCCTCCAGAACCGCCGGAAACATTGACGACGTTATGGAGGAAATTCTTGATTATCAGGTTGATGGCGTGATCCTGGCCTCGGTCGCGATGTCGTCCGATATCGCAACGCGGTGCCAACAAGCTGGTGTGCCGGTCGTACTGTTCAACCGTAGTCAGGATATCGACGGGATCACCTCGGTGACCTCTGACAATTATTCCGGCGGTCGCAAGGTCGCCGAGTTCTTTGTTGCCGCAGGCCACAGTCGCATCGCTTACATTGCCGGTTGGCAGGGTGCCTCAACCCAGCGAGACCGCGAGGCCGGTTTTCGCGCCGCACTCGGTGATGCAGGTCAGGATTTGTACGCCTACGAAATCGGAGAGTTCCTGACCGAAAATGCGCGATTGGCCGCGCGCCGCATGTTTGACGTTGAACCGCAAAAACGACCCGACGCGGTGTTCGTCGCCAATGACCATATGGCGCTTGCCGTGATGGACGTCGTTCGGTTTGAACTCGGAATGCGTATACCAGAAGACGTTTCTATCGTTGGATACGATGACGTACCGCAGGCCGGATGGCTTGCCTATAACCTCACCACCATTCGTCAACGCGCCAACCTGATGGTTGCGGAAACCGTTGATGCCTTGTTGGACCATATTGAAAACCCGGCAGTTGCCGCAGCCCGCAAGGTCGCGATTGATGGACCGTTGATCGTGCGCACCTCGGCACGGCTGCCCAAAGGCTGGACCCCGCAAAGGATGAAAACATGAAAGGCTTTGATCCCAAGTTCCGGGATTTTCCCGACTATATCATCGGAATTACCAAAGAGATCTGGGAAGACCGGGGCATCGCAACCCTGCACGAGTATTACAGCGAAGATATCGTCGTTCGCTCACCCGGTTCGGTGGTTTTGGGAAATCAGAATGTGATCGGCGCCACGATGGCGACCCTGGCCGAGTTTCCGGATCGGCAGTTGATGGGTGAAGATGTGATCTGGTCGGGCACGCCGGAAGAGGGCATGCTGAGCTCTCACCGCATCCTTTCCACGGCCACGCATCTGGCCGAGGGGGTTTACGGCAAACCTTCGGGTACAAAACTATGCTATCGAATTCTGGCCGACTGCCACGCCATCGACAACCAGATCAACGACGAATGGTTGATCCGCGATCAGGGCGCGATTGTGCGGCAGATGGGCTGGGACCCAAAGGAATACGCCGCTGATCTGATTGCGCGCGAGGGCGGTAAGGACAGCTGTACCAAGCCTCTGACCCCCGAAATCGACCAGCCCGGCCCCTACAAGGGTCGCGGAAATGATAATGCGTGGGGGCAGCGATATGCTGATATCCTGACCCGGATCATGAACGCCGATATGGGCGCAATCGCGGCCGAATATGACCGTGCGGTGCAGTCTGAATATGTGGGCGGCGTCACGGGGCATGGCTGGGATGCCGTCGACCGGTTCTGGATGGGGCTTCGGGCGAGTTTTCCGAATGCTGAATTCAAGATTGAACACCAGATCGGGCGCGACGACCCGGATATGCCGCCGCGATCAGCAATTCGCTGGAGCCTTTGGGGTAAGCATGACGGCTGGGGCATGTTCGGGGCGCCGACAGGGGCACAGGTTTACGTCCTCGGGATCAGCCATGCCGAGTTTGGCGCACTGATTGCGGGGCAGCCGCAGTTGCGCCGTGAATACACTCTGTTCGATGAAACCTCGGTCTGGAAACAGATCCTGTTGCAGAGCGGGGAGGTCTGAGTGGCCCGTCCGGTCGCATATCGTAACCTTGCAGGTGGTCTGCGTGAAACCGGAGCCCGTCGACGTTTCCATATGTTCCGTCAAAGCCTGCGGGCGCGGCGGCTGAATCTGCGCCCGCCAGGGGAGTGAGCGCCTGTGCCGTCTGAGCACACGAGCTTGCATTCCTGAAAACAAAAAGTCGGATCATACGTTATGACCAAATCAGCCATCACTTCCCGCATTGTCCGCTACGGCGAGCTACAACCCTGTAAAACCGCATTTATCGATGCCCATACGCCGGGCAGCGATCAGAAAGAGAATTTCACGATCATCGGCGGTGGCGTCTCGGAATCTCCAGATCAGCACGTGCACATCACCGACAAGATCGGCTTCAACATCGGTGCCGCGGGTCAGCCGCCGAAATGCCGGAACTCACTGCACAGCCACACAACGGCCGAGGTTTTCTTTGTTGCCAAAGGACGCTGGCGCTTTTTCTGGGGCCGTTATGGCACCGCTGGTGAGTTCATCGCCGAGGAGGGCGATATTTTCAACATCCCTACCGGCATCTTCCGTGGTTTTGAAAACGTTAGCCAGGACTACGGTATGATCATGGCGATCCTAGGCGGTGACGACGCGGGCGGGGGCGTGACTTGGGCCCCTCAGGTCATCGAAGATGCGCAGGCGCATGGTCTGATGCTGGGCGACAATGGCGTTCTGTACGACACCAAGAAAGGGCAGGAGTTGCCTCATAATGTGCACCCAATGCCCTTGCTGACCGAAGAGCAGTTGAAGGGCTACCCTGAGGTTCCGGTTGAGGAAGTCGTCGGCAAATATGTTGCACGGTATTGGGATTTGATGGCGTTGTCGGCCAACAAGCCTGCGCAGGTGATTGGTGAGAGCGGGCTGATCAAGGATAAGCCGGGGTTTGCGGTAGACTTTCTTGGCCGGGGGTCCTCTGTGACCGAACCGATTGCGGCGGATAAACCTGTGGTTCTGATGCCAGCCAGCGGTCACTGGCATATCTCGATCGACGGGCACGAAGCCACAATTTCGACAGGTGACACGGCTCTGGTTCTGCCCGGTGAATCCTATAGCATTCAGCCATCAATGACCGGGCAGGCGGGCCTGTACCGGATCACTGCAACCGATGAACCGGCAGGAGCGACCTGGACAGGATGAGCGCAGACCCGAACGACACCCAAGCCATATATGAGCGGCAAGCCACAGAGTATGACAAGCGTCGCTCAAAAGCCCTTTTCGAGGCGCGCTGGCTGGCGCGCTTCACGGCCAGCCTCAAATCGGGTGACCACGTACTGGATCTGGGCTGTGGCACAGGCGATCCCATTGCGCGCTGGTTTATGGCCGAAGGGTTTGACGTCACGGGTGTCGATTTTTCCGCAGCCATGCTGGCCATCGCCAAAGAACGCTGGCCGGACGGGGATTGGCGGAAAGCTGACATGCGGGATTTTGAGCTGGATCAGCAATTCGATGGGATCATCGCCTGGAACAGCTTTTTTCACCTGACGGCAGATGAGCAGAAGGGCTGCATCACCCGCATGGCACGCCATTTACATAACGGTGGAATGCTGATGCTGACCGTAGGTCCACGCGCCGGGGAAGTCAGCGGCACGGTCGGATCAGAGCTTGTCTACCACGCCTCGTTGTCCCCGGCCGGTTATGCAGCGTGCCTTGAAGAGAACGGGCTGCAATTGACCGGTTTTTTGGCCGAAGACCCCGAAACCCAAAGCCATACTGTGCTGATGGCACGAAAACTGTAAGGAGGTCTTTATGGCCGTAAAAACCACACATGTTGGGTCTTTGCCCCGAACACAGGACGTCGTGGATCTTATCTTTGCCAGGGAAAACGGTGAACCATATGAAGCAGCCGCGTTTGACACGTGTATGACCGCCGCAGTCTCTGAAACGGTGCGCAAACAGGTCGAAGCCGGCGTTGATATAGTCAGCGACGGTGAGACTTCGAAGATTTCTTATGCGACCTATGTCAAGGACCGCTACACCGGGTTTTCCGGTGACAGCCCTCGAAACGCGCCGGCAGATTTGAAGATGTTCCCCGGATTTTTGCAGCGGCTGGCCAATGATGGCGGCACGCCGCAATACGCCCGACCAATGTGCACCGGCGAGGTGCGATCAAAAGGGCAGGGCGAGTTAGAGAAAGACATTGCCAACCTCAAAGCGGCTATGGCGCAGCATGGGGCCGAGCGCGGTTTCATGAATGCCGCGTCCCCGGGCGTGATCTCTTTGTTTTTGCAAAATGATTTCTACTCCACGCGTGAGGCATATCTGGCGGCGCTGGCCGATGCCATGAAGGAGGAATACGAAACCATCGTGGCCGCTGGTCTGGATCTGCAACTGGATTGTCCCGACCTGGCCCTGTCGCGCCATATGCTGTTCACAGACCTTTCAGACGACGCGTTCGTCAAAATCGCCGATATGCATGTCGAGGCGCTTAACCACGCGCTTCAGAACGTCCCGCACGATCGCGTGCGGGTACATATCTGCTGGGGCAACTACGAGGGTCCGCACTGCTGCGATATTGCGATGGACAAGGTGTTCAGCACCCTGATGGCGACCAAGTCGCGCTATGTCCTGTTTGAGACCTCGAACCCGCGTCACGCCCACGAGTGGACCGTGTTCCGCGACCGCAAATCTGAGATACCCGATGACAAGGTTCTGGTCCCCGGGGTGGTCGACACCACCACCAATTTCGTCGAGCATCCCGAGCTTGTGGCCCAACGGATCGAACGTTTTACGGGAATCGTCGGCGCGGACCGGGTGATAGCAGGCAGCGATTGCGGCTTTGGCACCTTTGCGGGCTTCGGCGCGGTTGACCCTCAGATCGCCTACGCCAAGTTGGCCGCGCTATCTGAGGGGGCCAAGCTGGCCTCGGCATGATACCCGTGATTTTCTTGCCGGGCATGATGTGTGACGCCCGCCTTTTTGGCCCGCAAATCGACGCACTGTCTGGCAGGATGCCTGTGATGACATTCCAGTTGTCGCGACACGACAGCGTGCAAGCCATTGCAGATGACATTCTGCAAAATACGCCGTCTGAATTCGCGCTGGCAGGATTGTCGATGGGCGGTATCGTGGCAATGGAAGTATTGCGTCAGGCCCCGGAACGTGTTTCGCGCCTGGCTTTGCTCGACACAAATCCACTGGCTGAAAAGCCAGAGGTCAAAGCCCGCCGCGCGCCCCAGATTGCAGCCGTTCGCGACGGCAAGCTGAGGTCGGTGATGCGGGACGAGATGAAGCCCAGTTACCTGTCGGACGGGCCCAACCGAGGGGCTATCCTGGATCTATGCATGGCAATGGCCACCGACTTGGGCCCTGACGTATTCTTACGCCAATCGCAGGCGCTGATGGATCGCCCGGACCAAAGCGCGACGCTGAAAGCTTACATGGGAAAGGCTTTGGTTCTGTGTGGGCAAGAAGATCGGCTGTGCCCCGTGGAGCGCCACCAGATGATGCACGATCTATTGCCAGACAGCACGCTGGAGATCATCGAAGGTGCAGGGCATCTGCCGACACTGGAACAACCCCAAAAAACCACAGCGGCCTTGATCCGTTGGTTGGAGGACACATGACGCCATCCCTTTTGTCCCTGCTTCGCAAGGTCGATACCCCCACCGTCTGCAATGCCATTGAGGTGGCGCAAGGCAAGCGCGGGTTCGATGATTTCACGCGCGGAACCATGCTGTGTTCAGCGCCTGAGGAACCTCCGATCGTCGGCTATGCCCGCACGGCCAAAATCGCGGCAGTCAATCCACCGACTGAGCCGCCTGACGTCATCAAGACCCGGCGTATGGCCTATTACAAATACATGGCAGAAGCGCCCAATCCGTGCGTCGCGGTGATCGAGGATATGGATTATCCGGATTGCATCGGAGCCTATTGGGGTGAAATCAATACATCCGTCCACAAGGGTTTTGGTATGTCCGGTGTCGTAACCAATGGCGTCATGCGTGATCTGGGAGACTTACCCAAGGGGTTCCCGGTTGTTGCCGGTTCCGTCGGGCCAAGCCACGGTTTCGTCCACGTCCGCGAGATTGATACACCGGTTTCCGTTTTTGGTCTGACAGTTAATCCTGGTGAACTGGTGCACGCCGACCGTCATGGCGCGTTGGTCGTACCCGGTGATGTCGTCGATCAGTTAGAAGCCGCAATCCAAAAGCTATTGGTGACAGAACGCATCGTCTTGGATGCAGCCCGCCAACCGGAGTTTGATTTTGATGCTTTTGAGACCGCTTGGGCGGCCTTCGAAAAAGCCAGGGTCTGATTATAGGGGCAGACATTCCGCATGCAGGTTGGGCGGGCAAAAACACTATCAAGGCATTGCTGACTTACGCAGAGACTTGGCCTGGTTTTCTCACCCAGCTTTCATCCGCTCTTTGGGTTGGCCCCTAGAACCTAAGGGCCGAGATGCAGCAGGTTGTTTGGGCATTTCACACATGGTGCCCTTTTCCCCCTTGTTTCGAATTTGCCAAATAGCTGGTGCCGCCGCGCCTCAGAGCTTCTGCTCGACGAGGGCGAACAGCTCAATTGGATGCGCAACTCCACGAATGTCGTGAAACCCGCAAGAAGCAAACAGATCATCCGAAGCGCCAGCAACGGTTGACGTTGCCAAAACTCTTCGGCCAATAGATTTTGTCAAACCCTCAATTCGGCTGGCGACGTTCACCGCGCCACCAAGTACAGTAAAATCCAGTCTTCCGGGGCTGCCGATGTTGCCATAACTGACTTGCCCTGCGTTGATCCCGATACCAACGTCCAGAGCCGGTTTTCCGGCTTCCGCGCGACTGCAGTTGAGGGCGGTCAGACCAGCCAAAACACTTTGCGCGGCATACGCAGCTTTGCGACATCGGTCAGCGCGATCAGCTTGCGTGGCGATGGTGAAAATCGACAGAATACCGTCACCCATAAATTTAAGAACATCGCCTCCATTCTCTTCCACTGACTGAACAACTAGATCGAAGTATCCGCTCAGCGCATCAAAAACTTCCTCTTCAGGTGCGCTGTCCGATAGCGCTGTAAAGCCGCGTAAATCTGAGAACATGACCACGGCCTCAAGCGTTGTACGTTCCCCTCGTTTGATGCGCCCGTTCCAAACGCTGTCCGAGGGTCCATCGCCAAGGTAGGTTCGCAGAAGGCCTTTGGACGATTTGCGCATTGTGACAGGTTCCAAAGCCGAAGACAGCGCGGGCAGCGCGTCCTCGATCAATTTCAGATGCAGTGGCGAGAACCCTTCTGGTGCTTGGGTGACAAATGTGCAGCCGTGTAGTGACCTGTCGCCGTAATAAAGCAGGGTGGCATAATAGTCGGTGCCGCCCTGCTCGGCGAATTCCAGGTAGGATGAATGCTCTGTCTTTGAATCCAGCTGGCGTAGACTTTTGTGAAGTGGCTTTCGGTGTTCCAGAATATACTCAAATGAGCTTCCAACGTACCCGTCGGTCAACATCGTCTCATGTGTGACGTCATAGCTTTCGGTTCCATCAGGTGTCCAAACCACACCCCAAGCGATGAGTAAGGGATTGGCGAAGCGCTGGCCAATATTGACCCGCCAGAGCGGGACACCCGCCTTTATCAAGGACGAGCAGAAATGCGACACCACTTTCACGGGATCGCCTGATTGGCGCCCTTCAGTGATCATCCAGCTTGTCAGTTGGGCTACGGAGTCCATTATTTCAAACTAGTCGCTAGGGCTGGATGCACAAAGGAAATTGGGCCTGTGATGGGCCGATTTGAACCAATTGAGGCCCGCGCATGATGCCAGGCGCGTTTAGGCTTGGCGCAAATTCAGGAGGCGATCCATCGAAGATCTCAAAACACAAACAGCTTGTTTTGCACGACCTGGCCCCAGATTGGGCTACCCGCTTCAAGCGCCTTGCCAAGGACGGCTTGGCAAGGCCGTGGTCATGTCCCGCTTGATCCCCAGGATGCATTCGCGTTTTAAGGGCGGTCGTCAAAAACGGGTTTGTAACCATTCGCAAAAAGCGGTCGAAACGTGTGATCCTGTCGTACCTGTTTTGTGTTGCAAGACGTAGTGGGCCTGGCCTGTATCAACGGGGGCACCGACAATTCTGATCTGGCGGCCGCTTGCGATGGCCTGCTGCGCGAACCGGTTGATCATAATAGTGCAGCCGCTTTCCGCGGCCACCAATTCGCAGGCGGCAACCGAGGTATCGACGATAAAGCGCGGGGATACATCTGCATTGGGTAGACCACGGGCCGACAGATACCGCGCCCAATGGTCGTCAAACCCCAGAACGTGGATGGCAGCGTGTGCCATCAGGTCTTCGGGTGTTTTGATCATTGGCGCGGTGCGCACACCGCAAACTGGAACGATGAATTCATCAGAAAGCTTGACCATGCGCGTGTCGGAATGGGTTTGCGGAGCCAACTGGATGTCAACGTCCACGGGATGCCCTTCCTGGCCGCTCTGCCACAGAGAGGTGACAAGTTTGATCCCGATACCGGGATGGGCGGTCTGAAAGGTGGCAAGTTGCGGCGCTAGCCAAATGATCATGGCCGCCGACGCCCGCACAACGATCGTCGTCTCCAAGGCAGGCCCAAACAGCCCGTTTGTGGAAAACGCAATGTGCTCCAATGAATCCCGCACCGATATCAAATAGGCCCGGCCGATTTCCGTCAGTTGCAGGCTTTTCGCCTTGCGAATGAACAGTTTCTGCCCCAGCTGACCTTCCAGCGCCTTCATGTGCTGACTGACAGCCGTTTGTGTCAGCCCCAGCTCTCGACTGGCGGCGGTAAAGCTAAGATGACGCGCGGCGGCCTCGAAAGTGCGAAGCCAGTTCAGGTTGAGATTGCTTTTCATTGCCCATTCATAAGTTTTTTATGTGCATGGAGGCAAATTCTTTCATTTTCCTTCATTTTGGGCGGCGGCTAGACAGAATTACCGACGACGAAGTCGACCAGACAAAAAGGAGCGATCTATGCCGGAGATCAATCAAGATACAGACACCGACATGGTTTTGAACCTTGTGGATCTGGCGCGCTATCCCATTGCGGATCTGGAAAGTACTGAGGGCGCTGCGTTTCTCAAGACCTGTCAGGATCAGATGGAGGAACATGGCTGGTGCAATCTGGATGGGTTTATCCGTCCCGAAGCACTGGCTGCTCTGGCCGATGAATCCAACGCCTTGCTACGCACCGCTGACGTGCTGACCATCAAGCGCAACATCTATCAGGGCGCAATTGATCCGTCGCTGCCCAAGGATGATCCGCGTCGTAAGGAATATACGCATGTGGCAACGCAATTGGCGGACGATCAGTTGCCGAATGAAACGCTCATCCAACAGCTTTATCAGTCGCCGCGTTTGACGGACTTTGTGCGCCGCGTCCAAAAGAAAGAGGTGCTGCATCGTTGCGCCGATGAGTTTCAGGCGCTGAATGTCGTCGCCCTGCATCCAGGAAGCTGGCACGCCTGGCACTATGATACGACGGAATGCACCGTGACGCTGCTGTTGCAGGCCGCTGAAACTGGCGGTGATTTTGCCTTCTTGCCGAACTCGCGCACCGACGAAACCGAAGACCGCGAGGCGGTGGATCGTTTGCTTGCTGGTGATATGTCCCATGCACAGAAGTTTGACCGGGGTGCCGGTACTTTTACCCTGTTTCGCGGTGGCTATTCATTGCACGGGGTGACAGAGGTCGAAGGGTCGACCCCTCGTGTCACCGCGATCATGACCTATGACGAACAGGAAGGCCGTGTGATCAGCGATGACATCAACATTCGGATCTATGGTGATCGCGTCAAAAATATTCTCGCGGAACGCGCAGCCTCCACTATCAACGCATAAAGGACCAAGCCATGAAAACTGCTCTACTCGTCATTGATGTGCAAATGGCGCTGGCTCATGAGGATGCAGCCGGTGCAGTGCGATCTTGCCCCGAAGCAGGCGACAATATCGGCCGGCTTCTCAGCCGGTTTCGCGCGCAAGGTGACAAGATCCTCCATGTGCATCACCACGGGCTTGACCCCGACGATCCATTTCATGCGGATGCGCCTGGTGCGGCTGTTCAACCTTTTGCGGCACCGCAGGGGGACGAGCCGGTGATCATCAAATACGTCTCCAGCGCCTTTGCCGGAACCTCGCTCGAGGCTGATCTGCGCGCCGACAATATTGAGCGTGTGGTCATCTGCGGGGCCACAGCAAATCACTGCGCCGAGTCCGCCGCGCGCTCTGCAAGCAGTCTGGGCTTTGAGATGGTCTATGCCTCTGACGCCGTCTGGGCTTATGACGCGACCGGGCCGGACGGGGTGACCCACAGCGCCGAACAGATCCATTCCGTCACGCTTGCCAACCTGCAGGGTGAGTTTGGTGAGGTATGTTCGACCGACACCATCCTTAACGCGTAAGCAATATAACTAACCCCGAGGACCGCGAAGATGCGCATTGGATTTATTGGGCTTGGCACCATGGGCGGCCCGGCAGCCCTGAACCTGATCAAGGGCGGGCATGACCTAACGGTCTGCGACCTTGATCGGAATCGGGCAGAAGAGCACCTGGCGTTTGGGGCGAAGTGGGCAGAGACCCCTGCGGCAGCCGCGCAAGCGGCGGACATCGTGTTCACCATGGTCTTTGGACCAAAGCAAATCGAACAAGTAGCAGGTGGCGACGATGGGCTGCGATCCGCCATGTCCGCAGGGCAGGTTTGGGTGGATATGACAACCAACAAACCCGCCTTTGTGCGCGAGCTTGCCGCCACCTTTGCTGAGATCGGAGTGCAGTTGATTGATGCGCCAGTCACTGGTGCCGTCGATGGTGCACGCACCGGCAACATGCCCCAATTTGCAGGTGGGGACGAAGCGACCGTCGCGCGAATTCGCCCCGTGATGGAACTGATGGGGCCGCTTCACTACATGGGCTCCAGCGGCAGTGGGTCCGTGACGAAACTGGCCAGCAACCAGCTTTGGGCCATCCATGCGACAGCCATGGGTGAAGCACTTGTGATGGCGGTGAAATCAGGTGTTGATCTGTCACGGGCCTGGGACGCGCTCAAGATCGGAGCCAGCGAAAGCTGGTGCATGCATCACGACGCCCCGTCCGTTTTTGCCGGACATTATGATCCGTCCTTCACACTGGACCTGTGCCAAAAGGATCTGGGCCTGATCGTCGAGGCCTGCGACGACGCCGGCACCGCCGCCCCTGCCACACGGCTGGTATGCACGCAATTCGAAGCAGCCCGCGAAAAATACGGGGGTGACAAGGGCGAATTGCATGTGGTGAAGCTTGAAGAAGACAATGCCGGCGTGTCACTTCGCCTTGACGGGGATTGGATCCCGCACTGGGAAAAATAACAAGGGGCCCAATCTGGGCCCTAACCCCGAGGACGCGTGACACTGGTTAATGAGCGCATCTGCTGCCTAGCATTCGAAGGGCCGCTTTGAAGCGGTAGCTGACGTAAATGTTGATCTTTATCATTCAAACCCAACATCCTGAGCAGGAATGCCCAAACCGACTTTCTTTCTCCCCATGACAACAGATGTGCGAAAGCGACGGACGTTTGAGTTGTCGAAGAACAGTCGCTTCGTGAGTTCCTGAAAATCATCCATATCCTTTGCTGTGCAGACCAGACAGAAGTCGGCGTCTCCGGTGATGTAATAGCACTGCTGTACCATAGGCTCTGATTGCGCCTGACGTGAGAATGCGTCGATCTGATCCTGACGCTCGCGTTCCAATTCGACCATGACTATGAAGCTCATCGCGACACCCAGCTTTTTGGGATCAACGATCGCGACTTCTGAAAGAATTGCGCCCGAGGTTCTGAGCGCCTTCAATCGCCGCTGAACAGAGGCCACAGACAAGCCGGTTTCGGACGCAAGCGCTTCGAGGCCCATCTTGGCATCGGTTTGCATCAACTGAAGCAGATTTCGGTCAAACTGATCAAGTTTCATGATGATTTCCCTTGGCGCGAGAAAATTTCCCGAAGATTAGGAAAAAATGACCATAATAGATCACCTTTCGCGTGTACAACTTTCTGTATGAAAAATCCAACGATGCTCGATGTTGCAAAACCGCTGGCTCTGCTGGCTGCATGCCCCGCCTATAAACCAAGTCCGTTGGAGACACGCAGTCTCCAAGACAGACCTATTCTGATCAAGGACGAAACCAACAGGATGGGATTGGGTGCTTTCAAAGCGCTCGGGGGCGTTTACGCTGTTGCTAAGCTTATAGAAGCGCGGGTTGGTCACCCTTTGGAACCAAACGCTTTTTTGGACGATTCCGTGAAGGCCATCGCACGCTCGATGACTTTTGTCTGTGCCAGTGCCGGCAATCATGGCATGGCCGTGGCCGCTGGTGCGCGGCTGTTTGGCGCAAAAGCCCGCATTCATCTTGCCGAAACGGTGCCAGAGGATTTTGCAATTCGCCTTCGGGGTAAGGGTGCTGAAGTTGTCCGATCAGGTGACGATTACGAGGCGAGCGTTGCGGCAGCCATAGCCGACGCCGAGGTGTCCGGCGCAATCCACCTCGCCGATGGATCTTGGCCTGGCTATACGGAACCTCCGCGGTTGGTCATGGAAGGCTATACCATCATCGCCGAAGAAATGCGGACAGAGTTGGAAAGCTCCGGAAATTGGCCAAGCCACGTTTACTTGCAGGCAGGCGTTGGTGGGCTGGCTGCGGGGATCGCTTACATGATCCGGTCCACCTGGGCGGTTCAGCCAAAGATCATAGTCGTCGAACCTGATGCGGCCCCTTGCCTTGCCGAAAGCGCCCTGGCCGGACAAATCGTAACGGTTGAGGGCCCGGTGTCCAATATGGGGCGCTTGGACTGCAAAACGCCTTCTATGTTGGCTTTGGAAATTCTTGAACGGTGCGCCGACGACTGGGTTACGGTCGCTGACCTGCAGGCCTTGGACGCTGTAAAACATGCGCGTGATCTGGGCTTTTCCACCACGCCGTCTGGCGCAGCGGGGCTTGCAGCCTTGTTGACGGACGAGGCTAAATTGCCGTTGATCGTGCTGTCCGAAGGAGACGTTCCCGATGCTTGATCTCGTTGCGTTTCGCCGTGATCTGCATGCCCACCCGGAAACAGGCTTCGACCTTGACCGGACGTCGGATCTGATCGCGGCCGAGTTGGAACGCGCGGGGCTTGAGGTCACCCGGGGCGTGGGCCGCACGGGCATTGTGGCCACCTTGCGCCGTGGTCCGGACGAAACCGCAATCGGTTTTCGAGCCGATATGGACGCGCTGCCGATACAAGAGGCCACCAACTTGCGGTACCGCTCGGGAACGGAAGGCAAGTTTCATGGATGTGGCCACGATGGCCACAGCACAATGCTGCTGGGTGCCGCGCTGGAGCTTTCGGCGGACCCGTCTTTTGACCGCACCATTCACTTCATCTTTCAGCCCGACGAAGAGTACGGAAACGGGGCAGCCGCGATGATCGCGGACGGTTTGTTTGAACGTTTCCCGATGGTCGCGATCTTCGGCCTTCACAACATGCCCGGAATGGAGCTTGGTCACTTTGCCACTCAAGCGGGCTCATTCTGCGCGTTCGAGGATAATTTTGAGATCCGCGTTCAGGGTCAGGGCGGGCACGCGTCGATGCCGGAAAAAGGCGTTGATCCGATTGTGACTGGGGCCGCAATTGTGCAGCAGTTGCAATCGATCGTCTCTCGCTCGGTTCCAGCGAGCGAGCATGCAGTGGTTTCCGTAACGGAGTTCCTGACAGACGGTGCACGAAACATCCTGCCCAGCAACGTAACCCTCAAGGGGGATTGCCGGGGCTTTTCCAGAGATGTGTCCGAGAATATCGAGCGCAGAATGCGCGCCATAGTCGCCGGTGTATGTGCAGCACAAGGCGCTGAGGCGGAGGTTGACTACTCAACTTCCTTCCGGCCATTGGTGAACGATGCTAGAGCCACTGACATGATCGCGGATGCTGCTCGTGATGTTGGTAGCGTTGATGCGGATTACGGTCGGGTAGGATTCTCTGAAGATTTTGCAGAGTTTCTTGCGCACCGCCCCGGGGCCTTCATCCTGATGGGCAACGGATTGGAAGGGAACAATTCAATGCCGCTTCATAACCCGTCGTATGATTTTAACGACGAGGCGATCAGACATGGGATCGCGTTTTGGACCAGCACCGCGCGGCGGGAATTTTGATGGCAAGTGGTGCCTGAATAAGCCCTAATAGCGGGCATTTTAGCCGTCCAAGTTCCCAATCGAACCATCGGCCGATCTCATGCGGCGAACGTTTTCTTTGCTGGGCCATTTTATCTGGTGACCACCGCCAGTGCCGCACCGAAACCCAGATACATTGCGTGACGCAGTTGGCGCAAAGCCTCATGGTCCGAACTTCAACCCGGTGGATGGCGGCAAGTCTGTTTCGTACCGCCGTCTGCGCCATGTGAACCAAAACCACTGGGCGGGTGCTTTTGTCTTATGCCGACGGCAGTTCCCAAAGGTTAATAGATCGTTAACATATCTCGGTACTTGATTGCGCGGCGATCTTCTTGTTTTACTGAAAATCAAATCAACCCATGCCCAAACGCGGTGTGAATATACAGTGACAATCGGTACCAAAACTCTGAATCTACAGAACTTTATGACGATGCGGGCAATGGAGTAGCAAGATGGATCAAGACGACGGATCATCACGCAATGAGTTTGGGAACCCCGGCTCGATTGACGATATGGTGGCGATGTATCTGGAGGCGCTTGAGGGTGTTCTGGGCTCGTTGCGGGACTACAGCGAAAAGGGTGCGCGGGTCGAACCCGACGTGATGTTTCTACTTGCGCAGGCGCAAGCCCGGTGGCTCAGTTCAGCTTTGCGGTATTGGCAGCAGATTGCGACCATCGTCTCGACCCAAGGGACAGACGCGATCGAAGCAACCATACCCAACGCGGATGGCCCGTCATTGGAGGCCAGACAGCTGATCGTGCTGGACAAGGCCCGTGCCGTGTTGCGCGAGATATCGGATCTGTCGCTGAGTGAGGCAAAACTGTTGCAACGTGATCTTATGGAAATCGAGGCCGAGCTTCGCAAGTCAGTCGGTCCCGACGGTGACGACCGGGAAGGCCCCCATCGCTATGCAAAATCCAAACCATGAATAACGAAGGTGCCCGCGCCGATTGGGTGATACCGGAACTGGGATTTGAGTCTGAGACCGAACGGTTGCGCACTGCCATCGGCGCGTGGGTTGAATCCACACCCGAAGAGATGCGGCCGCAGTTGGAAGAACAGTTTCTAGCCGGCTCAAAGTACTTTCGCCCGTTGACCATCTTTGCCTGTCAGACGTCTGTCGGCAGCGAAGAGATCACGGATGAAACCATCCAGGCGGCTGTAACGCTTGAGCTGTTTCACAACATGACGCTGGTTGTGGACGACATTTTGGACCAGTCGGACGAGCGGCGTGGCAAACCGACCATGCACACGGCCTTTGGGCAACTTGCGGCGCTGATGACGTCCGGGTTCATGGTTGCGGAAGGCTATCGGATGATGGCGACCGACCCGCAGGTTGTCGGGTTGTTGTCCGAGCTGATGTCGCGACTTGGCGCGGCCGAGATCGCGCAGTGGAACAGCCGCACGATGCCGCGCGGGGTCGAAGATTGGCGCAAGCTGGCGCAGGAAGACACCGGTTCGATGTTCGAGGTCGCTGCTTGTCTCGGCGACCGTAGCGAGGGGCTGCGCCATTTCGGTGGTCTGCTGGGCACCCTATATCACGCCTGCGATGACGTGTCCGACGTGCGTGGAACTGAAGCCCTGGGTGGTGGGGGTGAAGAGGATATCCGCGACGGGATTCTAACCCTGCCGGCCGCGATAGCTGTACGCGAACCTGCAATTGCCGAAATGTTCCGCGATCCGAACCCGGGCAATTACGACGCGCTGGCCGAGGCCTTTCGCGCCGCTTTGCCAGAAGCCGAGGCCGAACTGGATCGGATCGCCGCCAGCGCAATAGCCGAGGCCAAACGATTTGCCCGGAACCCCAAAAAGCTGATCACGCTTGTGGATCGCACACGCGCTTTAGGCGAAGCCCGCTGATCACAAATAGGCGCGTGCTGCTTTCAGATATTGGCTGTCGAACCCTTCCTCGAACTGCGCCATGAGCGGTTCGATAAGCGCGCGTTGTGCGTCTTTGGCGGGCTGCAAAGATGCCAGACCCAGTGCTGCGCGCAGTTGCCATGCCAGCGCGGACCGGCTTTCGGCAGCGTCAAATGCAGCGCGATAATGCCGCTCTGCGCCACTGGTATTGCCACGTTTTTGCGCCAGCTCTGCTTTGACCAAGCTCAGGTCAAGTACGTGGTTCAGTTCGCCCCCATCCTGCAATGGTTGGTCCAGCCCGTCCAGAACACGTGCGGCATCCTCGATCCGGTCCTGCGCCAGCAGCAGGCGCGCGTGATTGGCCTCAAAGCAGACGCGGTGGTAATGGACACCGGCATTCTTACAGGCAGCAACGGCGGTGGCCGTGATCTTTTCGGCCTCTTCCAGTTGACCGAGTTTTGCCATGGCCCGGGCGCGCCAGAATGATGCCCAGACACCCAGGAACCTATAGCCATATTCTCCGGCAACTGCGCTGCATTCTTCTGTCAGGTCCATGACCTGTTCCCAGTCACCGTTCCAGTCATGGATACGGATCACCCCGTTCGACAGAGCATAGACAAGCGAATAGGGGTCCGGCAGCGACCGGGTGTAGTTCAGGATATCATTACCGACCTTCACCGCCTGATCCGGGCGACCCAGGGACCAAAGCGCCGCTGCCCGGAAGCATTCTGAGATTACTTTGGGTTCTGCGGCCGACAGGCGTGGCCCGGGCTGGTCCCAAATGCCTTCATCGTAAAGCTGAAGTACCCGTTCGCCATAACGCACCGACTCGGCGTAGTCGCCACGGTTGAAATTCGACCATGCCTGCATCGAGGCGGAATAGACTTCATAACGGGTGTTGCCACTGCGCGTAGCTTCGTCTGCAAGCGCCGCAAAGGTCTCGTGCCCCGAGCTTACGTCGCCACGCATGGTTTCAAATGCCCCGATGCCGTAAAGAACCGCAACGCGCAGGTCGGGGTCGTCAACATCCAGAAATAACTCGCGGGAACGCTCAAAAGCGGTCTGCGCCTGTGGCGAGGCGTAGCTGGTCGCCGCAAAATGCACCACGCCAATGGTCGACTGCAGTTGCAGCTCCAGCTTTGCGCGATCCGTCAGGTCATCGACCTCTCCAACATATTCCAAACCATTGCTGAGTTGAGCGAGCGCTTCTTTCATCGAAGCCCGGCCCCACGCGGATTTACCTGCCGTCAGCCAATAGGGGACTGATCGGTCACCAAGTCCGGCGGCAACAAAGTGGTTTGCCACCTGTTCCGGACCGGACTTGCAGCGTTCGGGGAATTTTTCTTCCAGTGTTTCGGCAATCTTGCCATGCAATCGTTGCCGCCGCCGCCGCAGTATGGATCGATACGCTGCCTCCTGAATCAAAGCGTGGCGGAACATCAGGCTTTGACCGGTTTGGTCCGGGTATGCGAGGTCTGCGTCACCCAGTTGCGAAAGCGAGTCAGAGAGCTCGGGCAGCGGAGTTCCGGTCACCTGAGACAGCAGGTCGACATCGAATTCCCGGCCGATCACAGCCCCGATCTGGGCGTATTCGCGGGCGGCCCCCAGCTTGTCGAGACGCGCCATCAAACTGTCTTGCAGGGTTTCAGGCACCAGATCCGCACTGTTTCTGAATTCCATCGCAGAGCGGGTCAGCTCTTCGGCAAATAGCGGCACGCCGTCCGATCGTTCCAGCAGTTGCTGGCGCTGTTCAGGGGAAAATGTATCCGACCCCGTCATGCTATCCAAAAGCTCTTCGACTTCTGCGGGTTTGAGGCGCGCCAGTTCGCAGGTTACCAGGTGATCTGCCTGCCAGTCATGGGTGAATTCCGGTCTGCAGGTCACAAGCAATAGGATCTGGTGATCGGCAAGTTTGGCGGCGAAATTGGTCAGCAAATCCAGCGATGTGGGATCGATCCAGTGCAGGTCTTCGAAATGCACCAGAAGAGGTGCCCGCTTAGACTGTACGATGACCTGTTCGATCAACATGTCGATCGTACGGGTCTTTTGCAGCTCGGGCGACAGGTTCAGCGGTGGATACCTGTCACAGGGCAGAGAAAACAACGACGCCATTAAGGCGCGCGCTTCGTTCAGATTATCTTCGGCGACTACCAGTTTTTCCAGCTTGTCTAACCGGGCGTCACTGTCATCGTCTTCAGTGAACCCAAGCAAGGTCTCGATCTGACGGCGGATGGGATACAGGGCCGTGTTCTCGAAGTAGGGCGCGGATTGCAGGTGAAGCACGGTGGCGCCTTCGCCCTTGGCCTGATCAACCACCTCATATGTTAGGCGGCTTTTGCCAATGCCGGCCTCACCAGAGACAAGGCAGACACGCCCCTTGCCTGATTTGGCATCCTCCCAAGCTGACATCAGGTGCGTCCGCTCGGGCGTGCGACCGACCAGTGGTGTAAGTTGCCGCCGTGCCGAGTTGACGGTGAACCGGTCCTGACGCTGGGCCGTGGATATGACACGCCAAGCCACCTGGCCGGGGTCAAACCCTTTCAGATGGATGTTCTCTAGCGCTTCATAGACGAACATATCCCCCAACAGCGAGTGCGTCTTGTTGCCGATTACGATTTGCCCCGGCTTTGCCAACCCCTGTAGTCGGGCGGCAAGATTTGGCGTATCCCCAGCCACGGCAGAGGTTGAGTTCACTCCGATCTGGTCGAGATCACCGGCCACAACCAAGCCACTTGCAATGCCGATGCGGGCCTGCAGGCGGTCACCTGCTGCAGTATCCAGCCCGGCGACTGCCTCGACAATCTCCAAAGCCGCGCGGCATGCGCGTTCAGCCGCGTCCTCTTGGGCGACCGGATAGCCAAAATAGACCACAACGCCATCACCAAGGTATTGGGCCACGTGCCCCCTGGCATCTTTGACCAACTGCGAAACAGTATCCTGATACAATGCCATAAGATCGCGATAGTCTTCGGGATCAAGCCGCGCCGACAGGGCGGTCGAGCCAACCAGATCACAAAACATGATTGTAAGGTGCCGCCGTTCGGCGCTTTCCTCACCCGTCATAGCTCCGCTGGGTCTGGGCTGTGCCGCGTCCGGCTTCATCGCCGCGATCGCCTTGCTGATCTTGAGCCGATGACCCAACACCGTGACACCCATTTCTCTGAGATGGTCACCGGTCACATCTTCAAGAATGTCCAGGTCGATACCGTTCTCATCAAATAGTGTGGTGTATTGTGGCAGGCCAATTTCGTTCAGCCATGCCGCAATTGATTTAGTAGTCATCAGTCGTCTCTTATTCGTGCGAGGTATTCTTGGTTACTTTTTACGGGGCTTGCCGTCTTCTGTATAGTTCCAGAACATTGGACCCAGGCCCAAAGTCTTTTCGTTCCACTTACTTGCAGGCAGCCAATCCGTAAACAGCGAACCAAGATTCTCGGGGTCTGGTGTGAATTTTGACTTCGGAAACTTGAAATCTTTCGGTGGCCATAGCTTATTGATCCCCAGCGCTTTGTCCGCAAGCGTCCAGGCTTTGGCACTGGCGGCATAAGGTGCCCAGGCGATCTTGAGCGTCTGAAACATCTGACTGGGATAGAAATCGGGTGTGATTACTTCGACTGGTTTACCCGCATCGCCTTTGTCCGGTTCTCTCTGCGCGGCCTGACGGACGCCTTCGGCTGCGATCAGCCCTGTCGCACAGGCTCCTTCGACGGTCGAAACATCTGCGAAATTTCTGACGTAAGTCCCGGCAAGAAACAGGTTCTGGAACTTAGTCTCGACCTCGGGGCGATGTTCCCAGCTGCCGGTTAGATTGGCAAAAAGCTCTTCGCCCGTATTTGTGTCGACAGAGGTCTGGAACAGATCGATATCGGCCTCGGTTATCTCTAACTTGGCAGTGATTTCTCGCAGAATATAGTCGATCGCGGTTTTGGGGTTTTTGAGATCCAGAATGAGGTTCTGGTTTTCGTCTCGGCGTTCGGGTTTTACAGACAACAGCGATTTGAAATCCGATACCGTCACATAAAGGAATGTGTTTTTGAGGCCCCATGTCGCCGAGTAGTTTAGGAACGTCATCTCATAGGGCGTATCCATGAAAACCACCACTTCTGTAGGGATGCCGGGTAGTTTCCGCTTGAGATAAAGCTCCACCGACGCCATCGGCTCGGCCTCCAGATACCGCAACTGGCCCAGAGCAGGGTCGGCATTGTACAAATCATCGGTCACCATCGATGCCATCCCACCAGGTGTAATGCTGATGATCACGTTCTCATCGCTTACATCTTCGACGATGTCTTTCTTTGCGACCTTCCAATCGGGATTAACCGATGGCGACTTGGTCACCTTGTCGAACACCAGCCGCTCGATCCGAGTTCCATCCTCACTGGGATGAACTTCGCGAAGTCGGTGACGGTACTTGAGTTCGAACCGGTCACCAAACTGCTTGAGCTTGGTATGGAAAGGATCAATCAGGGTGTCCTTCTTGGAACCATCAAACAGCCAGAGCTGCGGAACCGGAACGCGGTTGCCATATTTCAGGAATGTTTTGTAGCTGCGCGCTGAGGCTTGCCAACTGTCGATGGCCCAGACGGTCTGCCAGATCTTCTCATGAAGTTGGGCGACCTCATCGGTGCAATAGGGCCGTCCACGCAACCAGCCGTTGAACGACATTCGGTCAAGCTTGTCATCTTCACTGTCCGGGATCGAAAGCAGATCGACCATCGAATACATAAACAGGAAGAGTTCAGCAGGCGGCGCCGCGCCACCGGTGAGATTGCGATAGAAATCCTGAATGCCGCCCGGGTTTACCATTTCCGGCATGTTGTCGAGATCACCGTCATAGAGGAACTTGAAGGCTTCGCGTGGTGTGAAGTTGTCTTCAATTCCCAGGTCTTCTGCGACCGACCAGAAGTTGTAATACCAATTGCACAGCATGTGATAGCTATGTTCGCGCGGATAATCGCCGTGGTCGTGCTCCTTGTGGGACCGCAACATTCCACCAATGAAATTGTCCTGCTCATACAGCGTGACATGGTATCCCCGCTCCAACAAACGAAGAGCCGCGGTGAGCCCGGCAATCCCGGCCCCGACGATAGTTACCTTATGCATGCTCACTCCCCCGGTTTTCTGCGTCACAAGCCTGCAATAGCAGACCGGCGCCGTCAAAACTTGTCTAAGGTTACGCTGCTTCAGGCATCAAAGGAAACTATTTCAGAGTGTTGCGGGAAAATGATCTGCATGACGAATGGTGCAAAGGGTCATGTCGCCGCCGTGAAGCGAAGGATCAGTAACTAGGGTATAGACCTGGGCGCAACTGAAACTACAAGATTCGGAGGACGAGGCTTGGAGCCCACGATGTTCCCTTCGATTAGGCAAAGCTCGTGAAATTGCAACAGCAGTTGGCAGCCGAGCCACCAGTTATTAATCCGCGCAAATAACCGTCTCGGCCCAATCGAAATGTAGTTTGTCTAGACAGACGGAGCTATCAGAGCTGATTGATATGATTTGAGAACCGGCTTTGATTAAACTAAACCCACAAGGCCAGACACTGTATTTCCTGGGCGTCCGGCTACGCTGATACCGCCGATGATGGCAGCTGTGCCGAAGATTATGGGCAGCCTTTTCTGCCACGTGGTTCGTAGACAATAAATGATGCCCTTTCTTCGGGCCGGAGCGACAAAGGGAACTGCCGCGTTTTTTTTACCACTCTGTTTCTACGGGGGCGGCTATTACGGTCGCAAGACTAACCTTGTAGGGGTGGGTCCGAGTTGGGCCGAAGCCCGTGACGTTGACTAGGATCAAGTCACGCTCGAAGCTTTCTACCGGTGCTCGATTTCACCAGGCCTGCAGATCATACCTTCTTTTCAGTTCATCGAAGACCCAATGCTGAACCTGGCGCAATCCAGCGTCACCCTGATCGACCTGCCGAAGCGGATCGTTTTCTGCGGAAGGCCTGTCCATTTTTGTGGCAGGTGGCGCTTGGAGCAGAGTTTGTCGCCCCTCAGATGGATGATTCTTGGGGTCAACAGAGTGTCAAAACGTTTGTTTTCAGTTTTTTTACATAAATTGTCATAAAAATGTATGAAATTTCAATTAGTTACCCTCGCCTACGGGAAACCCCCAATATCTGATCACAGATCGATTCGTTAACGTTAAATCATCCAAAGAGTTACTGCGGACAATACCACTTTTCCCCGATGAGGGGCTGGCTACTTACCCCCTCGGCCGGCCCCTCAACCGCCTTCCCCAATCCCCCTGCCAGCAAATTTTTCCCCTATCCTTGCAATGCCTCAAGGACGAGCGCGGGTAGTTTATGCGTGTCATCATAGCTGAACCTGTGTGGGATCTCTTCCACCGGGGTTTTTCGGTAGCCTTCCGAAAACAAAAGAAAGGGCACGTTTGCACGACGCGCAGTTTCGGCATCCACTTCGCTGTCTCCGACATAGAGCCGGGGTCCGGCGTTGGCGACCGCGTTGAAGCTTGCCTCAAGGTGCGCGGGGTCTGGTTTGCGAACGGGTAGTGTGTCGCCGCCAAACACTGTTTCGAAGTGATGCGCCAGATCCAGTGCGTCCAGGATATGACGTGCGGGTGCCTCAGGTTTGTTAGTGCATACGCCCAGAACGCAGCCCATTTCGCGCAGTTGCGTCAGAGCTTGCGGGACGCCTGGGTAAGGGATCGTTTTGTCGCTGGAGGCGGCAGAGTAATGGGCCAGTGTGAGTTTGGTCAATTCGCTATGCTGCTCGATCGGCAGGTCGTGATGGCGGATCATGCGTTCGACCAGTTTTGGCAGGCCGTTGCCCACAAATTGTTTGATCGTGCTTTCCGGCAACGGGGCGATGCCGATATCCAGCAATGTCCGGTTGGCGGCCGCTGCAATGTCCGGAAGACTGTCCACCAGCGTTCCGTCCAGGTCGAACATGATTGTTGCCGTCATCGGTTTCCCCGTCGGTTAATGCGCGTGAGCCAGACCTAACCTGCATAAAATCCTTGCGCAATCACCCCACATCCGCGGTTTCCATCGAATAGGGTTGACATACCTGACTAAATTAATCAGATTAACGGAAAGACCCCCTCAGCCAACCCAGTTCGGGTCAGCCATATTGTTGAAAGCGCGAACAAATTAAGGCCCTTCGCCCGAGAACCTACTGGAGTTGTCCTGATGAATGTGCAGACCCCGAATCCCAGCCAGTCCTATGCGGTGTCCATGCTTCCGGCACACAAGGCCGAAGATCTGACCAAGGGTGGCAACCTGGCCCACATCGAACTGGGCGATCAACTATATACCTTGCGTATCACACGCGCCGGCAAGCTGATCCTGACAAAATGAGCACGCATTCCTCGCGCGGTGGCGCTGCGGTTGGGCGTCTGTCCGACCTCAGCCCAATCGAAGCCGGTGCTGTGATGTATTTGCGATTGTGGAGCGAAAGTCCCGAGGCCCGTGCGGATGCTGCAAGCGATTTCGAAATTGCGCTTGGTCTGGATCAGGGGCGGGCGGCAATGATGACGCTGGATCGTTTGTGCGGGCTGTGTGCCCATCACGGCCGTCGCCCGTTGGTGCGGCATGGTCTTGGCTGTTCCTGCCTTGGTGCAGATGAAAACTGTTTCGCCCAGATGATTGCTGCCGCCTCGGAAGGGGCGCGTGAAGACGCGATGATGATGGCAACGCTGATCGTTCGACCAGACTTTGCCCCGGCACTGGCGTCACTGTCCGAAGAGATGGGTATGGTGCTGCGTCGGATGACAGCGTCAGTGCCCTTGCCGACAACTGGGCACAAAACCCCCTCGGCCGTACTGCATTAAGTGGCAGGCGGCTTCAAAACCCCGACTCTGGCGAGCCGGGGTTTTGTTGTTTCAGCAGCACCCGCAGCCCGCGTGATGATGATCATGATCGCAAGTCGGGGCAGGGGCAAAGTCACCGACTTCGGACAAAACCTCGCGCAGGGTCCAAAGGATCATGTCGACGTCTTCCGCCTCGATGGTTAAAGGCGGGCGGATTTTCAGGATGTTGTCCTTGGGCCCTTCGCTGCCGATCAGGATACGGTGATCGCGCATCCGGTTCTTGACGTAACTGCAGATTTCGGTGCCCTCGGATCCGTCTGGATTGATCAGCTCCACACCAAGAAACAAGCCCATGCCGCGCACGTCACCGACACAGGCGAAATCAGCCTCGATCTGACGGAGCCCATCCATCAGCTGCTCACCCATGGCACGGGCGTTATCTTGCAGGCCTTCGTCATCGACGATGTCCAGTACCTCTTTTCCGATCCGGCAGGACAGGGTTGAGCCGCCAAAAGTCGAAAAGAACTCGATGCCGTTGTTGAAACTGTCGGCGATGGCTTTGGTCGTGACCAGTACGCCCAGCGGATGGCCGTTTCCGATGGGTTTACCCATGACAACGATATCCGGCAGCGCTCCCTGGTGTTCAAAGCCGAAATAGTGGTCACCAAGGCGACCCAGCCCGGTCTGCACCTCATCAGCAATACAAACCCCGCCGACCGCACGGACTTTGTCGTAGACGGCTGGCAGATACCCTTTGGGTGGGATGATCTGGCCCCCAACCGAGGGGAAGGTCTCGGCGATAAAGCCAGCCAACCCTTGGCCTTTGTCCTGTAGCACGGCAATAGCCGGATCCACGAGATCGGCGAATTTCTGTGCCCGGTCAGGATCGTCGCGCTTGAATGAGCCCCGGTGGTCGTCTGCAACCTCGACCAGTTCGACCCAATCGGCCTGGCCAATCCCGCCCGGTTTGTTGAACTTGTAGGCAGAGATCGCCACCGCCGCATTCGTATTGCCGTGGTACCCGTGGTCAGGCGTTACGATGCCTTTGGCCCCGGTATGCGCGCGCGCCAGACGCAAGGCCAGCTCGTTGGCCTCGGTGCCCGAGTTGACGAAAAAGCACACCTCGAAATGATCCGGTAGCTTGGACAGGATTTTGTCAGCGAAGGCTGTCTGCGCCGGGTGCAGGTAGCGAGTGTTCGAATTCATCCGCTTAAGCTGATCTGCCGCGACCACTTGAATGCGCGGATGAGCGTGGCCCACATGGGGGACGTTGTTATAGGCGTCCAGATAGGGGCGCCCCCATTCGTCGAACAGATGATGCTTCCAACCGCGGACCAGCATGACCGGATCATCATAGGTCAGGCTAAGGTTGCCACCGAAATGGTCATGCCGCCCTTGCAGGATCGCCTGCTTGTCGGTCGGGCGATAGAACACTTTGTCGTCCGGCAGGTTCAATAGCGCCGCCGGGTTCGGGCAAACGGCGTGCCACAACTCCATTTCATCAGGATCGCCGACACCGGGCCAGTCGTTCTGCATCCCGTCAGTTGTCAGGGCCAGTTGGAAATGCACATGCGGGGCCCAGCCGCCATTCTGCGTGGCGTCCCCCAGCCGTGCAAAAGCCGCGCCCTGCGCGACCGGATCACCCGGTTTCAGCCGGCCACAGACCTCGGGGTCGAGATGACCGTAGAGCGTATAGAACGGATCACCCTCGGGTGTTTCATGGTGCAGGATCACTACGCCGCCATAATCCAGATGCGTATCGCGGTTTTCGACTGCCTCGACCCGGCCACTCATCGGTGCATGCAAAACAGTTCCGTCATGGGCGAATACGTCTACGGCCAAATGCACCGTTCGCCTGTCAGAGGCCTTCCACGGTCCTTTGCGGAACGCCGGCTCGGCATAGATCAGGCGCGGTTCGTTGTAGTAACCCAGCCAAAGGCCTTCTCCGAACTCCTCGCCGACGCGCGCGGCTTCGTCTAACGGCATGTGAAACGGGTTCTGGGGCCAGGTCGAGTTTTCAACCGACAGAGATCCCATCGGAATATCGCTCAGATCCTGTTCGAACATCTGTGCGAATTGACCGCGATGCTCGGCCAGATAGGCGTGGATGCGTTCGGCCCCGTCGGTCACCGGCAATCCGCAGGCGGCGCGCAGCCGGGCGGACATCAAGCCGCCATTCACCGTATCGTTCTCTAGGAAGCGCCACGCAGGGGCCTGACTGATGGTCACATAAGGGTCGTCCGGATTGTCCGCCGCCATCAAGGTCGAGTTCACCACGGACACGGCCAGCCTCATCCGCAGCAGCGGCCAGATCAGATCGACCTCGTCAGCACGCAGACGGTTGGCCGCGTGATAGCCACGCACCAACGTCGTCAATGCCCGCTCGGGTTTTGGGTGGTCCAGGACGATATACGCCCCGGCAATTGCCAGATCGCAGATACGCGGTGCGGCGCACATATCACCAAGATCAATCAAGCCAGAGACAGCTTGCCGCTGACCCAGTTCACCGTCGACCAATATGTTGTAGTCGTTGGCATCATTGTGGATGGCTTGTTTTGACAATCCAGCCAGAGGGCCCGAGATGGCATCGAATTCAACGCAAATCTCTGACAACATCGCCCGCCGTGCAGGGTCGGCAATGGCATCCAGCTTGTCCGAAATCCAGCCCGCTTGTGTCAGATCCCATTTGAAATCCGCGCGGTGCAGCCCGTCATGAGTAAACCGTTCCAGTGCCCGGTCGGTTGCCCCCAGAACGCGGCCCAGTTTCAGGATCAGTTCCTCGGATTTCGGCGCAGTCTTGGCATAGCATTGGCCGGGCAGGCATTCGAGCAACCAAACCAGTCGGGGTTGCCCTTCTTTATCAGAGATTTCCGGCAATAGCGTGCCGTTGATATCCGGAAAAACACTGGGAAAGGGCAGTCCCGGTGCCTCGGCGGCGATGTGTTTCAACGCCTTGATCTGCAGGTCAATGAACTCTGCCTCGCAACCCGCGCGCATGACTTTCAGCACGTAGTCCTGGCCATTGGTGGCCTTGACCAGAAAGTTGAGGTCATATTCGCCGTCCAGCCGGTTCAGTTCGGCCTCAAGCCCCCAATGGGTGCGCAGGGCGCGGGCCCAGAATTCGGTCAACTCGGTCATCAGTGCGACGGTCCTTTAATCCAGCGCGCGCAGGCGTTTGATCAGCGAGGACGTGTCCCAGCGTCCGCCGCCCAATTTCTGAACGTCCTTGTAAAACTGATCGACCAGAGCGGTCACAGGCAGTGAAGCCCCCGTTTCATTGGCCGTATCCAGACAGATGCCAAGATCCTTACGCATCCAGTCCACCGCAAACCCATGTTCGAAATGGTCATCCAGCATCGTTTCATATCGGTTTGTCATCTGCCAACTGCCTGCGGCGCCCTGACTGATAACTTCAACGACTGCGCGGCCATCAAGGCCCGCCTTCTCGGCAAAGTGCAGCGCTTCACTGAGGCCCTGCACCAGACCGGCAATAGCGATCTGGTTGCACATCTTGGTCATCTGACCTGCGCCGCTGTCGCCGATGCGACGGCAAATCTTGGAATAGACCTGCATGATCGGTTCAGCCGCGTCATACGCCGCCTGATCCCCACCGCACATAATTGACAGAACCGCGTTTTCTGCCCCTGCCTGACCGCCCGAGATCGGAGCGTCCACAAAAGCGATGCCTTGTGTTTGTCCAGCTTCGTACAACTCGCGCGTCACCATGGCGGAAACAGTGGTGTGATCAACAAAGGTCGCCCCATTGGACATGCCGCTGAATGCGCCGTCTTCACCTGTACAAACCATCCGCAGGTCGTCGTCGTTACCGACACAGGCCATGACGAAATCTGCACCCTGCGCGGCCTCTCGGGGCGTTGTCGCCATGGCGCCACCATGTTGGGTGACCCAAGCTTCGGCCTTAGTGGCGGTGCGGTTGTAAACGGTCACCTCATGACCTGCGGCCTGCAAGTGACCGGCCATGGGATAGCCCATGACGCCCAGACCCAGAAACGCGACTTTTGCCATTTGGAGATCCTCTCTGCTGTCCGGTACCTGCCTTTTTCAGCGGGCCGGATTGTTTAGCAGAGACAAAGCAAAGCTGCGTCCAAAGGGCAACCCCGCGTCACGCTTTGCCGCCCAAATCCTGCAGGATCGGGCAATCGGGCCTGTCGTCCCCTGCGCAAGCGTCGATCAGATGGCTCAGAGTATCCCGCATGGCGTTCAGGTCAGCGATCTTGGCTTCGATCTGAGCCATATGCGCGCGGGCCACCTTTTTGACATCGGCGCTGGCACGGGTTTCGTCTTCGTACAATGCCATCAGCGTCCGGCAATCCTCGATCGTGAATCCTAAGGCGCGGGCGCGACCCAGGAAATTTAACTTGTGCACGTCCTGACTGCGAAACCTGCGGTATCCGTTGTCATCGCGCAGGGGCTTTACCAGGCCGATATCTTCGTAATACCGGATCGTCTTGGCGGGTAGGCCGGTCTGGTTTGAAACATCGCCGATATTCATGAAGTCACCGTTTGCGTTGCATGGCCTTGCGGGGTGTCAGGCAGGCTGGCCCGGACGCGCCGTAAGCGCAGCGCATTCGAGACGACAAAGACGCTGGACAATGCCATGGCCCCAGCCGCGAGGGCGGGGGACAGCAGATGGCCGCCAAAGGGGTAAAGAACACCTGCGGCAACCGGAATGAGCAAGATGTTGTAGCCAAACGCCCAGCCAAGGTTCTGCTTGATGTTGCGCATGGTTTTGCGGCTGATCTCGACCGCGTTTGCGACACCGCGCAGATCGCCCGACATCAGCACCACATCCGCAGTTTCAATCGCTACATCGGTGCCGGTTCCGATGGCGACGCCGATATCCGCCGAAGCCAGTGCCGGGGCATCGTTGATGCCATCCCCGACAAAGGCCAGTGCACCAAACGTGTCGCGCAGTGTATTGATTGCGGCAAGCTTACCATCGGGCAGTACCTCGGCCGTGACATGATCAATGCCCAGCTTGTCCGCCAGAGCCTGCGCCGTCCGGGCGTTGTCGCCTGTCACCATCGCCAAGGTCAGCCCCATTTCGTGCAACCGCCCAAGCGCCTGCTCAGTGCCAGGCTTGATCGGGTCCGCGACCGCAAGCATTGCAGCGGCCTGACCGCCGATGGCGACAAACAAAGGGGTTGCGCCTTCTTCGGCGCGCTGGTTGGCCTCGGCCATCAGGTCTATGACGGTTATGTCGTTCTGTTCCATCATTCTGGCCGAACCGATCAGCAACTTATGCCCCTCGACCACAGCCCGAACTCCCAGCCCCG
Source organism: Ruegeria sp. CDSA033 (assembly GCF_059612305.1). NCBI lineage: Bacteria > Pseudomonadati > Pseudomonadota > Alphaproteobacteria > Rhodobacterales > Roseobacteraceae > Ruegeria > Ruegeria sp. CDSA033. The sequence goes on along the minus strand of NZ_JBXWQI010000015.1, from coordinate 67,302 downwards.
TGAGAGACTCAAATTCTGATACCCTGGGCAATTCAGATGGTCCGGCACGAGTGATGGCAGTGGCAACGGGATGCTCTGACCTTGCCTCGACGGCGGCCGCCAAACGCAGAACACTGTCGCGGTCAAAGCCGTTTGCAGTCGTAACACTCTCCAGTTCCGGCCGGCCCAGCGTGAGTGTCCCGGTCTTGTCCAGCGCGACCACCTTGGCTTGCTGCAACTGCTGCAACGCATCGCCTTTGCGGAACAGCACACCCAATTCTGCCGCGCGGCCGGTGCCGACCATGATCGAGGTTGGTGTCGCAAGGCCCATGGCGCAAGGGCAGGCGATAATCAGAACCGAGACGCCGGCGACCAGCGCCAATGGCAAAGCCGGCTCTGGGCCAACGAACAACCAAACGGCAATTGTCAGCAGCGCAACAGCCATCACAACGGGCACAAATCGCGCAGTAATCCGGTCGACCAGCCCTTGGATCGGCAGCTTCGCCCCCTGCGCCTGTTCGACCATGTGGATGACCTGCGCCAACACCGTATCGGCACCAACGCGCGTTGCGCGTACCCGCAAGGCTCCGGTGCCATTCACCGTACCGCCAACGACCTGATCCAATGGCGACTTGCCCACCGGCACCGGTTCGCCCGTGATCATGCTTTCATCCACATAAGAGGTGCCGTCCAGAACCTCGGCATCCACGGGAACCCGTTCGCCCGGGCGGATCTGCAGGGTATCGCCTACTGTTATGTCGGCGATGGGGCGATCAATGAAATTTCCGTCCTGTTCGACCCGTGCCGTTTTGGGCTGCAACCCAACCAGCTTGCGGATCGCGGCCCCGGTCCGGCCTTTGGCGCGCGCTTCCATGACCCGACCCAGCAGTATGAGAACCACGATGACCGAGGCGGCCTCGAAATACACATTGGCGCTACCCTGCGGCAGGACCTGCGGGGCGAAGGTTGCGGTGACGGAAAACAAATAGGCGGCCCCCGTTCCTAAGGCGACCAGTGCGTTCATATCGGGCGATCCGCGCATCAGTGACGGAATACCCTTGGCGTAGAACACGCGCCCGGGGCCAATCAGAATGGCCGAGGTCAGTGCGAACTGGATGAGGTGGCTGGTTTGCGTGCCGATTGTGGCCTGGACCCAATGGTGGAAGGCCGGGATCATATGCCCGCCCATTTCCAGAATGAATACTGGCAGAGCCAATACCGCTGCGAAGATCGTTGTGCGGGTCAGCGCATGCGCTTCGTCGGATTTCGTGTGGTTTGTTTGGTCAGCCGTCATGCTGTCTGCCACGCGCGCAGGGTATCCCGCTGCCTCAGACAAACTGGCCAGCTTTTGCGGGTCGGTGGCCCCGTCGATAAACGTGACCACAGCGGTTTCGGTCGCAAGATTGACTTGTGCGTCGACGACCGCAGGATCAGCGGTCAGCGCTTTTTCGATCTTTGCCACGCACGAGGCGCAGGTCATCCCGCAAATTTTCAGGGTCGTCTGCTTGCTGGCCGCCGGATATCCGGCGTTGCTCAGGGCGTCGGTCAGTGTGTTGATCGGCCCGGTATATGTGACCTGCGCCGTTTCGGTCGCGAAGTTGACCGAGGCATCGGTCACTTCTGGCACCGATTGCAATGCGGCTTCTACACGCCCCACGCAGGACGCGCAGGACATGCCCGAGATTTTGAGTTGTGTTGTTTGCGGCGTAGCCATGCGACTCGTCCCGATGTGTTATCTGCCCTCCAAATGGGGGTTCCAGTCACAGGAAGGTCAAGAGGTATCGCGGATTTTCTTTTTTGCAACCCGCGCGTCGGCGTCACCTGTTTGCAAACATTTCTAACAAGAGAGAGTTGTAGGTTTCCGGCGGCGGCGATCTGACGGCCTCGGGGGAGGCAAAGAACGCGAGCGACACGGCGGCTGTGGTCAGCGCAATGCCTACAAGAATGAAACCGGCCATATTCAATGAAGATCGCGACATGGGCAAAGTCCTGGTTCGAGAGGTTCATCAGGCGCTGTTGGGTCAGGACCGTTTTGCCAGCTCCTGCTTCAACCTGTCGTTTTCGGCCTGAAGTTGCGCCAATTGCTGCCCTAGCGAGTTCAGATGTGGGCGAAGCTCGGCCTCGGTAAAGCGGGGCGTGATGTGGCGCGGGCAGTTCCAATCCAGCGCTTCGACCCGGATGATAACGGCACGTTCAGCCGGGGCATCGGCGCCGTCAGGATATAGGCTGGTTGTGGCATCTTCGCCCTCGGTGAACGCGACCCGGCCAAGGATTTTCAGGCGTCGCCTATTGGCGTAATCCATCAGGATCATTGCAACCCGGTCATTTCCATCCAGGTTACCGCGCGAAATATACTGTTTGTTGCCCGAAAAGTCGGCATAACCGATTGTCTGCGGTCCCAGAACTTTGAGAAACCCGGTTGGTCCGCCACGGTATTGCACATATGGCCAACCCGTTTCGGACACGGTGGATTGATAGAACCCGTCCTGCGCTTCGATAAAGGCCTTTTCAGGCTCGCCGATTTCGTGGCCTTGCTGTGGGCCACTTTCGATGAATTTGGCATAGGTCTTGGCAGACCCCATCCGTTCCTGATGGGCGCGGACAGCGGGGGTGAAGGTCAGTTCGGAAAAGGCGCGGGGCATGGGATGTCCTTTCAAAGTCCCAGATCGGACAGGCCGGGGTGATCGTCGGGGCGGGGGCCTTGCGGCCAGAAAAACAGACGTTCGGTTTCCGCAATCGGCAGGTCGTTCAGCGATGCATGGCGCTCGGCCATTCGACCATCTTCGGCAAATAGCCAGTTTTCGTTGCCATAAGACCGGAACCACTGACCGCTGTCGTCACGCCATTCATAAGCATAACGAACCGCAATGCGGTCACCGGAAAAGGCCCACAGCTCTTTGATCAACCGATAGTCCAGTTCCTTGTGCCACTTGCGTGTCAGAAAGGCATGGATGTCTGCATGGCCGCTTAGGAATTCTGCCCGATTTCTCCACTGGCTGTCTTCGGTATAGGCCGGGGTCACGACATCCGCATCACGTCTGTTCCAGGCGTTTTCCGCCAATCGCACTTTTTGCGTTGCGGTTTCCAGGGTGAACGGGGGCAGAGGAGGACGGTTCATTTGTAGGTCTTTCAAGCCAGAGAAGCTGCCATCAAGGCGATGGTCAAAAGAAGGGGGATGTACTGGTGCGAGAGAGGTCTGGTGCGGGGTCTCATATATTCGCTCCTGAGTTTACTGATCGGTACACTGTGCCCTAAATGTGTACAGATCGGTAACCTTTTTCAAGTGTTGAGTTGGATTTATTTGAACCCACATTTTCGTCTCCTAAGGGGAGTAAGTGAAAACAGCAGGTTAGGCTGCGTCTGTTGCAGCCATCGCCATGGTGCATTATGTACCGATCAGTACATACAGGAGCTGACAGATGCGCCCGAACAAACGTGACGAGCTGGTCCGCAAGGCATTGCAGGTCTTCTATCGTGACGGATTTCACGCCACCGGCATGGACAAGTTGGTGGTCGAGACGGGCGTGTCGAAAACGTCGATGTACAAACATTTCCGTACCAAGGAAGAGCTGATCCTGGCGGCTTTGCAGTTGCGGGATGAGAACTTTCGCAAATGGTTCCTGCAACGGGTAGATGAGCTAGCCGATACACCGGCCGAACGGCTGATCGCCAGTTTCGATGTGCTGGGCGAATGGTTTCAGGAGGACAGCTTTCGCGGATGCATGTTCATCAAGGCGGGCGCAGAGTATCAGGAACAAGATCACCCAATCCATTTGCAGGCAGCCGAACACAAGCATCTGATGCTCGAGTTTCTCACCGATTTGGCCCGCAAGGCAGGCGCACGTGATCCCGAGGCATTGGGATGCCAGCTGCTGCTCTTGCAAGAGGGCGCAATCGTAACGGCCGTCCTAGTAAAAAGTTGCGATCCTGCGCGAGATGCAAAGGCAGCGGCACAGGTTCTGCTGGATAATGCCCTGGTTTGACCGGGTTTAAACCTGTGAACGTAAGGTCTTGTACGAAAAAGACGTTGCGTAGCAATCCGGTGGATGGGTTGGTTTGCGCGGTGCCCAACGCTACCCTTATCGAAATTCGATTTGGGAGAAACCTACATGTCGCTATTCAAGCCTACCGCCAACTGGGTCACTGACGAACATCAGATGTTTGCCGAAATGGCAAACCGGTTCATGGACGACGAACTTGTACCCAATATCGAACGCTGGAACCAAAACGGCATGGTCGATCGCGAATTCTGGAACAAGGCCGGGGATATGGGTCTGATGGCCGGCGCTATTGCCGAGGAATATGGTGGCGTTGGCGGCGGGATTGGATTTGACGCGGTCACGATGTACGGGCAAGCCGCACGCGGTGACTCGGGTTGGGGTTTTGGAATTCAGTCGATTGTTGTCCACTACCTGAACGCCTATGGCAGCGAGGATCAAAAGCACAAATGGCTGCCCCGTCTGGCGTCCGGTGAAATGGTTGGCGCTTTGGCTATGACTGAGCCGGGAACAGGTTCGGACGTTCAGTCCGTTCGTACCACCGCAGACAAGGACGGAAATTCCTATCGCCTGAACGGATCCAAGATCTTTATAACCAACGGACAATCCGCCGATTTGATCCTGGTGGCTGCAAAGACGGATAAATCGCAAGGGTCCAAGGGCGTATCGCTGATCGCAGTAGAAACCGAAGGCGCAGAAGGATTTCGTCGGGGCCGAAACCTCAAGAAACTGGGGATGAAGGCCAACGATACGGCCGAGCTGTTCTTTGAAGACGTCAAGGTTCCGATGACGAACCTGATCGGACCAGAAGAAGGCCAGGGCTTCTATCAGATGATGAAGCAACTGCCCTGGGAACGCCTGACCATCGGTATCATGGCGCTGGGCGCGATCGACTTCGCAATTGCCGAGACAGTGCGTTATACGCAGGAACGCAAAGCTTTTGGTCAGCGCGTTATGGATTTTCAGAACACGCGTTTCAAATTGGCCGAGTGCAAAACCAAAGCCGAAGTTCTGCGCAGTTTCGTCAATGACTGCATCGCACAACTCGAGGCTGGTACATTAGATGCGGCGACGGCTTCTATGGTGAAATACTGGGGTTCAGAAGTGCAGAACGAGATCATGCACGAATGCCTTCAGTTGTTCGGTGGTTACGGGTTCATGATGGAATACCCGATTGCCCGGCTTTATGCGGATGCGCGGGTGCAGATGATCTACGGCGGCACCAATGAGATCATGAAGGAACTGATCGCCCGTTCGCTGGACAAGTAACGCACCCAAAGGGCTCCCGCCTGTCGTCAACATTTTGGGAAAACGTCTCCTCCTGTTGGGCCGGGCAGGTGCGGGCGCAGCCCGCACCTGCCCGGCCCCTCTGCCGTCCGCAGGACGCAAAGCCGGAGACTGTGCCGTGTTTAACTGTGCAGTTTTAGGTCAGAATGGGCCAACCTGACCTTGCAGCCATATCCGAAATGACCGTAGTGGTTCGGACTCAGGTCGTGACTGTGGCCAGACCAGAAAGAATTGCCCAAGACTGATGCGGGGTCCGTTCCATGCGGGAACCAATCTTTTGGTTTTCAGCTCGTCTTCGATCAGATAGCTGGGCAATAGCGCCGCTCCCAGCCCGTGAATCGTGGCCTGCACCATGGTCGAGAACTGATCGAACAGCATTCCCCGCATCCCTGATACGTCACGCCCTTGTGCCGCAAACCATCGCTCCCAAGCGTCCGGTCGAGTCTCTAGATGTAGCAATGGGGCCGTCATCAGCCAGCCCAAGTCCTGCTCCTGATCGGGCAACAGGTCCTGCGCGCAGACCGGAACCACATCTTCACGCATGATCGGCAGGTAGTTGACGCCCGGCCAGTTCTTTTGGCCGAAGTGGATGGCGGCATCAAAATGTTCGGTCTCGAAATCAAACGGCTTGAGGCATGTGCTCAGGTTTACGGTCACTTCGGGGTGGCGACGGGCAAAATCCTGCAGGCGCGGCGCCAGCCAGTGCATTCCAAAGGCGGGCAGGATGGACAGGTTCAGCGACCCGCCTGTTGGGTTGGCCTTCAGTTTCAGTGACGCTTGCGCAATTTGGTTTAGCGCTGCGCGCGCCACCTGAACATAATCTTTCGCGGCGGGGGTCAGGTGCAATCGCATCTGGTTTCGCTGAATGAGCGCGACGCCCAGTTGGTCCTCCATGGACTTCAACTGTCGGCTGATCGCGCTTTGGGTCAATGACAGCTCCTCGGCTGCAGCCGAGGCACTGCCGAGGCGATCAACCGCCTCCAGTGCCAGAAGTGAGGGGATCGAGGGTAGAAACCGACGGGGCGCAATCATATTACAAATCCTCATACCTTTCACACGGAATATCACTGGCAATTGCCGTGCACCAGCCCGATACAGAGGCGTGGAATCCAATGTGGATGTGGATCAATGACCCTAACGACCAGTATTCAAGAGTTTCAGCCCGCCGAACGGTTGGATGGCATTGAGCTGTCAGAGATCGTTCGCATTTCCGAACAGGCCGCGCGCCTTCGCGCGCAGGGTACCGACGTGATTGCGCTCAGCACTGGTGAGCCTGATTTTCCGACCCCGCAGCATGTTGTTGAGGCGGCACACCATGCAGCTTTGAACGGGCAGACGCGATACCCCGCAACGGCAGGAACGCCTGCCTTGCGATCAGCGATTGCGATTGAGGCTGGCGCGCGCCCCGAAAATGTAATCGTTTCGACGGGTGCCAAGCAGGTTTTGTCCTGCGCAATGATGGCATCTCTGAACCCCGGTGATGAAGTGATTATGGCCGCGCCATTCTGGACAAGCTATGCGGATATGGTCAGGTTGGCAGGCGGTGTTCCCGTAGTCGTTAGCTGTCCGGCGACGCAGAAATTCAAACTGACGCCGGATCAGTTGGAGGCCGCGATCACCCCGCGCACGCGTTGGCTACTGCTGAATTCCCCGTCCAATCCAACTGGCGCGGTCTATTCCAAGGCGGAATTGCAGGCGCTGGGCGCAATTTTGCAAAAACACCCTCAGGTCTGGGTGATTTCTGACGAGATCTATCAACACCTATCTTTTGTGCCTTTCACTCCCTTTGTGCAGGCCGTTCCCGAATTGGCGGAACGAACGTTGATCGTAAACGGCGTGTCCAAGGCCTATTCCATGACAGGCTGGCGCATCGGGTGGGGAATTGGCCCTGCTGAGTTGATCAAGGCGATGGTGGCTGTGCAGGGGCAAATCACGTCGGGGGCGTGTTCGATTGCCCAGGCTGCAGCATTGGAGGCCATCACCGGGCCACAAGGCTTGCTGGCAGAACGCCGTCGGGCAATGCGAGCGCGCCGCGATCTGGTTGTCGAAGGGCTAAACGCCGCTGGTCTGGAATGTGCCGTGCCGGATGGCGCGTTTTACGTCTTTCCCAAAACTCATGCGAAAATGGCCACAGACCATGAATTCTGTCGCTTTCTGCTGGATGAGGCGGGTGTGGCGCTGGTGCCGGGGCGTGCGTTTGGTATGCCGGGGCATTTGCGGCTTTCTTTTGCCTATGCCACCGAAAGCCTGCAAGAAGGTATGCGCCGTATCGCGGACGCTACCGTCAAATTGTAAACAAATAACTCCGGAAGGCACCCAATGGATCGCGCCCAGATCGTTCACGAGAATTTCCTGACCCGGGTAGCCAATCGCGACTTTCCCGACGGAGCAAAGCCGCGGCAGGGTCTGAGCAATACCGATGCGGTGTCGCTGTTCCGGTCACAGGTCCTTAGCCGTGCGTTGGACAGGACCAGCCGGGCCATGCAGAAGGCGGGGCAGGGGTTTTACACCATCGGATCATCCGGCCACGAAGGGATGGCCGCCGTGGCGCATACACTCCGCCCGACCGATATCGCATTTCTTCACTACCGGGACGCGGCATTTCAGATCGCGCGGTCGGAACAGGTGCCCGGTCAGCAGATCGCGTGGGACATGCTGCTGAGTTTTGCCTGTTCGAAAGAGGATCCGACCTCGGGCGGGCGGCATAAGGTACTGGGGTCCAAAGCGTTGACGATCCCGCCGCAAACCTCGACGATCGCCAGCCACTTGCCCAAGGCGGTGGGCGCTGCTTATTCGCTAGGCGCAGCGCGGAGACACGATCCTGAACACCGTGAACTGCCCTTGGACGGGATTGCGATGTGTTCCTTCGGGGATGCCTCGGCCAATCATTCTACAGCGCAAGGTGCGATCAACACCGCAGGCTGGACCAGCGTACAGTCGACGCCTCTGCCGCTGTTGTTTGTGTGTGAAGATAACGGGATTGGAATCTCGGTCAAAACGCCAAAAGGCTGGATACAGGCGTCGATGGAGCATCGCCCCGGGATCAAGTATTTTCAGGCCAACGGTCTGGATATCTATGAGACCTTCGCGGTGGCGCAAGACGCCGCCGAGTATGTCCGTACCCGCCGGAAACCGGCCTTCCTGCATCTGAAAACCGTGCGTCTTTACGGCCATGCGGGCGCAGATGTGCCGACCACGTACTTGCCGAAGTCCGAGGTTGAGGCGGACGAGGCCAACGACCCCCTGCTGCACTCGGTGCGCTTGCTGGAACAGGCCGGGGCGTTGGCGCCGGAACAGGCGTTGAAAATCTACGAAGACACCTGCGCCCGTACTGATCGCATCGCGGCGGAGGTCGCAACCCGTCCGCACCTGACCACCGCCTCTGAGGTTATGGCCAGCCTAATCCCGCCAAAACGGGCTTGTAAGCCCACGAACGGTCCCAGCGCCGACGCGCGCGCCAAGGCCTTTGGCGGCGACACGCGGGCAATGGATGATCCGCAACCCATGAGCCGTCTGATCAACTGGGCGCTGACCGATCTGATGCTGGAACACGGCGAGGTCGTCTGCATGGGCGAAGATGTCGGCCGCAAGGGCGGCGTCTATGGCGTGACCCAGAAACTGCATCAACGCTTTGGACCTGATCGGGTAATCGATACGCTGTTGGATGAGCAGTCCATTTTGGGACTGGCCATTGGTATGGGGCATAACGGGTTCATCCCGATCCCCGAAATCCAATTCCTCGCTTATCTGCACAATGCAGAGGATCAGATCAGAGGCGAAGCCGCGACCCTGCCCTTTTTCTCGAACGGGCAGTTCACCAACCCGATGGTTCTACGCATTGCGGGGCTTGGCTATCAGAAAGGGTTCGGCGGTCATTTCCACAACGACAATTCTCTAGCTGTCCTGCGCGATATTCCCGGCGTGATCATTGCCTGTCCATCGACAGGCGCGGATGCGGCGAAGATGCTGCGCGAATGCGTACGGCTGGCGCGCGAAGAACAGCGGGTCGTGGTCTTTCTGGAACCTATTGCGCTTTATCCGATGCGCGATCTGCACGATGCACAGGACGCAGGCTGGATGACGACGTATCCGTCGCCTGACCAGAGTATCGCGCTGGGTGAGGTTGGCGTGCATGGCGAGGGTAAAGATCTGGCCATGGTCACTTATGGAAACGGGCATTACCTGTCGAAACAGGCTCTGCCCGAGTTGGAGGCAGCAGGCGTGAAAACCCGTATCATCGACATTCGCTGGCTGGCACCTCTCCCGGTTGAGGCGCTGCGTCAGGCCACAAAGGGTTGCAAACACGTCCTGATCGTCGACGAATGCCGCGGCACTGGCAGCCAGTCCGAGGCGCTGATGACCTTTTTCACCGAAAACAATCCCTCTACCCCCAGCGCGCGCGTCGTGGCCGAAGATTGTTTTATCGCAACTGGCCCCGCCTATGCCGCTCCGCTGCCATCGAAGGACGGGATTATCACCGCTGCGCTTAAACTGACCGGAGGCCGTTCATGACCCGCACAGCAGTCGTCATCTGCCCTGGTCGGGGTACATACAACAAGCCCGAGCTTGGCTATCTGCATCGCCATCACGCGCAGCAGAATGCGATGTTTCGGGGCTTCGACGCGATACGTGCGGAAGCAGGGCAAGAGGCCGTTACCGCATTGGATGGCGCAGCGCGGTTCACAGTTTCCAAGTATTCAAAAGGCGATATTGCCTCACCGCTCATCTACGCAGCTTCGCTGTCGGACGCGCAATCGCTGGCCGATGATATCGAAGTGGTCGCGGTCACCGGGAACTCGATGGGGTGGTATATTGCGCTGGCCGCTGCCGGGGCGTTGTCGCCTGACCACGGGTTCCGCGTCGTGAACACGATGGGAACACTGATGCAGGATCACCTTATCGGTGGCCAACTGGTTTATCCCTTTATCGGCGACGATTGGGCGGATGACGCTGCCCGCAAGGCAGAGCTGCTGGCGGATGTGAAACGCATCAATGCGATGGACGGTCACGACCTTGCTTTGTCCATTGATCTGGGCGGAATGCTGGTTCTGGCAGGCAATGAGATGGGGCTGAAGGCGTTCGAGGCGTCGCAACCCACCGTGCAGGACCGTTTCCCGATGCGCCTGCCAAACCATGCCGCGTTTCACACATCCTTGCAGGCACCGGTCGCTGCCGAAGGGCGTGCGCGCTTGGGCGCGGACTTGTTCGGACAGCCTGAACGCCCCCTGATCGACGGTCGCGGAAAGATTTGGTGGCCGGGTGCCACGGATACGCAGGCGCTTTGGGATTATACCCTGGGCCACCAAGTGACCGAACCCTATGACTTTACCCGTGCGATCCAGACCGCCGCGCATGAGTTCGCGCCCGATATGTTCATTGTTACCGGCCCCGGCGCGACCTTAGGTGGCGCAGTGGCGCAATCCCTTGTTCTGGCGAATTGGCGTGGCATGGGTAACAAGGCTGATTTTCAAGCGAAACAGGATGCGCAACCCTTCTTGATCGCTATGGGGCGCGAGGATCAAAGAGCGCTTGCAACCGGCTGACACTGCCCTGATGATCCGCGCAATTTCAAGGAGCGCGACGTGAGCGACCATAACAAGTCCCTTTGGCTGAACACATGCCGTGAACATGTCGAACCCAGTGGTTCGACGGGCGATATCACTGTTGATCTGGCGGTGATCGGTGGTGGGTATACCGGCTGTTCTGCGGCCCTGACTGCGGCCAAGGCTGGTGCTTCGGTCTGTCTGCTTGAGGCGCATGACATCGGTCACGGTGGCTCGGGCCGCAATGTAGGGCTGGCGAATGCGGGGCTGTGGTTGCCGCCCGATGAGATTCGCGCGCATCTGGGTGACATGGTCGGTGATCGGCTGATTGACCTCCTGGCTGCTGCCCCGTCAGAGGTGTTCAGCCTGATCGACCAGCATGGGATAGACTGCGAACCTGTGCGCAACGGAACTTTGCACTGTGCGCATTCGGCTGCGGGTCTTCGGGATCTGCAGGTCCGCCATGCGCAACTCAGCGCTGATGGCGCACCGGTTGAGTTGCTTTCTGCGAAACTGACAGCCCAACGCACCGGCAGTGCGGCCTTTGGTGGCGCCCTATTCGATCCGCGCGCCGGAACCATCCAGCCATTGGCATATGTCCGTGGATTGGCCCGTGCCGGGTTCGAGGCTGGCGTGTCGGTTTCCACGCAAGATCCGGTTCAGTCCATGCAGCAGATGGATGGAATCTGGGTGATGAAGACTGCTCGGCGCACAGTGCGCGCCAAATGGGTCATTCAGGCGACCAATGCCTATCACCGTGATCTGACCGCATCGGCCCCCGCTTATGTACCAGTCTATTATTTCCAATATGCCACGGCCCCATTGTCCGACAATCTGCGCGCCAGTGTTTTGCCGGGGGGCGAGGGGTGCTGGGACACAGACCTGATCATGACCTCGTTCCGAATGGATCAAGAGGGGCGGTTTATCATCGGTGCCATGGGTGACTTGGATCAGGCAGCCGGTGGGATTCACAAGAGCTGGATCAAGCGCAAACTGGCTCAGCTATATCCGCAACTGACTGATCAGCCGTTGGTCGAAGGGTGGAATGGCCGCATCGCCATGACGTCGGACCACATCCCGAAGATTACGCAGATCGGTCCCAACGCTCTGTCCGTTCATGGATTTTCGGGGCGTGGAATCGGGCCAGGCACCGTCTTTGGCCGCCTTGTTGCCCAAAGTCTGTTGCAGGACGACCCAAGCCTTTTGCCGGTGCCCGCGGTCCCAGAGTATCAGGAAAAGTGGATAGGGCTACGCCGCGCCTATTTTGAAACCGGCGCGGCGCTGACCCATTTTGTCAAAGCGCGGTTCTGACCTCAGACCGCGCGGGTGATGCCGCCATCAACCCGGATGTTTTGACCGGTGATATAGCCGCCGCCCTCTGATGCAAGCATCGCCACGACCGAGGCGATCTCGTCATAGCTGCGTCCATAGCGGCCCATCGGGATGCGCGCGCGGAATTCCTCTTTCTCTGGCAGGCTGTCGATGAACCCTGGCAAGACGTTGTTCATCCGGATGTTGTCAGCCGCGTAATGATCCGAGAACAGCTTGGTGAAAGCGGCCAAACCTGCGCGGAACACGCCCGAGGTTGGGAAGACAGGGTCGGGCTCGAATGCGGCGAAGGTTGAAATGTTTATGATCGATCCACCACCTTGCTTCTGCATAATTGGTGTCACCAGCCGGGTCGGTCTGACGGCGTTCAGGAAATAGACGTCCATTCCGGTGTGCCAATCCTCGTCCGTCAGCTCCAGCACTGGCGCGCGCGGTCCGTGACCGGCCGAGTTGACCAGCACGTCGATGCGCCCCCAATGAGTCATCGCGGTATCGACCAGTTTTTGCAGATCATCCGTCGACTGGTTTGACCCGGTCACACCAACGCCACCCAGTTCGTGCGCCAGTGCCTCACCCTTGCCAGAAGACGACAGGATGCCGACCTTAAATCCATCTGCGGCCAGACGTCGGGCTGAATCCGCACCCATTCCGCTGCCGCCTGCTGTTATCAGCGCCACTTTGGTCATGTGATTTCTCCATTCATTGATGGCATGAAGATGCGCTTTGGCGATCTGATTGACCAATCAGTTCTGCTGGCCTTATGGTGTAGAAAAACTACAGGATGCTACGATGGCGGCTCTTCCCCCTCTGAACGCTTTGCGGGCCTTCGAAGCTTCGGCGCGGCATCTGAACTTTCGCTTGGCTGCCGAGGACCTGGGCGTCACCCAAGGTGCTGTCGCGCAACAGGTGCGCGGGCTTGAGGCACGATTGGCTGTGACGCTCTTTGACCGCTTGCCACGTGGCCTTGCGCTGACCGAGGCCGGGCGCAGGTTCCATGCGCCCTTGCGCCGGGCCTTCCGACTGATCGAAGAGGCCGTCGAGGATCTTTCTGGGGACAGACAAATTACTATCTCAGTCACGCCCAGCTTTGCCTCGAAATGGCTGGTTCCCCGTCTTCAGGACTTTACGCGGCACCACCCTGATATTGCCGTGCAGGTCGACGCGCGGGAACGGCTGGCGGATTTCCAGGGGGACGGTGTCGACATTGCTGTTCGGCAAGGGCGCGCGCCTTTTGGGCCGGGGGTGGTCGCAGTGCCTCTGTTTTCTACAACATTCGTTCCGGTTTGCGGTCCTGAGATGGCGGCCAGGATTGCGCATCCTGCTGACCTGACAAAGCACACTCTGTTAAATGACACCCATGGGCTGTGGCCTTTGTTTCTGCAGCGGGCAGGGATCACCGGCAAGCCGAAGATGATGAGTTTCAGCCAGACCAGCCTTGCCATCGACGCAGCCGTGTCGGGGCAGGGTGTTGCGCTCGCTAACGAACCGCTTGTTTCTGCCCAGTTGGCCGCCGGTCAGTTGGTGCGCCCGATCCCGGACGAGCTGGTCGAGGACTTGGGCTTTTACATCGTGACACCCAAACAGCCACGTCAACCCGCGCTGGTCGCAGTGATGAAAGACTGGTTGCTGTCTCAATCCTGAAGCGTCGCTGCGATGGCTTCGATCCTATCTCGCAACCAGCGATGTGCCGGGTCGTTGGAAGATCTTTGGTGCCAGACCATGTAGATCGAGACAGGGTCGCACGCGAAGGGCAGAGGCGCACAATCCAACGCATGTAGTGGCCCGTGTTTCATCAACGCGGTATCGGTGGAAATCAGGTCGCCGCCTTTCACAAATGAGGTAATGGCATTGAAATGCGGCAGGGTAACCGTAGGTGGCCTGATCTGGTTTTGATCGACACCCCGCATAACAGCACGCGAGCTGCGGCCATCCGCAAAGCGCACTTCGACATGTTCGGTTTCACAATAGGTTTCCCAACTGTCCGGAGGAGATCGTCGCGTGCCATCATAGTAGATCATCAACGGGCTGCTGAGGATGCGCTTTTGAAAGATGTCCGGTCCATCCGGCGGCAAAGGCGTCAGCATCAATTGACACCGATCGCTGCGCAGCAGCTCGGGGACTGGAACACCTGAGGGGATAAACCCCAACCCCAGCCGCACGCCTTCGACCCGAACCTTTTGCAGCAATTGCGGGAAAATCAACTCCCTCGGCATGTCATTTGTGGCGATGTGAAAGATCATCTCTTCGGATTGGGGGTCGAATGGGCGGTCCTCGGTCAGCGCGTGCATATTGTCCAGAACTTGCTGCACAGGGTCTTTCAGGGACAAGGCGCGCTCAGTAGGGGTCAGACCCTGCCCTGATCTGATGAATAACGGATCGCCCAGAACCAACCGAAGTTTGGACAGGGTGTGGCTGATGGCCGATTGTGTCACGCCAAGCCGATCTGCGGCCTTGGACACTGAATTTTCTTCGAGAATGGTCAGAAAGACCCTCAGGACTTTGCCGTCCAGATCCATGAAATCAATTTTGCTCATACCGCTTATGATTATTCATGAATGGATTTACTGTCCACGCCACATTAGGTGAGACTTAGAAATCAGGAGGCGCACGATGGGGATCCGCTTTTTCTCGGACAAGAACCGGCCGGTCCACATGGGGCCTTATCCGTTAGAGCGGTTGGCACGTCAGAGCGTTGTACCGGACCTGTCTGCCGCGCAGCCGATGCCCGTGCTCAGTTTTCACCGGCCGGATCAGCCTGAAAGCATCGTCAACGCCATGGGTGAGTTTCAGGCGATGATGGACGCTATTCGTGATGGATTCGTGAATGCAGTGCCCTCTGAAATCCCGGCTGATCCGAGCGCGCGTACGCATCACCTAAAGGCCTTTGGCTATTTCAATGACGCGTCGATGATGGGGTGTGGGCCTTTGCCTGCCGAGGCGATGCTGCCCCAGCCGCGTCATAACCCCGACATAGATCGTCTGGCCCATGCGCTGAAGACCCGGCAGACCAAGACGCTGGCGTCGGGTATTGATGTCATCATGGCTGACCTGAAAGAAAGCATGGAGGCCGCGCCCAAGCCGATGGACACCCACCGCCACGCCATCGTCTTTGTCTATGAACACAACCGTGATCCGAACCCGGATGAGCCCGGCTCTGATTGGATTATGGACGCGCAGGATCACCGTTCTTGTTTGCTGGCGACCGAAAACGCGGTGGTGATTGCCAATTATATCCGGTTGTTGGGGTTCGATGCGCGGGCGCATACCGCGATGTCCTCTGAGGTTGATCTGGGCAAGCTGGCGGTGGCGGCTGGTTTGGCCTCGGTCGAGGGTGGCGATGTCGTTGTGCCGTGGCTAGGCAAACGGTTTGGTCTGGCAGCTGTTACAACCGAGATGGAGATTGCGCATGATCGACCCCTGGGATCCATGGCGCAGCAACCGTGGTTTCGCACTCAGGGTCCGGCGTGGTGGCTGGGAACGGGGTTCGCCAAGAACGCGCTGAACCGGGATGCTTACGCCAAACGACGCTACGTGGACGGGGCGCATCCGTTCGAGAAGCTAAAGCGCGTCGAGGACCCGACGACCTACATCGACGAAGAAAACGTGGCCCGCGTTCCCAAACGCGCCGACATGTTTGCCCGCGCACAATTCGGGGATATGGGCAAACCGCTGCAAGATGCAGCCAGGGGGGGGCACTATGTGCGCAAGGCCGCCCCCAGTTTCGCGCAACGCCGTTCACTGGGCGCATTTGTGCTATTGCAGGATGGCGACAGCGCAGATGGCTTGCGCCCGACCGATGCCGCCCGAAATGCCGCGAATATCAAGGCCGCGACCTATTTCATTGGGGGCGATGCCGTGGGCCTCAGCCGTTGTCCGGAATGGGCGTGGTACTCTCACGATGCGACCGGAGAAGAGATCAACCCGACCCACGATCAGGCCATCAGCATGATCATCGACCAGGGCTATGAAACGATGGAGGGGTCCAGCGGCGATGACTGGATCGCAGTTGCCCAGTCGATGCGCGCTTATCTGCGGTTTTCGCTACTGGGCGGTGTAATCGCGCAGCAGATCCGCAACCTCGGTTACAAAGCCAAGGCGCATACGGTCATGGATGGCGAGGTGCTTCAGCCGCCGCTTTTGCTGCTGTCCGGATTGGGCGAGGTCAGCCGGATTGGCGAGGTCATCCTGAACCCCTACCTTGGTCCAAGGCTCAAGTCCGGCGCGGTGACAACCGATATGCCGATGGAGCACGACAAACCGATTGATTTTGGCCTGCAGACTTTCTGCGAAAGCTGCAACAAATGCGCGCGCGAATGCCCTTCGGGGGCAATCACCGCGGGGCCGAAACTCATGTTCAACGGTTATGAGATCTGGAAATCCGACAGCCAGAAATGCGCGACCTATCGTGTGACCACACCCGGCGGTGCGATGTGTGGGCGTTGCATGAAGACTTGCCCGTGGAACCTTGAGGGTATCTTCAAGGACCGCCCATTCCGTTGGGCCGCGATGAACATCCCGAAAGCCGCGCCGGCATTGGCGAAACTGGACGATGCCGTGGGTAATGGAGGTTTGAACGACACCAAGAAATGGTGGTGGGATATCGAATTGCAGGCGGATGGAGCTTACCGCCCGACGAAACATCCGCTGAACCGGCGTGACCTTCAAACGGATCTGGACCTGCAGTTCGAAGATCAGACCTTAGCCGTCTATCCTGCCTATCTGGCCCCCCATCCGTGGCCATATCCCTTTGCGATGGACCGCGAGGCCGGGATTGCAGCCTATCAGGCGATGGTGTCAGCCGAAGAATACAAAAATCGCAAGGCAGCAGGGGATACGTCGATCGTGCATCGTTACTCGATCGCGGGCGATGCGCCGGTGATGCGGGTTGCGTTGACCAAAGTCGACAAGATGACGGCGGATGTGACCAAGTATGAATTCTCGGCCCTGAATGGTGCGCCTTTACCGGATTGGACCGCCGGGGCGCATCTGGATGTGCTGGTCGCTCCTGAGTTTCTGCGTCAGTATTCTATGTCGGGGGACCCATCGGACGGGTCAGTCTATCAGATCGGCGTTCTGCGCGAGGATGAAGGACGCGGCGGTTCGGCCCTGTTGCATCGAATCTTCAGCGAGGGGCGCAAGGTCTTCATCTCTAAACCGATCAACCATTTCGAACTGGATGAAACCGCAACAAAGACCTTCCTGATGGGTGGTGGGATCGGCATCACCCCGATGATTGCATTTGCTCATCGGTTGCATGCGCTCGGCAAGCCGTTCGCGCTGCACTATTCCGCCAGCACCCGCGCTGGGGCCGGGTACTTGGACGATCTGGCGGCGATGCCCTGGGCCGACCACGTGCATTTTCATTTCTCGGATGAAGGAACGCGCGCCGATCTGGATGCAGTCCTGTCGGGGTATCAGGAAGGGTGGCACGTCTATACCTGCGGACCGGATCGCTACATGGACGGTGTCATACAAGCGGCCGACCGGCAGGGATTTCCCGAAGAGGCGCGGCACCTGGAGTATTTCTCAGTCCCCGAACAGCCGGAATATGAAAATCACTCCTTCACATTGAAGCTGGCGAAGTCGGGTAGGGAACTGACCGTCCCCGAAGACAAAGATGCCGCTCAGGTATTGAACGAGGCGGGTATTCATGTGGATGTGAAATGCGCCGACGGTATATGTGGCGTCTGCAAATGTGGTGTGGTTTCCGGCGATATCGAGCACCGTGATTTCGTTCTGTCCAACAAACAGCGCGAGGGTGCGATTATTTTGTGTCAAAGCCGCGCGGCTGAACCTGACGGTGTGATTGAACTCGACCTCTGATCGGAGGTCT
The DNA here is from genome assembly GCF_059612305.1 of Ruegeria sp. CDSA033. NCBI lineage: Bacteria > Pseudomonadati > Pseudomonadota > Alphaproteobacteria > Rhodobacterales > Roseobacteraceae > Ruegeria > Ruegeria sp. CDSA033. The sequence goes on along the minus strand of NZ_JBXWQI010000015.1, from coordinate 49,333 downwards.
GAAAACGACTTCGATAAACACAAAAATTGGTCGTTCCAGCCATGGACGCCGTGGGGCTGCTGCACTAACGTCCCCCGCGAACCCCAGTGAATCCTGATCAACAGGTGCGAGGTATTTTCATGGATTATCACAGCCCCGCCAACTTTGCCGAGGCGTCGGCTCTGGCCGCGAATGCGACGGGCATTACCCGGTTTCTGGCAGGAGGCACCGATGTTCTGGTGCAACTGCGGTCAGAGTTGGTGACACCCGATACGCTGATCGACATCAAAAAGATTGAGGGCGTCAGCGACATCACCAAAAATGCCAACGGCAGCTGGACGATTGGCGTCGCCGCCACCGGTGCCGAGATGAGCGAACATTCCGAATTGGGCGGCGATTGGCCCGGCGTGGTCGAGGCGATGGACTTGATCGGTTCGACCCAAGTGCAGGGTCGCGCAACGCTGACCGGGAACCTGTGCAATGGCTCTCCTGCGGCGGATTCTGTGCCTGCTATGGTCGCCGCCGGAGTGACCGTTACTGTCACAGGACCCGAGGGTGATCGCGACGTTGCTGTCGAAGAAATTCCGACCGGCCCCGGCAAAACGTCGTTGGCCAAGGGTGAGCTGGTCTCGGCAGTGAATATCCCTGCGCGAGGTGACAACGGTGGCGACGCCTATCTGCGGTTCATACCGCGGACCGAAATGGACATTGCCGTCGTTGGCGTGGGTGTAAACCTTCGTTTGGACGGCGACACTGTCACCGAAGCCCGCGTGTCGCTGGGTGCTGTCGCCCCGACCGTTCTGCTGGTCGAAGACTGTGCCAAGGCCATCGTCGGCAGCACACTGGACGAGGTCGCGCTTGATGCTCTGGCTGCCGCCGCATCTGCTGCGTGCAACCCGATTGACGACAAGCGCGGCACCATCGCGTTCCGTACCGAGGTCGCTGGCGTTCTGGCCAAGCGCGCCGCGAAAATCGCCTATGCCCGTGCGAAGGGAGAACAAGCATGAGCAAGTTCCACGTATCTACCACCGTAAATGGCGACGCTGTCGAATACCTGTGCGATCCGCGGGAGACCCTGCTGGACTGTTTGCGCGACAAACTGAACCTGACCGGCGCGAAAGAGGGCTGCGGGACCGGTGACTGCGGTGCTTGCTCGGTTTCAGTTGATGGCCGGTTGGTCTGCTCATGCCTGATGCTGGGGGTTGAAGCGGATGGTAAGCAGATCGAAACGGTTGAGGGCATCGCAGATGGCGATGCTCTGCACCCGCTGCAGCAGAAGTTCATCGAACACGCCGCGCTTCAGTGCGGCATCTGCACACCGGGTATTCTGGTCGCGGCCAAGTCGCTGCTGGAAAAGAACCCTAACCCGACCGAAGAGGAAGCCCGGTATTGGCTGGCAGGTAACCTGTGCCGCTGCACCGGTTATGACAAGATCATTCGTGCCGTCATGGAAACGGCAGAAGAACTGCGGGAGGCTTCGTAATGGCACTCGACGATCGCAAATCGGAATTCACATTTGTTGGCACGCGCCCGAACCGTCCCGACGGTTTGGACAAAGTCACGGGCCGGGCGAAATTCGGGGCGGATATTTCGGCACCGGGCATGCTGCATGGTGCGATCCTGCGCTCACCCCATGCCCATGCGCGGATCGTGAAAATCGACGCTTCGAAGGCCGAGGCGCATAAGGACGTCAAAGCCGTCGTGACTCGTGCGGACTTTGCTGACGTCCCGTTCAAACCGGGACTGGAGGGCGAATTCTGGAATGTTCTAGAAAACGTCATGGCAGGCGAAAAGGCACTGTATGACGGCCACGCCGTAGCGGCCATTGCGGCCACTTCGGCGCTGGCAGCGCGCGATGCGCTCAAGCTGATCGAGGTCGAATACGAGGTGTTGCCCCACGTCACCGATGTGGACAAGGCGATGGCCTCGGATGCTCCGGTCATTCGCGAAGGTGCCGCGGACTATTCGGTTCCCGAGGGCATGCACCCCAATGTCGTGCGGTACCACGAAAGCGGTCATGGCGATGTCGAGGCCGGCTTTGCCGAAGCTGATCTGATCATCGAAGACAGCTTTGTCACCGAGGCGACCCATCAGGGTTACATCGAGCCGCACGCTTGTTTGGGTATGTTGGGCAACGATGGCAAGGGTGAGCTGTGGTGCACGACCCAGGGTCACTGGATCGCGCAGAAAACCTGTGCGGCGCTGTTGGGGATTGAGACCGCACAGCTGCGCGTAACAGCATCCGAAATTGGCGGCGGCTTTGGCGGCAAGACGACCGTCTTTATCGAACCCGTTGCGCTGGCGCTGAGCCGCAAGGCCAACCGCCCGGTCAAACTCGTGATGACCCGGTCCGAGGTGTTCCGGGCAACCGGCCCCACTTCGTCGGCGTCGATGGACATCAAGATCGGCATGAAGAAGGACGGTACCATCTCGGCCGCGCAGGGCGTGTTCCGCCTGCAGGGCGGCGCGTTTCCGGGTGCGCCGGGCGATATGACCGCCATGTGTGCCTTTGCGCCTTACAGTCTGACCAACGTCAAACAGGTCGGCTATGACGTTATGGCCAACCGTCCAAAACAGGCTGCCTATCGCGCGCCAGGGGCCCCAATGGGGGCATTCGCCGTCGAGTCGGTGATTGATGAACTGTGCAAAAAGCTGGACCTCGATCCAGTCGATGTACGCCTGAAAAATGCGGCGCATGAGGGCACCACGGCCAGCTATGGTCCCCGGTATGAACGCATCGGTCTGGTGGAGACGCTGGAAGCCGCCAAGGCGCATCCGCACTATTCAGCGCCGCTGAAACCGGGGCAGGGACGCGGGATTTCCTGTGGGTTCTGGTTCAACCACGGTGGAGAGACTTCGGTGTCTCTGTCCCTATCCGAAGATGGCTCGGTCCAGTTGATGGTCGGTACGCCCGATATCGGCGGTTCGCGGGCGTCTATGGCGCTGATGGCGGCTGAGGTTCTGGGCATTCCGTACGAGAATATCCGTGTCACCATCGCCGACACAGCGACGCTTGGGTACAACGACGTCAGCCACGGCTCTCGCGTGACCTACGCCTCCGGTCTGGCCACCATCAAAGCAGCCAATCACGCGGTCGAAAAACTGTGCGAACGCGCCGCGGCCAGCTGGGGAATTCCGACCGACGCGGTGAAATGGGAAAACGGCTGTGCGGTGCCCTCTGGCCCCAATGCCGGTGACTTCGATCCGCGCCCGCTGGCCGATATCACGGCCCATATGGGTTCGACCGGCGGTCCGATCTCGGGCCACTTTGAGGCGACCCCGGAAGGCGCGGGCGTGTCCTTTGGTACCCATATCGTCGATGCCGAGGTCGATCCGGAAACCGGGAAGACCGCGATCACCCGCTACACGGTTATTCAGGATGCCGGTAAGGCCATCCATCCGACCTATGTGGAAGGCCAGTATCAGGGCGGCGCGGCGCAAGGCATCGGCTGGGCGCTGAACGAGGAATACATCTATGGCGAGGATGGCCGCCTGCAGAACTCGATCTTCCTTGATTACCGTATTCCCGTCGCCAGCGACCTGCCGATGATCGACACGGTGATCGTCGAAGTGCCAAACCCCGGCCACCCATTCGGTGTGCGTGGCGTCGGCGAGACCGGCATCGTGCCGCCCTTGGCTGCCATTGCCAACGCCGTGTCGCACGCGGCTGGCGTACGTATGCGGCAACTGCCAATGTCACCGCCGCGTATTCTGGCCGCGCTGAAGGACAATGGTTGAGGTCCACCTCTGGTCCGGCCTCCGGTCTTTGACCGGGGGCCAGCAGGTGGTCGAGGTTGAGGCCAAAACCACCGGCGATCTATTGCGGGAACTGGTGAAGCTACACCCGCAACTTCAGGCTCCGATTGATGCCGGCGTATCAATCGCCATTAATGGGCGCGTCATCGCCAGCGGATTAACCGAGCCGATCCCTGAGGGCAGCGAGATTTACCTGATGCAACGTTTGCGGGGCGGTTAAGCCTCTGGAGACCACGGTTCACGTCCGACCATACGGTCGGCCTCGGCGGTGATGTCGTTCATGTGCTGTTCAAGGCTTTGCCGCAGCTCTTCGATTTGCTCTTCTGATGCTTTGCGTGGCACGGTTTCAGTCCACTCGCGGCACAGAAAAACTCCCCTATTACGCCAGGGGCGGGGCATCAACAGGCGATCCCATGTACCCGCTTCGCTGCCATATTGTGCGGAATAGGTGATCCCGAAGATCCGTTTGCCCGAGGTGCGCGCCCAGACCAGTGGCACCGTGGACAGCACACGCTCGGGGCCGCGTGGTCCGTCGGCGGCGATGCCGATGGAAATCCCTTTCTTAATCTTGCCGATCACCTCTCGCGAAACGGCAACGTTGCTCTTGTGTTTGCTGGCCATGGCGATGGTGTCCATGCCGAATAGTTTCTGCACCCGACCTACCATGCTGCCTGCTCGTGCAGACGACGTGATCGAGCAGATGCGCCCTTTGTCCAGAGGGAAGAAATACGGGGACTGCGCCAGCCGCTGATGCCACAGCACCACGATTACTGGCTCACCTTGTTCGGCCAGTTGGTCCAGTTCTTCGTATCCGATGCGCTGCCACTTGGTGTTGCGATTGACTAACCGGATGTAACTCGCGATGCGGCGCGCGGCCCAGTTTAGAACGGCTTCGCTGTTGGCGATACTTTTGCGGATACTCACGGATTGCGCCCCTCGTACTGACCAAAACGTGTCTTATAGAACTAAACGCTGCACGCAACTTGTTTGTCAGGTGCATTAGTCGCGCGGAATTTGAAAAAGCCTCTTGAGTCCGCTGCGCGGCTGGCATATTTGATGCGCACCTTAGGGGTATAGCTCAGTTGGTAGAGCGACGGTCTCCAAAACCGTAGGTCGCGGGTTCGAACCCTGCTGCCCCTGCCATTTCCTCATTGATCTGCGGCCGTTTCATCGTAAAGAACGAAACCCAAGCTAGTTATCTTGCAATAATCTGGTGTGTAATCTGAGGCTGTAGGGACCTGGACCCGAGGCGCGATTCCCAACTTTTCGAACAACGCCACTGCCAGGCATTGATTGCTAGAAAAATATGAACTCGTCGACCGAGAGCATACTGACCAACCGAACGTTGTTCGAGTCCTGGTCCGAAGGCGACTTTGTGATGACGTCTTCAAAGTTCGGCCCGTACAGTCTCATAAGCCGAGTTCGCTCCATTTCGCGAAGCAAATAGAACAGCCCTCCGCGTTTGCCCTTTAGGGACTCTGGCACGGTGAGCGTTGCGACGCTCGTAGAATATATTGACTGCTGCTCTATTTTAGCCACCGGCATTAGCCTTCATTTTGGTGACCGTAGCAACTGAAAGGAAATATGGCAAATATGTGGCGCGGAATTCTTTGCTGGTGTTGTTTACGAGAAATTTGAGACCCGAGGGGTTTCTAAAAGCGGCTGTGTTGAACCTGGAGCCTCGAGGAGATTAACCTTGGTTTAGCTATGCGTCGGGCCAGGTGCCGCGCAATTCGATCAATCCGGTTTCCTACGTCTTTGGAATGACCTATGGTCCTGCCCACAACAGACAGGCGGAAGAGGGTTCATGTCGCGTTTTGATGGTTACTTCCTGCGGCAGCTGCTGATTCTGTTCGGCTTTTTCACCCTGGTTCTGGTGGGGGTGTTTTGGATTACCCGTTCCGTTAGCCTGTTCGATCGCGTGATCAGCGGTGGCCAACCCGCGATGGTGTTTCTGGAATTCACCGCACTGACCCTGCCAACCCTGATCCGTACAGTGATGCCAATGGCGGTGTTTGCCGCAGCCGTTTATGCCACCAATCGCCTGAGCCGTGAAAGCGAGATGACGGTGATGCTGGCCACCGGGACCAGCCCCTGGAGATTGGCGCGCGCAGTGTTCGTATTTGGCATCGCAACCGGCCTGATGATGGCCGCGATCAGCGTCTTCCTGCGCCCCGCGTCCGTTGAACAGTTGGAACAGCGTCAAGCCGAGGTCGCAGGGGATGTCACCGCCCAGCTTTTGAATGAGGGCGAATTTTTGCACCCCGCGCAAGGCGTTACGGTTTATATTGGGAAAATTGATCTGGATGGCACGCTGTCCGAGGTTTTTGTCTCGGATCGTCGGGATGAAGAGAGCCCGGTAAGCTATTCCAGCAAGACGGCTTATCTGGTCAACAATGGTTCCGGCATTCATCTGGTGATGGTGGACGGGATCGCATTGCGCCTGAATCCAGAAGGCAGGACGCTGTCTTCGACGCTTTTTGCGGATGCTTCTTATGACATCTCGGAACTGACAAATTCAGACACCAACGCCATGCGCAGTCTTGAGGCGATCCCAACGCTCGAGCTTTTGCAGGGCCGGGATAGTATTCTGGCGACCGAACAGTTCTCGGAAGGGGAACTGATCGAAGAGCTGCATCAGCGTTTTTCATGGATCGCCATTTGTATCGCGGTGGCGATGGCTGGTTTTTCAACGTTGATGCTGGGCAGTTTTTCGCGCTTTGGCCTGTGGCCGCAGATATTCGGAGCTTTCACGATTTTGGTCCTGTTGGAGGGGGTCAGGGGTTTTGTGTCGCCGGTCGTGATTGATGATCCAAACCTGTGGATTTTGCTTTATCTTCCGGCGATTGTCGGCGTCTTGATTTCATGCGTGTTCCTGTTGATCGCCGGGCGGCCATTGCTGCGCACCCGATCACGGGAGGCGAATGGAACCTTGTCTCAAGCTTAATCCGCCGCACGCAGCTCGGTCAGACAGGCCACCACGTCGTCGAAGGCCTCGCTGCCCCTTCGGGTCACCAGATAAAGCGGCAACATCAGGTCTATCGCTTCGGCAGCCGGCACCAAGGTGCCTTCGTTCAATTGATCCCGAATAACATATTCGGGGAAATACCCCGTGCCGCCGCGCTGCAAAACATAGCGCAGGCCCATCATGCAATTGCCCAAGAAAAGCGTCTGTCCTGCCGCTTTGCGCGCTGCTGACCGCACGTGGTCCTGATAAACTTCGCCTAACTCGAGGTTGACGAAAACCGGGTCTTTGCCGGCGTCCTGGGTTTCGACCAACAACAAACGTTCAGGCGCCAGTTCGTGATATAGAACGCGCCGGTCAGATGGTTTTTCGTGGGTCAGTGCGGCATCCAATACATGCGTCGCCACGGCCTCGACCATGTTGAGGTCATGATCGTAGTTCAGGGTTAGCAATAGCTGGCCATGGCGCTGTTCATATCGAACGGCCAGATCGACCAGCAATGGATCCCAAACGCTGAGCTGTGCACCAAGGCGAAGGGCGATCCGGTGCGGTGTCTGCCCCGGTAGGTCACGAGAGGCGAAGGACCACAATGACAACATCTGCTCGGCATAGGGTCTAAACTGCCGTCCGAATTCTGTCAGGTTGGTGCCGCCTGCGCCTCGAGTGAACAAGGGCTTTCCGGTTTCCTCTTCGATCAGTTTGATACGGGCGCTGACCGCGGTCTGTGTGATGTTGAGGTGTCGCGCAGCGGCATGGAAGCCACCGGTGTCTGCAACGCACAGAAATGTCTCAAGAGCTTTGATTTGCATGTCGAAAGTATTTTTTGATCGAAGTGATAAAATCAATTCATTTTTTTCAGCTGTTGCCTTCGGATATGCTGGCCGTAGCAGATCAGCCAGAGGAAACATCATGCTGGACAAAAGCCACAAACCCACCTGGACCAGTTTTGAAGAGGCGACCAAAGCCGATTGGGATGCTGTCATGGAGTATGAAGAGGCGTTCAACGCCGCCCTTCCTGATCGTATTCTGGATGCGATCCGTTCCCTGGACGAGGCGTGGACCCCATACCCGGTCAATCGTTACCAGCACAGCCTTCAGGCCGCGACGCGTGCCTATGAGGACGGTGCAGATGAAGAACTGGTGGTCGCGGCCCTGATCCATGACACCGGAGATATTTTGTCACCGTATAACCATGGTGAGCTGTCGGCAGCGATGATGAAACCTTATGTCAGCGAGAAAACCCACTGGATATTGAAACACCACTGCGTGTTCCAAGGCTATTACTACAATCACCACCTGGGCGGTGATCGCAACGCCCGCGACAAGTACCGTGACAGCCCCTATTGGGAGGACTGCCGTTACTTCTGCCATGAATACGATCAGAAGGCGTTTGATCCCAAGTATCCGACCAAACCGCTTGAGTTCTTTGAACCCATGCTGCGTCGCGTCCTGAACAAGGGCGAAGGCCATATGGAACTGAACGAAACGTCCGAGGGTTAACAGGCAGCCATCAGGCGATAGACTATCTGCGCGGCGGTGAAGTCCCAGGCGGCATTGCCGTTCGGGGCCAGTTCCACCACGTCGAAGCCTACGCATTTGCGGCCTTTCAGGGTGTGTTCTACCAGCCGCAGAGCCTGATAATACCCCAAACCACCGGGCACCGGAGTTCCCGTGGCGGGCATGATCGCCGGGTCCAGTCCGTCGACGTCGAAACTGACATAGACCAGCTCGGGAAAATCCTCTGGCAGGTCGACGGCGTGGATGTTGCCGGTGACCAGATCTTCTGCATCAACGTGGAAGACGTGGTTCTTCAAGCGACTTTGCGCTTCTTCGGTCGAAAAGGCGCGCACGCCGAACTGAGCCAATCGAACGCCTTCCTCGGCCAGCAGATGCATGACTGAGGCATGGCTGTGTTTTTCGCCCTGATAGGCGTTGCGCAGGTCAGCATGGGCGTCGATCTGAACAATGCCAATGGGTTGACCCAATGCACGCGCCACGCCCATCACCGCGCCATAGCTGAGGGAATGCTCTCCGCCCAAAGTCACTGGAACCCTGCCAGCGCGAACAGCGGCTTCGGTGCGCTGGGCAAGGCGCTCCATAATCTCGGACAGGGCGGCGTCGCAATCCACTGGTTCTTCGGTGAAAATCCCCTCGACGCATGGCTCGGCATGTCCGGTAATGCGTTCCAGCTCATTGCTGGCCTCGATGATGGCATCAGGCCCTTTGGCCGTGCCCGAGCCGTAAGAGACCGTGCGCTCCAGCGGCACCGGGATCACGCGAAAACGGGCATCTTCGGTGCGCTCAAATGCGGTCAGTTCACTGTCGAGGAAAATGCTCATGAAAGTCTGTCCTTAAAGTCGTCATAGCCGAACTGCTTGATGATCTTCAGCTCGTCCGTTTCGCTATTCCACAGGGCAATGGTGGGCAGCGGTACGCCGTTGAACGTATTGGTCTTGACCATCGAATAGTGGGCCTGATCCAGGAAGGCAAAGCGTTGGCCGATTTCCAGTGACTGATCCCATGTGTAATCCCCGATCACATCACCGGCCAGACAGGAGGGGCCGCCCAGACGATAGGTGTGGCCTGCTTCGGCCTCATCCATCAGGGCGGGACGATAGGGGGCTTCGATCACGTCAGGCATGTGGCAGGTTGCGGAGATATCGGTGATTGCAAGGTTCTTGCCATTGGTGGGCAGGTCGAGGATTTCGCCGACCAAGATACCTGCGTCCAGAGCGACCGCCTCACCGGGTTCGAGATAGACATCGATGCCGTATGTCTCGCGGATGTCCCGGATGAAAGCCACCAGCCCATCGCGGTCATAGTCGTCGCGCGTGATATGATGGCCGCCTCCAAAGTTCAGCCATTTGAGTTGGCCAAGGAAGGGCTTGAGTCTTGGTAGGACGGCTTCCCAAGTGCGTTGCAATGGCGCGAACCCTTGTTCGCAGAGCGTGTGCATGTGCAGGCCATCAACCCCGGTCAGTTCGTCGGTCGTCAACTGACTGATTGGGGTGCCAAGGCGAGAGCAGGGCGCACAGGGGTCATATTTTGGGATCTCGCCTTCGGAATGCTCCGGGTTGATGCGCAGACCGACCTGAACGCCAGCGTTCCGAGCTTTGGCAAGAAACCGGTCCTTTTGCGCTGGTGAGTTGAATATGATGTGATCGGACAACGACAGAATTTCATCGACGTCCGCGTCCTTGTACCCGGCGCAGAAGGTCGCGACCTCGCCACCATATTCTTCGCGACCCAACCGTGCTTCGAAAATGCCGGACGCGCATGTGCCGCCTAGATGTTGGCGGACAAGTGGGGCGAGCGAGAACATCGAGAATGCCTTGAGCGCGCTCAGCACATGTGCGCCGGATCGGGTTCCAATATCGGCGAGAATGGTCAGGTTCCGCTCGACGGCCTTTTCATCAACCACGAAGCAGGGGCTTGGCACGCGGCTCAGGTCAAAACTGCGAAAGGCTCCGGCGTCTCCGGCCTGTGTGGTCATCATGTCGGACATGTCCGGCGCCTCCGAATTGTGGAGAGGCCGGGGGCTCTGCCCCCGGACCCCCGGAGTATTTTGGAAAAGATGAAGTTAGAACTTGACCGGACCGTCGAGCTCGTGGACCTGCCATGGCAAGCCGTGTTCGTTCAGCATATCCATGAAGTTGTCCGGATCCAGCTGTTCCATGTTCCATACGCCCGGCTCGGACCAGTTGCCTTTCAGCACCTGCGCCGCACCGATCATGGCGGGGACGCCGGTGGTATAGCTGACCGCTTGGCTGCCGACCTCGGCATAGCATTCCTCGTGGTCGCAGATGTTGTAGATGTAATAGGTCTTCTCGCCCGAGCCGTCCTTGGCCTGACCCGTGGCGATGTCGCCGATGCAGGCTTTGCCCTTGGTTTCGGCACCCAGATCGCCGGGATCGGGCAGCAGAGTTTTCAGGAACTGGATTGGAATGATTTCCTTGCCGTCATGCATCACCGGGTCGATGCGGGTCATGCCGACATTTTCCAGCACCTTGGCATGGGTGATGTAGGCGTCGCCGAAGGTCATCCAGAAGCGGGCGCGCTCAATCTCGGGGAAGTGGGTCGTAAGCGACTCCAATTCCTCGTGGTACATCTGATACATGTTTTTCTGGCCGATGGCGGGGAAATCGTATTCGACTTTTGTGGTCATCGCCGGGCTGGTATGCCATGCGCCGTTTTCCCAGTGGCGCACTTCGGCCAGCACTTCGCGCAGGTTGATTTCCGGGTTGAAATTGGTGGCAAATTCCTGATCGTTCGAGCCGCCGTTGGCATCCAGCACATCGATCTGGCGGATGGTGTCCAGCTTGTGTTTCTTCAGCCATTTAGCGAAGACGCTGGTTACACCCGGATCGAAGCCCGAGCCGAGGATGGCGGTCAGGCCAGCCTCTTTGAACCGGTCCTGATAGGCCCATTGCCAATGGTATTCGAACTTGGCCACGTCTTCGGGTTCATAGTTCGCAGTGTCGAGATAATGAATGTCCGCCTCAAGACACGCATCCATCAGCACCAGATCCTGATAGGGCAGGGCGAGGTTCACCAGCAGTTCGGCCCCGGTTTCCTTGATCAGCTTGACGGTATCTTCTACCTTGTAGGCGTCCAGCTCGGCGGTGGCGATGTCAACGCCGACACGCTCTTTCACTGCCTTGGCGATGGCGTCGCATTTCGATTTCGTGCGGCTGGCCAGAGTGATTTCGGTAAAGATGTCCGAATTCATTGCCATCTTGTGCACGGCCGCGTGCGATACGCCGCCTGCGCCGACAACCAGTGTTTTGCCACTCAAAGTTCCCATGGGGGTCATCTCCTTTCTGGAGTTATTCGTAATAGGTGTAGCCGTTGATGGAGTCGCGATAGGCGCTCATCAGGGTTTTGCGGTCCTTAGCCATCAGAGTACCGGTCGAGATCGCCTCGTCCACCATTTTGCGGAACGCGGCGACACAATCGTTGGGGTCGAACTCGACATACGACAGAACCTGGCTGATCGTGTCGCCCTCTTGCTCGTGCAGCAGGTCAAAGCCGCCGTCCGCGCGCAGGTCGATGGTGACGACATTGGTGTCGCCGAACAGGTTGTGCAGATCGCCCAGAGTTTCCTGATAGGCACCGACGAAGAAGACGCCCATGAGGTATTCCTGATCCTCAGGCAGGGAATGCACCGGCAGGCTGGGCGAGACGCCGTCGGCCAGTATGAACTGGTCGATCTTGCCGTCGCTGTCGCAGGTGATGTCCGACAGCACCGCGCGACGATCTGGCGTCTCGTTCAGGCCCTGCAACGGCACGATAGGGTGCAGTTGGTCAATGGCCCAGACATCAGGTAACGACTGGAACAACGAGAAGTTGCAGTGATAGATATCGGCCACTTTCTCAAGCTGATCATCCACATCCGTGTCCAGATCATCGCTTGCGGCCAGCGCCTTGAGACGGGCCATCAGCGACAGGTAGATCCGTTCGGCGCGGGCCATCTGGCGCAGGTCCACATAGCCGCGGCGGAACAGCGCGCGCAGTTCGTTTCGGTAGAAATTCGCGTCGTTCCAGCATTCCTGCAGGCGGTCGCTGCTGAGATAGCCGTTGATTGCCGCCAGATCTGAGACCAGATGGTGATCGTCCGCTTCGACCTCGGGGCCGTTGGGCGCATCGTAAAGCGTGCTTTCCAGCACGTTAAACACCAGCATCGATGATGTCGCCACCACGGCGCGGCCGCTTTCGGTAACCAGCGTGGGATGGTTCACCTCTGCCTCATCCATCGCATAGGCGACGGTTTCCACGACATTGGCGCAATATTCCTCGACCGTGTAGTTGATCGAGTTCTCGGCGGCCTTCTTCTCACCTGTGTAGTCCACGCCCATGCCACCGCCGAGATCCAGATGGGTAAGCGGCACGCCCTCGCGCGTCAGTTCGGTGTAATACCGGCAGGCTTCGCCCACCGCGCGGCGCACATCGTTGACGTCCTGCACCTGCGAACCAAGGTGTGAGTGCTGTAGTTTCAGGCAATGCAGCAGGCCCGCCGCTTTCAGCTTATCCACCGTGGCGACCAGCTGATCAGTGTTCATGCCAAAGGCCGATCGGTCGCCCGAGCTTTCTTCCCACTTGCCACTGATTTGGTTGGTCAGTTTGACCCGCACGCCGATCAGGGGTTCGATGCCCAGTTCGTTATAGACCTGGATGACTGTGTCAGCCTCTTTCGGGCTTTCCAGAACAATGACCGTGTTGAACCCGATCTTGCGGCTGAGGATGGCCAACTGAATGAACTCGGCATCCTTGACGCCGTTGCAGACAATCAGCGCCTCGCTGGCCAGACGATGCGCCAAGGCCACCACCAGTTCAGGCTTTGACCCGGCCTCAAGTCCATAATTGTATTTCTTGCCGAACTCGACAATCCGGTCGACCACCTGCGCTTGCTGGTTCACCTTGATCGGGAAGACACCGCGATAGCTGCCCTTGTAGCCGGTGCGTGCAATCGCATCGCGAAAGCTCTCGTTAATGTGGACAATCTCGTGTTCCAGATAAGAACTGACGCGCAGGATCATCGGCGCTTTGATGCCGCGTTCGTCCAGATCGCTTAGAATGCCGGGAAGGCTGATCGCCTCGGCCTCGGGTGCCATGGGATTGCGCAGACCGATTTCGCCCTGCTCCGTCACCTCAATGAGACCTTTGCCCCATTTCTCAACTCCGTAGATGGAATGCGGTGCGTCGGGCGTGTGTTTCAATCAAGTCAGTCCTTTTAAGTCAGGGTGCCAGTTTCGCGCCCGCCAATACGGCAGCTATATGATTCTTCCAAGTGTAATCTATGAGGCGGAATTTTCCGAATTCATGCAGCTGTGCGAATTGGGATCAAATGGTTGTCCCATTGGCAATCAGCCCGGTTGGATATTTGGGCCTTGTTTGTGGACAAATGCCCGATGACTCCAGTCCCGGTTGTGAACACAAACCCGTTTGATGCGGTGCCAAGGCCACAAACATCCTCGTTCAGGAAGACGCCATCAAGCTGTCCGTCCGCGACCCGAAAACGATGCATAGCATTGCCGCGGGGGCAGGTTATAGCGACCGCTTCGCCGTCACCTGAAAAGGCGACGCTGCCGGCATAGCCTTGCAGCGTGCTTTGGGCCGCGTCGGGGGCGCTAATCAGTCGAGGGTTTTCACCACGGCGATGCAGGCCCAGCAGGGGTGGGTGTTGCGATGTATCGCCCTGCCATTGCATTGCGAACCCGACCAGACTGTCGGATCGAACGGCCAGGTGGCGGATCGAGTTCTTGTGCAAGGCTTGTGGCAGCTCTACCTGCTCTAGAACCGCCCCGTTTTGGTCCAGGTAGGACAGGCGCGGTTGCATCACCGGCAGGTTGAGCTTGGTTCTTCCGGTTTCAGGGTGGGTCTCGATCCCGCCATTTGCCACAACCAATGTCCGATCATCTGGCATCAGACGCATGTCATGGGGACCGACACCGCCCGAAGCGAACTCGCCAATTCGTGTGTAGCCATCCGTGTTCCAGACACCAATCACGCCCTGACCGGTCTCAAAATCGTTTTCAGTGGTGAACAGCCGTGTACCATCGGTTGAGAACACGCCGTGGCCATAGAAATGGCGGTCTTTGGGGGCCTCCAACAAAGCGGTCTGGGTGCCCGTCTCGCAGTCGATGATGAGTGCAAATGTTCCCGGGCGGCGTGCAAAGGCCACCGCCAGCGCATGGTGGGGATGCGCTGCTGCTGCGTGCCCGCGTGCGGGCAATGGCAGGGAAAACAGGATGTCGCCGCCCGCGTCCATCCCGGCCAGCCGATAAGTCCCATCCGGGAACAGCGCCGCGGCCAGGTAGTCCGGCGCACCGACAGCAGACCATCCACGCATGGGGGCAACGCTGGCGGCAGCCAGCCCGGCAAGGAAGCGTCGACGGTTGGTCATGATTTAGTCCCCGTCCAGCGAGTTGAACCCGGCATTGATGCCTAACGTCGGGCCAAGCTCGGTGGAGGCAATGACGCGGATATCGTTGATGGATTGCTGTAATGCTTCAAGGCGGAACCGTCCCTGCTGGGTTGCCACCCCAGAAAATGCCGGATCGTCCAGTGACTGCGCCCGGTCGATCGCGGCGGCGAATGCGCCGTCCAGATCTGCTGCGATGTCCGGATTATCTGCCGACAGGCGCGCGGCAAGGTCGCGCAAGGCGGTCAGAGACAGCTGCACATGGCGCAGTGAACGCTCCGAACGCCGGGCCTCGGCGCGTTTTGGGCGGGGGCGGTCGAAACTTCCCATTGGGCGACCAAGGCGGGTTTCGGCGGTGAATTCCAGACCAGTTGTCAGGGCTTTATAAAGCTCTTGCATGGCTTCGTCTTCCGACCGGTATGGGCTGTTTTCGCCCGGGTTTGCCAATGCGGGCGCATAGCCTACCCAATCCGCGTCAATTGCCATCGCGTTGCGGTTAATATCTGCGGTTATGGCCTGCATCAGCGCGCAGCGATACTCGGCGCTGCCCAGATCGGTGAACCGTGGATCGTAGAGCATCAGTTCCAGCGCGAAAAAACCGCGTCCGGCTACGGAGGTTTCCGCAAAGGCATCCTGGGATTGAATGGCTGTATCCTCAGCAGCGATCAGGCCGGACAGGGCTTTGGGCGTAAAGCCCTTGGTGTCGGGCCAAAACGCCAATGCAAACGCGCGGTCTTCTGCCTCAGATGGGCCAAAGCGCAGATGACTGACTGAAATCCAGTCGTCAAACGCCGCGTGGTAAGCAGTGCGCAGCTGGACCGAGGTTGGGTTGCAATCTGTCTGCGCTGCCTCGGCCAATGCATCGGTGGTCTCCGTCAGTCTGGCATAGCCGGGCAGGATGTGCGCCTCGATGGCGTCGGACAGGATCGGGCCGCGCTCTTGCGCATAGGCGCTAAGCGGCAATGTCAGGGAAAGGGCAAGTACGAAGGCGCGCATGGGTCAAAGGCTTTCTAGAAAACGGATAAGGGCATCGCGGTCGGGTTTTGGCATCTCGACGACAGCGTCACGCGCTGCCTGCGCCTCACCGCCGTGCCACAGGATCGCCTCAAGCAACGACTGCGCGCGCCCGTCATGCAGAAACTGCGTATGTCCTGACACCTGCTGGGTCATGCCAATCCCCCAAAGCGGTGGCGTACGCCATTCACGACCCGTGGCGCGCGCCTCGGGTCTGCTGTCGGCCAGCCCTTCGCCCATGTCATGCAGCAGTAGGTCCGTGTAAGGCCAAATCAGCTGAAAACTATGCTCGGGGCGGTCTTCCATACGATGCGTCACGAATGAGGGCGTGTGGCACGATGCACACCCGGTGTCGTAGAACACCTGCTTGCCGCGCAACACCTGAGGATCGTCCATATCGCGGCGGGCCGGAACACCCAGATTTTGGCTGTAGAAGGCGACCAGATCCATGCCGACCTGATCAATTTCGAAGGTCCGGTCGTCGCCATCACCATGCGGCGCGTTCACGCAATTGACCTGCAAAGTGGTGCAGTCACCATGCGGAGCCGGGTAGAGCGGGCTGGAAATGCCGATATCCCCGGCAAAGGCCGCTGCGGATTGCTCCATGATCGTGGGCATGCCTGCTTTGTGGCCAAACCGGCCCATCATCGGCGCGCCGTATTCGATCGCCCATACGATGTTGGGGCGGCCGGAAATCCCGTCGCCATCCTCATCTTCGGGGTCCGCATTCGCCATCAGGTCTTCAACTGGGATCGCCTCAAGCAGTCCCAGGCCAATCATCTGCGGGGCCACGCGCGGGCTGATCATGGCGTCGGGGTGCAGCGGGCCATAACCCAGATCCGCAGCCTCGTAGGTCGGGCGGCGCAAGGTGATGGTTTCACCATCAGCCAACGTGACGGGAACGTCCTCGTAAGTGATATCCAGCCTGTATTCCGCCGGGTGGCCGGGCAGGGCCAGATCCTGCATCTGCCCGCCGTAATTCGGCTCGGGCAAGGTGGCGATGTAGTCTTCGATTTCGGCGTATCCGTCTTCGGGTGTGCCAGGGATGGACACGCGCAGGAACATCGAAATCGCGTTGTCATCTGGCCCGTTTGGCGTATGCCCGCGCCCGTCTTTGACGTGGCAGCGCTGACAGGATCGTGCGTTATAAAGCGGCCCCAACCCATCCGAGGCCAGTGTAGATGACGGAGAAGACACCCAGATTTTCTTGAACAGCCCGTTACCGACTTTGAAGTCCAGCTCCTGCTCGAAACTCAGGTTGCCTGAGGGCTGCGAAAACGCATCTGCGTCGGTGCGCGCGCGGACAGTTGCGGCACCACCGGGCAACTCTTCAAAGCGCTGCGGCGCGCTGAAATCGTCAGGTGCGGCGGTAACCCGCGCAATCCTCGCTTGTTCGTCTTCGGTTCTGGGAAGGTAGTTCAGGTGAAGATCCCGCAGCTCTGCCGACAGGGATTGGGTGGCTGCAAGGGCGGCCACCGTCACCAGCGACAGCT
Organism: Ruegeria sp. CDSA033; assembly: GCF_059612305.1. Lineage (NCBI taxonomy): Bacteria > Pseudomonadati > Pseudomonadota > Alphaproteobacteria > Rhodobacterales > Roseobacteraceae > Ruegeria > Ruegeria sp. CDSA033. The sequence goes on along the minus strand of NZ_JBXWQI010000015.1, from coordinate 32,205 downwards.
TATGCGCCTTCGTCCATTTTCGATGCGTTGAGTTGCGCATAATTGGCTTCGCCAATCCTTTCGTACAGGTCCAGCTGCGTTTCGAGGAAATCGATATGCCCTTCCTCATCCACCAGCAATCTTTCAAACAGAGACATAGTGACGTAGTCGCCAGCGCTCTGACAGTATTCGCGCGCTTCCTTGTACAAGGCCCGGGCGTCGAGGTCTGCCGCCAGATCGCATTCCAGCGTCTCTTTTGGTGTCTGGCCAATGCGCAAAGGATCAAGCTGTTGCAGATTCGGGTGACCACCCAGGAAAATGACTCTCTCGATCAGCTTGTCCGCGTGCCCCATTTCTTCGATGGATTCTTCGCGGCTTTTCTTGGCCATGTGGCCGAGGCCCCAATCCTCTTGCAGGCGGTAATGCAGCCAAAATTGGCTGACCGCTGTCAGTTCATGCCGCAGAGATTTGTTGAGATATTCTATGACCTTGGGGTCGCCCTTCATCTGCATTCTCCTGTGTTACCTCGCTGCGAAGTGCGCGAAGCTGCATCGGGACCTCCAACTTATCGCTGGAGCGCATCGAGTCTAGGAAAAGCGGCATGCACCCGCCACAATCTGCTGATTTTCCAAGGGCATGGTAGATTTTACCAGGGGTAATGACCGCGTAAGGATCAGACGTGCGCATCCAGTCGATAGCTGCGCGGATATCGTGATCCGAGATGTTTGTGCAGTGGCATACGATCATAGCAATCAGGGCTCTGAGTTGTATTTCTTACGGTATTAGTAAGTTAATTTGGAAACGTCCAGAGGCAACAGATCAAAGGTACCTCACAAGATTTGGAGGCGGCGTGCACCTGCCGCCTCCCTTGGGTGTAGGCCCGGTGTTTTAGTGGAAAACCGCGTCTGGGTTGTCCAGGCTGTCCGAACCTTCGAACGCGATTTGGTCAAGTTCCAAGACGGTCACAATGCGCTCGATCGTCTTGGTCTGATCGACCAGTCCGTTTACGCCGCCCATGATCAGCACTTCGCCGCCCTCGTTGCCGCGTTCCAGCATCTGGTCATAGGCAAAACCGGCTTCCGCGGTTGATTTCAGACGTCCCAGCGCCTGCATGGTGTTGGCCAGTTTCACCTTCATCTCGGCATCCAGAGATGGGTCGCTGGCGATCACCAGATCAGACAAGGATGCGCCGCTGACCGGGGTGCCGTCGATACGGGTGTAGCTGCCGAGATAGACGTTCTGAACACCCAGACCATCGTAGTAGTGGCTGTTGTGGGTGTTGTCCGAGAAGCAATCATGCTCTTCTTCGGGGTCGTTCAGCATCAGGCCCAGACGCATACGTTCACCGGCCTGCTCGCCGTAGGACAGCGAACCCATGCCGGTCAGAATGGCGCTGACGCCAGCGGTTTCGTCGGCCGTCAGGGCTGCGCGTGCTTTGCCGCCTTCAGCCCACTGTGCTGCCATCCATTCCAGATCGCTGACCAGCAGGTCGGTTGCCGCGCTCAGGTATTGTGCACGGCGGTCGCAGTTGCTGTTGGTGCAGTCGTCACCCTGAACGTAATCGGTATACGGACGGTCGCCTGCGCCCGCGCCATGGCCGTTCAGATCCTGGCCCCACAGCAGGAATTCGATTGCGTGGTAGCCTGTGGCAACGTTTGCCTCGATCCCGTCGGCTTCGTGCAGGGTTTCGCCCAGCAATTCCGGAGTGATTTCGCTGGCGTCGATGGTTTTGCCCGACAGTTCAAAGCTGGGGTTGGCGATGACATTCAGCGCGGCGAACTCGTTCTCGTCAGTCGGACCGCCATAGGCTGCGTCCACATAGTCGATCAGCCCTTCGTCCAGCGGCCATGCGTTTACTTTGCCTTCCCAGTCGTCGACGATTGCGTTGCCGAAACGGTAAACCTCGGTCTGCTGGTAAGGAACACGTGCGGCAACCCAAGCGGCGCGTGCTGCGTTGAGTGTGGCGTCTGACGGATCATCGATCAGCGCGTTTACGGCGGCCTGTAGCGACTTTGCCGCGATCAGGCTGTCTTCATATTTGGCTTCGGCGATGTTTGCGTAGGTGGTCAGAACGTCGATCTTCGCGGGGGCGTCCGCAAAAGCTGCAGTTGCGATCCCAAGGGTCAATACGCTGGTGGCGGCAAAAAAATTGGTCATGGAGGTGACACTTTCCTGTCAAAAAACTCACTAGCGCCGCCTCAGCGACGCGCATGCGCCAAAAACTGAGTGAATTAGTAAGTTAAGTCAACCCGAGTCTTATTGTCAGAAATAAATGCCGCACCCTTTCCCCATAATTAGCGGGGTAGGTGGGCCGAAGCCGCGATTGCACGGGGTTTTAATCACATTAGAATGGACTATGTGATTCCTTGTTGGGTGGTGTTTTGTTTATGAAATGTGCAGCCATTGCTTTGATGCTGACTCCGGCGATTGTTCTATCGCAGGTGCAAGGCCCTGCCCACGAACATGGTACGGGATATGTGGATATCGCCTTTTCTGATCAGGCATTTACTTTGTCCCTCAACGTGCCTTCTGCAGACATCATCGATTTTGCAGGCCCGGCCGAAACCGATGACGATCGCGCGCAGGTGGCGGTTGCGGTCTCAGACCTGTCTAAACCTTTGGGCTTGTTTGTGCTGCCGGAAGAGGCCGGATGCGTTACCGCGTCAGCCAATGTCACCCTTACGGGTGAGGGATTGGGGCAGGACAATACCAACGAGTCTGCTGATCAAGTTCAACATAGCGACTTTCTGGCCGACTACCTGATTCAGTGCCAGGATATTACAGCGCTGGTGAATATTCGGTTTGCGTATTTCGAGCGGTTCGAAAATGCCCAGAAGTTGATTTTGCAGGTGACCCGATCCGGTCAAACCCGAACGTATGAGATAACTCGGAACCAACCGGATCTGGCAATGTGAAATGCCAAAACGCGGGCCATAACGGACGGCCCGCGCCCATATAAGATGCACAAGGCGCAAACATGCGGTTCGATCCGCCAGCACCATGGACGACACCCAATGTGCTGTCAGTGCACGAAATGCAGTTCTGAAAAACTCTGCCGCCACTCTGCAACCTCGGCGGCGATATTCGGGCCCTCCAATCCAGAGGTGATCAATGCCGCCAACCGATCAGCGTCCTGCGACGTCATCCCCCATCTGACCAGTTCAGGCGTCCCGAACCGAAGGCCGTTCATGTCCCCTTTTACTTCGGGTGCAGGCAGTCCAATTCCGCAAGCAAGAAACCCGGCGCGGCGCAGCGTTTTGGACGCCGCTTGCCCGCCGCCGTAAGATTCTGCCAACACAGCAAACTGGTGTGAGTTGGTAAACCCTTCCCGACCCGCAAAGACGGGAACGCCACGAGCGTCCAATCGTTCTGCGAGCGCTTGCGCCATCGAGATCATTTCGGCCGCGTATTGTTGGCCGAAGTCGCGCCAGTCCAGCATTGTTATGGCCAACGCTGCGGACTTGGCCGCGTCGAAGTTGGCCGTCATGCCCGGAAAGGCAATCGCGTCGAGCTTTTGCGCAATCTCCGCGTCATTGGAGACGATCAAACCACCGGCGGGGCCGCCCAGGCTTTTGTAGGTGCTCATCGTCATGAAATGCGCGCCCTCGGCCAGTGGATTGCTCCACGCTTTGCCTGCGATGATCCCGCATTGATGGGCGGCGTCGAACATGACCTTGGCCCCGATATCGTCAGCGATCTGCCGGACCTCTTTTACGGGGTGTTCGAACAGATTGAGGCTGCCCCCGATGGTGATCAGCTTGGGCCGTTCTTTTAGAGCCAATGCGCGTAACTGATCCAGATTGACGGTATAACCGTCAGCATCCGTCGGCGCCTCGATCGTGCGCAGACCAAAGAGACCGGCACATCCCGCTAAGTGATGGGTCACGTGCCCACCGATCGAGGCTGGCGGCGCAATTATTGTATCGCCAGGTTTGCAGGTGGCCATAAAACCATAAAGGTTGGCAATCGCGCCCGACGGCACCCGGATTTCGGCGAATTTGGCATCAAAGACCTCGGCGCAGAGCTGGGCAGTGATCACTTCGATCTCTTCAATGGCCTCCAACCCCATCTCATATTTGTCGCCGGGATAGCCCAGCGACGGCCGCGACCCGATGCCCGACGATAACAGGGCTTCGGCCTTAGGGTTCATCACGTTGGTGGCGGGGTTTAGGTTGAAACACTCTCGCTCGTGGATCTCGCGGTTTCGGGTCGCAAGATCATCGATCCGTTTGATCAGCTCATCAGACGTGGTCTGAGATGCCTTAACGGCGATTTGTTGAACCCGAGTTTCGCACTGATCCGGGACCCAGTTTCGGTGTGTGATTGTCATGTCTGTGACCTCCTGCTTGTCACCAGATTGAACAATTGAGGCGACATCGCAAATCAGAATTGATATTTCTTGGCGTAGAAAAACTGAGTCTAAGGCAATGGCTGTTCTCCCAAGACGCCCGAAAGGGCCACCTCTTAACGCACTCCGCGCTTTTGAAGCTGCAGCAAGGCTGGGCAGTTTCGTTGCTGCGGCCGAAGAGTTGAGCGTCACACCCGGCGCGATTTCTCAACACATCAAAACGATTGAGGCTTGGGCGGACGTGCCGCTGTTCCGGCGAAACGCGCAAGGAGTTGAGCTGACCGTGCCCGGGCGTCGGCTGGCCGGTGATTTCACCCTGGCCTTCGATCAGCTTGCCGCCGCAACGCAGAACCTGCGGAACCTGAGCCCGAGCGTTGAGATCCATATCGCCGCTCTGCCTTCGGTCGCGCAACTTTGGCTGCCGGCGCGTTTGGGGCGAATCCGAAACACGTGGCCGGACATGAAGTTCTCGGTAACGGCCATGGAAACGACACCTCGCCTGTCGCGTGATCTGTTTGATCTTTCGGTCTTCATTTCCGAACCTGATGGGGCGGCTGATCAAGTTGTAGTCGCGGAGGACGTCATTTTCCCGGTTTGCGCGCCAGAACTGGTCGAGAGTTTCGACTTTGAATCCACGCCGCTGCTGCACGATCAGACATGGCATGATGATTGGCGATTATGGTCCGAGGAGACGGGGACAATTATCAGCGATCCTACCAAGGGGCCGAAATATTCGCTGTATGGTCTTGCAGTCGAAGAGGCCAAGTCCGGGGCCGGTGCCTTGATGGCACATGGATGTTTGATCGGGCCTGCGCTGAAGGCCGGGCATTTGGTGCGTGTATCAGCGCAGGCCTGCGAAACAGGCCGGTCGGTGGTGATAAACCTTCCGCACCCGTCAAGGCGACGTGTGGAGCTTGATGAAATAGTTGAGCTGTTGCAGGAAGATTAGCGGCGAGGGGACCAATGATTATTGCCCGCAAAAAGTAAAAGAATTTTGCTAGGACGGGTTCGGAGGTCCGATTTGGATGCGAACCTCACACAATAGCCCTTGTAAAATATGGGCCCCTAGACCTTCGAGGGGTAAACGGAACGGTCAGATTTACCTGCGGCATATTGGTTGGAGATTTCGATCTGAGAAGTTTGGGGCTTCATGCCGTTGCCCACATTTGATGACCGCCGTAATTGCAGCAAGGGGGAATGATCTACATTGCCTCCAAAGTGTGGGCGAGGCCGTTTCGGATGTGATCTTCCAACAGCTTCTTGGCCGTGCCCGCGTCCCTGGTCAATGCGGCGTCGAACATTCCCTTGTGCTCCTTAACCGCATCTTCGCCACGATAGGTCAGTACGAGCATCTGATACCGCAGATATTTATCGTAGATGATCGAATGCAGAGACAGAAGGTTCTTGGAGTTGCAGGCCGCGATCATCGCTTGATGGAACTCCCAATCATACCGCTTCCAAGTCTCTTTCTCGGACTCGTCACCCTTGAGAAGCTGCTGTTCCATAAGATGAAGCTTGTGGTGTGCTGCAACAAGGTTGCCTTCCCAATCCGTGTCGCCGTTCGCAATGGACAACTCCAGCGCGTGGCATTCCAACAGGACTCGCAGCTCTGAAATCTCGGTCAGATCTTCGCGCGAGACCGGCGTAACCAGGAAGCCCCGTTGCTCAGGGGCTTCGACAAATCCGTCGCTGGCAAGCCTGTTGAGGGTTTCACGAAGCGTCGAAAGGCTTGCCGAGTAGCGTTCCTTCAAGGCGTCCAGCTTCAGTTTGGAGCCAGGCTGCAACTCTCCGAAAATGATATCCCGCTTGATGCGCTGATAGGTGCTTGCACCAATCGTAGACGGCTGTTTCGCCATGCGTTTCACCCGATATTCTTAGTTTCTTCGTTCATTTAGCATTTTTCGTAGACGTCAGCAATCCAAACCGATGTATGGTAAAAATAAAAATACCATACATTATTGTGGAATCGGCAAAACGCCAATACGGTCGTGGTCAAGTTGGGCAATGCAGCCCGGTCGCAATTTTCGGTTTCGGGATTTTTCCGGACCCTCCGGAAGGAAGCAAAGTGTCAATGAACTTTCGCATAGCCATTGTTGGCATTGGCCTTGTAGGACGTCGTCACGCAGACGCTATCCGAGCGTTGCGTCATGTCGATCTTGTTGCAGTTGTCGATCCCAGCGACGAAGGCCGTGCGTACGCTGTTGAGCACGGGGTAGCACACTTCGAAACCCTCGAGGAAATGTTCGCAAGTCAGACGCCGGACGGTGCTGTACTTGCGACCCCGACGACGCTTCATGTGCAACAAGGCCTCACGTGTGTTCGACATGGGTGTGCCGTACTGGTCGAAAAACCGATCGCCGTGGAAGCTGCTGCAGCACTTGAGCTTGTCGAAGAAGCGGAGAAGGCCAATGTGCCGCTAATGGTCGGACATCATCGTCGGCACAATCCTCTGATTAAGTCAGCTAAGGAAGCCATCGTAAAAGGGAAGATTGGAGATGTTCGCGCGGTCCACGCAAACTGCTGGTTTTACAAACCCGACACGTATTTTGAGGCCGCGCCGTGGCGCATGAAACCCGGTGCGGGGCCCATCTCGGTCAATCTTGTCCATGATGTCGATCTCCTGCGGTATCTGGCCGGCGAGGTTGTGACCGTACAGGCGCAGTCAGCTGCATCGAAGCGCGGTTATGACAATGAAGACGTTGCCGGGGCATTGTTGACGTTCGAAGGCGGAGCGATTGGGACAATAAGCGTGTCCGACAGCATCGTTGCTCCGTGGAGCTGGGAGATGACCTCTCAGGAATATCCAATCTATCCATCGACTACTGAGAGTAGTTACATGATTGGTGGCTCTCATGGGTCGTTATCCGTCCCCGATCTTCGACTTTGGGGCTACCAAGATGAGCAGAGGGACTGGTGGACACCAATCTCGTCAACGGCTCTAAAGAAGGGTGCCTCGGACCCATTGGTCAATCAACTCAGGCACTTCGTTGAAGTGGCTCGGCACGACGCGGAACCAATTGTGTCGGGGTGGGAAGGCCTGAGAACACTTCAAGTCATTGAAGCTATTCAAAATTCCTGCCGAACTGGAGAGACCGTCCGGATAGAAAGTCTTCAACAAAATTCGAAAACGGAGGCGGCGGTAATATAAAATATCAGATATTTTGCAAAAAATCTTGCAAAATGGTCAAAATAGGTCAAAACTCGGAATCGTCAAAAAGGAAGCATCATGATGTCTCAGGGAGGAGCAAAGTGATTACAAAATTTACCCGACGGGCTGCAGTATCAGCCCTGGTCGCAACCGGTGTACTGATTAGCGCAACAAGTGGGGCGCTGGCGGAAGACAAAGTACAACTACGCCTCGCAACATCAGGATCGGACACCGATCAGCGTTCGGTCGCAATGGCCGAAGTTTTCGCGCCCATGGTCGCCGATTTCGCAAGCTATGAACCCAGCTATAACGGTACCATCTTCGCTCAGGGCACTGAGTTGGACGCTCTCAGCCGGGGCAACCTGGAGATGTCGATCACTTCGGCGCAGGAACTGGCACAGTTCTTCCCCGAGTTTTCGATCTTTACCGCAGGCTATGTCCATCAGGACGCCGCGCATCAGGTGGCCGTTTTCAACGACCCATTGATGGATGCCTTCAAGCAAAAGGCCGAAGAGGAACTGGGCGTAAAACTCCTGTCAGTCATGTATCTGGGCCGACGTCAGGTGAACCTGCGCCAGCCAAAGGATGAGCTGACAATTGCGACGCCCGCCGATCTGGAAGGTGTGAACCTGCGGATGCCGGGCACCGATGCGTGGCAGTTCCTTGGCAAGGCACTGGGTGCTGCCCCGACACCAATGGCATTCTCCGAAGTTTATACGGCATTATCGACCGGTGCCGTTGACGGTCAGGACAATCCGCTGCCGACCGTGGTTGATGCCAAATTCTACGAAGTGACTAATCAGATCGTACTGACATCGCACTTGGTTGATTTGAACTATATCGCCATTGGCAAACAAGTTTGGGATGGGCTGACACCCGAACAGCAGGCCAAGGTTCAGGAAGCTGCTGACGCGGCAGCTGAATCGGGTCGCCAGAAGCAGCTGCAAAAAGAAGAAGACCTAGTCAGTTTCCTCAAAGAACAGGGCATGGAAATCTACGAACCCGACCTCGCCGCGTTCCGCGATCAGGTACAGTCGATGTATCTGGACAGCGAATTCGCGGGCGCTTGGCCGGAAGGCGTGCTCGAGCAGATCAACACTCTGGGCAACTAAATCTGAGTAGCGAAGGGAGGGAGAACCACAATGAAAGCCTTCATCAAGGGGTTCTCCCGACTGACCGAAGCAATTGCCGGCGGGATGCTGGCGGCAATCTTCCTGATTTTCCTTCTACAAATCCTGCTGCGGTATTTCTTTACCCCCGCAGGATGGACCCTGGAACTGATCGGTATCTTGTGGGTCTGGGTGATCTTCTTCAGTTGCGCCTTCATCGTGCGCGAGCGGGATCACGTAAAATTCGACATTATCTATCTTTCGGTCCCGATGCGGGTGCGCCAGATCTTTGCGATGCTGGCAGCCGCGGCAATCGTGGTCGGGATGCTCTACAGTTTCCTGCCGACGTGGGACTACATCGACTGGATGAAAATCCGCAAGACATCGACTGTCCGCAATCCGTTCTCGGGTGAGAAGATACCGCTGCGGACCGTGTTCTCGATTTATGTCGTGTTCATGCTTGTTGTGGCGGCGCGCTACGGGTGGCTGTTCTTTGACATCATGCGCAACGGGCCGCCAAAAACCGAACTTGAAATGGTCGTGGGATTTAACGTGGTCGACGACCATCCCCGTGTCGATGTGGAAGACGACGAGGACGCTGACAAATGAGTTTTGAACTTCTTTCCTGCCTGCTCGCTCTCTTTCTTCTGGCAGGCATCGGGACACCTATCGGCTATTCCATCCTCTTGGCCTCATTAGTGTACCTGGGCACGGCCGGACTGGACGTCGCCCTCGCGGGCGAGAAGATCCTGCAAGGCTTCTACAAAAGCACGATCCTGCTTGCCGTGCCTTTGTTCATCGTCGCTGCGAATATCATGAACGCTGGGTCGATCACGGACCGTCTGTTGAACTTCTGCGTCGCTGCTGTCGGTCGTTTCAAGGGCGGCCTCGGGCACGTAAACGTAGTAGCGTCTCTGATCTTTTCGGGTATGTCCGGTTCGGCCGTCGCGGATGCTGCGGGGATCGGCAAGATCATCATTGAGATGATGACCAAGGATGGCCGCTACAGCCGAGGTTATGCGGCTGCGATTACCGCGGCATCGGCGACGATCGGCCCGATTATTCCGCCTTCGATCCCGATGGTTCTGTATGCGCTGGTCTCAAAGGCGTCTATTGGGTCGCTGTTTCTTGCTGGCATTCTGCCAGGTCTGATCATGGGCATCGTCCTGATGGCGATGAACTACTATCTGGCCGGCAAGCGGAACTTTGCTTTGGAAGAACCTGTTCCACTGCGCGAACTGCCTGCAAAAACCGCCAACGCATTCCCGGCACTGCTGATGCCCGCAATCCTGCTCTACGGCATATATGGGGGCGTCACCACTCCGACCGAGGCTGCCGCCGTAGCTGCATTCTACGCCCTGCTACTGGCAGCGTTGTTCTACCGCGCACTCTCCTTCCGTGGCCTTTATCAAGTCTTCGTTGACAGCGCGCGCTCTTCCGCAGCCGTCGGGGTGGTCATTGGCGGCGCGTTCATTCTGAACTTCATCGTCATTCAGGAACAGATTCCACAGTCGATCTCGGCACTGCTGGAGGGTTCGGATGTCAGCCCGATTGTGTTCCTGATCCTCGTAAACTTGCTGATCCTCGCGCTGGGTTGCGTGTTGGACGCAACGACGATCATTCTGGTGATCGTGCCCCTGTTCATTCCAACCTGCGAAGCGCTCGGCATTGATCTGGTGCATTTCGGAGTGCTGGTCGTCGTGAACTCCATGATCGGTCTGATCACGCCGCCTTATGGCATTCTACTCTTTGTGATCAACGCCGTGACGGACATTCCGCTGCGTGAAATCATCTCGGAAATCTGGGCCTTCCTGGCGGTGCTCATCTTCGCCCTGGTGATCATGATGCTGATGCCTGATCTGGTCCTGTGGTTGCCGCGTATGTTTGGATATCAGGGATAATGTGCCTCTCGGTTTCGACAACGTCGATCCCCGGTGATCTGGCCGAAAAACTGAGTGCCATCGCTGACGCGGGATTCAGGGGTGTCGAATTACACGAACCGGATTTGACCGCTTTTGACGGACCGCCATCGCAAGTCCGCGAAATTGCATCGGACCTCGGCCTGAAGATTTGCCTGCTACAACCCTTCCATAACCTTGAAGGCCAGCCCGATGCCGGACGTGAGCGCGCCTTTGATCGATTGAAGCGCAAACTCAATCTGATGAGCGAGTTGGGAACGGAATTGCTGTTAATCGGATCTGCCTTCGAGGTCGATGCCGCGGCAACCAAAGAACAGGTCATCGCAGATCTTGGCGAGGCGGCCAAGATCGCGAAAGAGATGGGATTGCGTCTGGCCTATATGGGCTTGCCATGGTCGGATCTTATTCATTCGGATGAGCTGGCGTTAGGCGTCGTTGAAGCAATCGACAGCCCTCATTTGGGGCTGGCTTTGAACTCATTCTTCTCGCTCGCTGACGGGTCCAAACCCGCCCGCCTTCGGGACATTCCCGGAGAGCGGTTGTTCCATGTGCAACTGTCCGATGCACCCCGACTTGAGATGGATATTCGCAGGCTCAAACGGCACTTTGGGCTTCTTCCAGGGCTTGGGTCGCTGAACCTTGCGGGCTTCGTACGGGTGTTGTCCCGCGCTGGGTACAAGGGGCCTTGGTCCATTGCGCGTGTCAATGAAGCAGCTCCTCAACCCGGTGGCCGGACACTGGCCCGAGACAGCTACAGGTCGCTGGTGAACCTCCTGGATGAGGTATCTCGGACCGAGCCGGGAACCGATTTTGGCATCCCGGACCTGCCGGAACGCGTCTATGCGTCAGGCTTTGAGTTTGTCGAATTTACTGCCGATGAGATAAGCGGCGCTCAGCTGGCAGATATGCTGTCAGCAATGTGTTTTCGAATGGAACGAAAGCATGTCACCAAGTCCGTCGAATTGTGGCGACAGGGTGCCATAAACATCGTTGTGAATACCGAAAAAGAAGGTTTTGCCCATTCGGCGTTCCTGGGTCACGGCCCCTCCGTTTGTGACATGGGGTTGCGTGTCAAGGATGCGGGTCAGACGGTTCAGCGCGCGACCGCGTTGGGCGCGCCGAATTTCTCACAACCGGTGGGAACAGGGGAACTGGACATCCCGGCCATTCGGGGCGTTGGTGGCAACGTCGTTCATTTCATCGATGAGAAATCCGATCTGCATCGTGTGTGGGACATCGAGTTCGAGCCTGTCGCCAAAACCAAAGCGACCCAACCTGCCGGTCTGCGTCGTATCGACCATCTGGCACAAACGATGCGCCACGATGAGATGCAAAGCTGGCTGCTCTACTACATTTCTACTTTTGAGATGGCGAAGTCGCCAATCGTTAACGTTGCAGACCCGTCCGGCGTCGTGCAAAGCCAAGCCATTGAAAGCCCCGAAGGCGAAGTGCGCCTGAACTTGAACGGGGCCGTTGGGCGCCGAACACTGGCGGCGTCATTCCTTGAAGATGGCTTTGGGGCTGGTGTTCAGCACATTGCCTTTCAATCAGATGATATTTTTGAAACCGCAGCCCAGTTGCTCAAGTCCAACTTTCCCAGCCTGTCCATCCCTGAAAACTACTACGTTGATCTGCAAGCGACATTCGGATTGGATGACGATTTGGTTGCCCAACTACGCCGAGGCAACATTCTCTACGACCGGGCAGCGGGTTCCGAGTATTTTCAGATATTCAGCCGCCCCATCTTTAACGGCTTCTTCTTCGAAATTGTTGAACGCCGCATGGGCTATGCCGGGTATGGCGCGCGTAACGCGCCCATTCGCCTCGCCGCGCAAAGCAAATCCCAGACGCTCAAAGAGGTGCAGACTCAATGACTGTGCTGGATGAAAACATGACAATGGATGAGCGCGCCATTCGCCAATGGTGGCGTACCTCCATCATCGACATGAAGCCCGGTCAGATCGCTTTTCGTGGCAACGCCTTAGAGGACCTGATCGGGAACGTATCTTTCCCGCAGATGATCTGGCTGATGGTGCGGGGCGATCTGCCCAGCGACGCGCAAGCGCGCCTGTTCGAAGCCGCTTTGGTCGCAGGCGTGGATCACGGCCCGCAGGCCCCTTCGATCGCGGCTGCGCGCATGGCGGCCACCTGCGGGGTTGGCCTCAACAACGCGATGGCGACTGCGGTGAACATGCTGGGCGACGTGCATGGTGGGGCAGGAGAGCAGTGCGCAGAGCTGTACTATGATATCGCGGTCCGCATGGATGCCGGAGCTTCGCTGATTGACGCTGTTCGGGATGGCTTGGACAGCTGGCGCGAGACCTACGGCAAGATCGTATCGGGCTTTGGTCACAGGTTTCACAAGCCCGTCGACCCACGTGCACCGCGATTGATGCAACTTGTTCGTGATGCGGCTGCAGAAGGCACAGTTTCTGGCCGGTTTGCCGATATCGGAGAAGAGGTTCAAGCCGAACTCGGTCGTCAACGAGGCGGTCGGCCAATTGCCATGAATATTGACGGCGCGACAGCCGTGATCTTCTGCGAACTTGGCTTTCCTGCGCCCTTGTCGCGGGGGCTATTCTGTCTGTCCCGCTCGGTCGGAATACTCGCCCACGCTTGGGAGCAGATGAACCAGGGCGGTCGAAACAAAGGACCGATGCCCCCGAATTATTTACCCCTCTACGAAGACAGGAATGATGACACGTGAGACATCGAAATCCTTCCGGGTCGGCCTTATCGGCTGTGGTCGTATCAGCGATATCTATCTAAAAACGCTATCCAAATTTTCGGGCATCGAAGTCGCGGCCTGTGCAAGCCTTGATCCTTCTGAAAGCCGCGCCAAAGCGGATCAATACGGCATCGCCAAGGCCTGCACGCCAGATGAAGTGTTTGACGATCCGACGATCGACTGCGTTCTGAATCTGACAATTCCGGCGGCGCATGCCGAAATCAGCCTGCGCGCGTTGGAGGCGGGCAAGCACGTCTATTCCGAAAAGCCGCTGGTTATGAATCGAACGGATGGTAAAGCGATCCTGCACATGGCCTCTGAAAAAGGGTTACTGGTCGGTTGTGCGCCCGACACATTTCTTGGCGGTCGCTGGCAGACCGTTCGGCGCTTGATCGACGAAGGTGCAATTGGCAAACCGACAGGGGTTTTTGCCCATGTCGGTACCCACGGGACAGAACGCCACCATCCCAACCCGGATTTCTACTATAAGGCGGGTGGTGGGCCATTGCTGGACCTTGGGCCGTACTACCTGACCGCCATGATCTGCTGCCTTGGTCCCGTTGACCGGGTTGCCGGAATGGCTCGGCGCACGTTCGACAATAGGATGATCGAAAACGGCCCTCGCAACGGCGAATGGATAGATGTCGAAGTCGACACGCACTCCCTAAGCCTACTTCAGTTCTCATCCGGAGCTATAGGGTCGATGACCATGAGCTTCGACGTCTGGGACAGCGAAACTCCGCGGTTCGAGATATACGGTGAAAACGGCACCATCAGCATTCCTGATCCTGACCCGGTTCATGGTGCCAATATCTTTCAAGGGGATGTCTGGCTGAAAACGCGGGAGACCTCGCGCTGGTCTCATCAGCCTCGTCCAACCGGTCGCGAAGACTGGCAGGTGGTCGAAAACAAACACGGGTTCAATGAAGACAGCCGTGGGCTCGGCCTTTTGGATCTGGCCCTGGCGGCGCAAGAAGGACGCCAACCCCGTGCAAGTGGAGCGCTTGCCTACCATGTTTTCGAGGTCATGGACGCGATCGAACGGGCACCGAAATTTGGCGCCTATCAGACGATAGAAAGCCGTTGCGCGGCTCCGGAGCTTTTGCCGGTCGATTTCCTTAACGATGAAAGGAAGGAATTGGTTCATGCCGATTGAGACACTCGACTTTGTTCAGCCATTCTTTCGCGTCCAGCACATAACTGACGAGCGCAGAATTTCTATCGAGGGTCGCGCCATCGTCCTTAACCTTGGGGGGCGAAATCTCTCTGTCGAGGATCAGACCATTGGACCGCTTTCCTCTGTGATCGTGCAAGACAGCACGCTTAGCGGCGTGGAACGTGCAGTCATTGTCCACGATTTCGACGCCCATGCGGATGACAACGAGTTGTTCGCATGGGTGAAAGATACATGGCCATCTGCTTTTGATGTTCGCCAAGAGGAACGTCTGCGCGGTGTCAGCCACTACATGTCGCCAAAGGTCTTCGTGGGTAACGTTGGACTGACCATGTACCATTCCGGTTCGGTCCCATTGAATGTCGGATTGCACAAGGATCATCCGTTCTGCCCGGTACCGGGGTTTCGCGAAGTGCATACGCAAATCGTAGGCTTTGGCAAAATGCAGCAATGCCGTGAGCGGGATGTTGAAACCCTTTACCTCGAAGAATTCATGGCCCCTGGCACGACGCACAAACCGATGTATGACGCTGAAGGCAACTATCCCTGGCATCAGTACGAGACGATTGCCCCCAGCATTTTCATGGCGGTGGAAATGCTGCCGGAAGGCGCGCGGGTCCCGGACATGGAGATTCAGAATGGCTGAGAGACTTTTACCCGAAGACCTGAACTTTGACGGACCTTTCCCCCGGTTGTCTCGCCGTTTGCGACTGGGCGTTGTTGGCGGAGGACGGATCTCTGTCACGCAAGCAACGGCTGCGCGGATGACCGACCGTTGGGAGGTCACCGCAGGCGCGCTCAGTTCTGACGCTGCGCGCAGCAAGGCGCGTGGGGCCGAGTGGTTTCTGCCGGCCGATCGGTGCTATGCGTCATTCGACGAGATGGCAAAGGCCGAGGCGGCGCGCCTGGATGGTGTGGATGCCGTCATGATCACTACCCCGAACCACGTTCATTTCGAAGCGGCCAAAGCGTTTCTGGAGGCAGGAATTGACGTGCTCTGCGACAAGCCTCTGACCAACGAAGTTGCCGAGGCCGAAGGGCTTGAGAAAATTACCGCGCGCACCGGACACATCTTTGCTGTCGGCTATGCGATGTCGTGTTTTCCAGTAATCCGTCAGGCCAAACAAATCGTGGCGGAAGGCGGCATCGGTAAAATCAACCAAATCCACGTCGAGTTCATGCAAGACTGGATGACGCCCGATGATGTGGCTGATGCACCCCATGTCAAATGGCGGCTGGACCCAAAGATTTCTGGCCCGACCAGCTGTGTCGGCGATATCGGTACCCATGCTGCGCATCTCGCCAGCTTTGTCTCGGGCCTGCCGATGACCGACCTGAGGGCCGAATTCCATGTCTGCGGCGCGCCAAAGCCTTTGGAAGATACGGTGTTCATGTTCACTCGTTACCAAAATGAGGTTCCAGGCACCCTCATGGCAACGCGACTTGCACCCGGAAATCGAGGCGGTTTGCGCTTCCGGATATTCGGGAGCGAAGGAGGCCTCGAGTGGGATTTGGAGAATTCGGAGCAGCTTAAGTTCAATCGGTTTGGTGAGCCAGATCGCATCATCAGCCGAGGTCACGGGCATGGTATCGGCCCCGGCGCGGAACGCCTGATCCGTACCGCGCGCGGCTTCCCCGAGGGGATTATCGAAGCCTGGGCCAACCTCTATACGGAATTTGCTATGGCCGTAGCCGCGCGTCGGGATGGCGTTACCGTTCCGGCCGATTGGCTTACTTATCCAAGCGTAGAACAAGGCGCAGACGGTGTCCGATTCATTGACGCCTCTGTGCGCTCTCACCAGTCCGGAGGGGACTGGGTCACTCTCTAAGGCTCTGCCAACACGAAGGTTAAGCACGCCCGGGCAGTTGCCCGGGCGTTTTCATTTCCTGCTCTGTTTTAAAAGTTGATATTTTCAAAAATATCAGATATTTTTTACTACATGTGATGAATTTGAGATTCGCAGACACGTGGAGCTGTCGTTCATGGTGAAACCAGAAGAGGCTGGCGCAGGCCCCTCTCTCTATTCTTTGGCGCATCTGACGCTGATTGGCTGTACGCCGCCCGAGCTGGTCTATATCGCCGCCCGGGCCGGTTACGATGCCGTCAGTCCCCGCTTCATTCCGATGCATGTGCCTGGAGAGTTCACTCAATCCCCGATCGACAAGGCGCAGGTGCAGGCCACCAAAACTGCTCTTTCTACCACCGGTTTGAAAGTCCTGGATGTCGAGATTGCGCGCATTACCGAAGATGTTGATCCGCGCAGTTTTGAACCTTCACTTGAGATTGGCGGGGAACTGGGCGCTAAACGCATGATAATGAGCGCGTGGACCAACACCCGTGATGATCGTGACTTTCTGATCGATGTCTATTCTGAGACCTGCGAACTGGCCGCGCCCTACGGACTAACTGTGGACTTGGAGTTCCCAAGCTTCTCTCGCTTGCGCACGCTGGATGAGGCGCTGGATATTGTGCGCGCCTCTGATCAGCCGAATGGTGGTATTCTGGTTGATACGCTTTATCTGCATCTCAGCCGCGTGGATTTGGGAGAGTTGCTACACGTCCCCTCGGGCCTGTTTCACTTCCTGCATATCTCTGATTGCCTGCCCGGCATCGCCGATACGCGTGAGGGCATGATCCAACTGGCCCGCGATGCGCGGCTCTATCCCGGCGAAGGCTGGATTGACTTCACCGGCATCATCGAACGGATGCCGCCCGTCGACTATTCCATTGAATTGCCCAACCAAAGCCGCGTTGCCGAGTTGGGATATGAAGAACACGCGCGTCGCTGTCTCAACCACGCCAAGCGAACATTCGGCTCAGCGCGATCTCAGCGCCGTATGCCCGATGCAGCAATTCTAAAACACCAAGAGGATCATCATGGGCAAAGAGCTCACTGAAAACGACCGACAACTCGCGGCCGATATGCTGGCACGCGCCCGCGCTGCCATGGCCGAGATCGAGGATTGGGATCAGGACAGGCTGGACCGCCTGTCTCAGGCCATTGCGTGGTATGCTGGGAACGAGAAAACTTTCACGTGTCTGGCCCAGCAGGGCGTGGACGAAAGCGGCATTGGAGATCGCGAAGGGCGTCCCGCGAAGCGGTTCAAAATCCACATGGTGCTGCGGGATGTCCTGCGTACCCCTTCGACCGGAATTGTTGAGGTTGATGAGGAAAAAGGATTGGTGAAATACGCCAAACCTGCCGGTGTGATCGCATCGCTGATCCCGATGACCAATCCGGCGATGACACCACCGGTGACCGGCGTTTCCGCCGCGAACGCCCGGAATGCGGTCATCTTCAGCCCGCACCCGCGAACCGCCCATACCACCTTCGAAATGGTCGAGGTCATGCGCGCAGCCTGCCGTGCCGCCGGTGCCCCCGAAGACCTATTCCAGTCGATCCGCAAACCATCGATCCCATTAACACAGCACCTCATGGAGATTTGTGACCTGACTCTGGCAACGGGTGGTAAGCCGATGGTCAAAGCGGCCTACAGTTCTGGGCGTCCAGCCTATGGTGTCGGCGCGGGCAATTCATCCATCGTCATCGATGAGACAGCCGACTTGGACGTCGCCGCTCAGAACACACGCATTTCGAAGACATCCGACTTTGGCTCGGGTTGTTCGGCCGACGGCAACATCATTATCCAGCGTTCGGTCTACGACGATATGGTCAAAGCGCTTGAGGCCGAAGGTGGGTATCTGTGTTCGAATGAAGAAAAGGCCATGCTCGAAGCGGCTATGTGGGACGATAAGGGCAGCCGTACGTTCCCGACCATTGCCTGTCCGCCGCAGCAAACGGCTAAGGTCGCCGGTTTTGACATCCCCGAAGATCGCAAATTCCTGATGGTTGAAAATCAGGGGCAAATCGGCCCGCAGCACAAGTTCTCCAGGGAAAAACTGACCACTCTGATGGCGCTTTATCACTTCGACACGTTCGATGACGCGCTGGAAACGGTCAGCCAGATCTACAACACCGGGGGCAAGGGCCATTCCTGCGGCATCTACAGCCACAATGACGATCACATCGACCGGTTAGCGCGTCTGGCTCCGGTCAGCCGCATGATGGTGCGGCAGCCACAATCCAAGGCCAACGCAGGTGCCTGGACTAATGGCATGCCTATGACCAGCAGCCTGGGCTGCGGCATCTGGGGCGGCAACATCACCAACGAAAACGTCACCATGAAACACATGATGAACTACACCTGGGTCAGCCGTCCTACGCCTGAGGATCGCCCCTCGGAGCCGGAGCTGTTCGGTGAGTTCTACGGACGGGAGGTCGCGTAATGGACGGAGCGAAACTGGATGGCAAAACCGTTGCCGAACACATTGTCGACTTCCTCGAACGTCGTGAGGTCAAACATGTGTTCGGTCTATGCGGCCACACGAATATCGCGGTGCTGGCCGCGTTGGCGGAAAGCCCCATTGATTTCGTCACCGTGCGGCATGAGCAAATCGCAAGCCACGCGGCCGATGCTTATGCCCGGGTGACGGGCAAGGCCTCGGTGGTGCTGTCCCATCTCTCCCCGGGACTGACTAATTGCGCCACCGGGGTCGCCAACGCTGCACTAGACTGTATCCCGATGGTCGTGATCGCAGGTGACATTCCCACGTATTACTACGGCAAGCATCCGCATCAGGAAGTGAACCTCCATGCAGACGCGGCCCAGTGGGAGATCTACCGCCCCTTTGTCAAACGTGCCTGGCGGGTAGACCGCGCGGATTTAATGGCCGAAATCTTGGAGAAGGCGTTCCATCTGGCCGAAAGTGGCCAACCCGGGCCTGTGCTGGTCAATGTCCCCATGGACATTTTTTCAGAGGTGATCCCATCGGACAGCTTCGACCGTATCCGCGACAACACCCGCGCGCTCAAGAAACCGTCGATTGATGATGAGACTGCGCGAGAGATCGTCAAAGCGTTGGCGAAGGCTGAAAACCCAGTCGCTTATGTCGGAGGTGGTATTCTTCTCGCACAAGCCAGCGAGGAGTTGCGAGAATTTGTTGAACATATGGGCCTGCCAGTCGCGCATTCCCTTATGGGTAAAGGCGCGTTGCGGGACGACCATCCGCTTGTGCTGGGAATGACCGGGTTTTGGGGCACCGAATTGGTCAACCAGTCCTGCTTGAATGCGGACTACATCTTTGCCGTGGGCACTCGGTTCAAAGAGGCAGATTGCTCCAGTTGGTATCCCGGCTACACTTTCAACATTCCCGGCTCGAAGGTCATTCATATCGATATCGAACCGCAAGAGATCGGCCGGAACTATCCCACCGAGATCGGCGCCGTCGCGGATGCTAAAGCAGCACTACGCGTTCTCAACCGGGTCGCCCGCGAGATGTATCCGGACGGATTCAAACGCCCCGCGCTGGAACAGAAGATTGCTGGCTTCCGGACGGATTTCAAAGCGCGCAACGAGGAAATGGCGACGTCATCGGCCTTTCCAATGATGCCCGAGCGTATTCTGGCAGATTCCCGCAAGGCACTGCCCGAGGACGCCATCATCACTACGGACGTTGGGTGGAACAAGAACGGTGTGGGGCAACAGTTCGACATTTTGACGCCCGGTTCAATCCTGACCCCGGGCGGGTTCGCGACGATGGGTTTTGGCCCTCCGGGCGCGATCGGCGCGAAGCTGGCAGCACCTGATCGTGTGGTGATCAGCCTGGTCGGCGATGGCGGTTTCGGTCAAAATCCGTCGATGCTCGCAACAGCAGTCGAACTTGATCTGGGTATCATCTGGCTGGTTATGAACAACAACGCCTTCGGCACCATCGCGGGCCTTCAAAAGGCGCATTACGGTCTGACCTATGGAACAACGTTCCCCGGATCAGCGGCCGCGCCCGCAAACGGGCCGGGCTATGCTAACATTGCGCGAGCCTACGGTGCAGAGGGGCACAAGTTGAGTTCTGCCAATGAACTGTTGCCCGCATTGGAAGCGGCAATCGCCAGTGGCAAGCCCACCGTTCTCGATGTGCCAATGATCAACAACCCTACACCAACGACCGGGCACTGGAACATCTTGGACATATACTCTCCTGATAAAGAGGTTTCCCACGTCGCCACCTGAAAACGCTGAGCGCGGTAAACCGCGCCAGTAATCCGCCGTTAAATGATTCATATACTTCGGCAGAACTGTTGCATTGCGGCGGTCTAAAGATACTCGTTCCCGAATTCTACATACACTCAGCATTCGCCAAGGCGAGTATATACTTCAGCAGCCTTAAACCCATTTGGAAGGGTGGCTAAAAGTTGGCCGTTGCATTCGGAGTTTCGGGCGTATTTTGTTGAAAAACTCTGGCTTGATCGACGCATGAACTGCTGATTCAATCCTGCCAACAAGCCGGAGGATCAGCCATGATGGGATTTAGGCAGGAAGCTCAGGCATCACTGTTTTACGAATTCTCACTGGAGGATCATGTCCCTCAAGATCACCTGTTGCGGTCGATTGACCGGTTTGTTGATCTGATCAGCATCCGTTCGCATTTGGCAGATTTCTATAGCCACACGGGCCGTCCATCGATTGATCCCGAGTTGCTGATCCGCATGCTCTTGGTGGACTATTGCTTTGGTATACGATCCGAACGTCGGCTGTGCGAAGAGGTGCATCTGAACCTGGCCTATCGTTGGTTCTGCCGCCTGGATCTGAATGACCGGATCCCTGACCATTCTACCTTTTCCAAGAACCGCCACGGGCGATTCCGGGAGAGCGAGTTGCTGCGCCATCTGTTCGAGACGACCGTCGCACGCTGCATAGAGGAGGGTCTGGTGAGCGGCCAGCGCATGGCGATTGATGCCAGCCTGATAGAGGCAGACGCCAACAAACAGAATTCGACGCCAAAGGAAGATTGGGATCCATCGGATATTGATCCGGCAGATGCACCCCGCGCGGTCCGTGAATATCTCAACACCCTGGATGAGGCCGCATTTGGTGCAGCCAGCGAGGTGCAACCTAAGTTCACCTCGCATTCCGATCCAGCCAGCCAATGGACAGCAGCACGCAAAGGCCCTGCTTTCTTCAGCTATTCCGACAATTACCTGATCGACACGGATCATGGCGTCATCGTTGATGTCGAGGCACACGGTCGATCCGACAAGCTGATGTCGGATCGACCAAGACCATGCTGAACCGGACCAGAGACAAGTTCGATCTGCACCCGGAATGGCTCATCGCGGACACCGCGTACGGTTCGGGCCCGATGCTCGGTTGGCTGGTGGATCACAACATCGCGCCGCATAGTGCAGAGAACTTCGAACTTGCATGGAAACGCCCCCCGAGGGAGTTAGAGGCTTGGTATCAGGGTGTTTGGGTTCCGGGAATGCCTGAGACATACACTGAGTACCTACATAAAACACCGGATTACGAACTGAAAGAAATCCAACACAGCAGCCTGAAGAAATTCTTCAGCGGTGGGAAAATGTTGAAATTTTTCTTAAGCTTGAATTGGCATGTGAGGAAATTGAGCAACCCAAAATATCCGCTCCTGACATCTGATAGGCCCGTTTTTTGCAACAATAGGCTCAGTTACCCTGATGGTTTATTGTTTTTGCCAGTAAGCGCTAACACAATTTTCTTCGCTCAACCGAGTATCGCGCCTCAGCACAAAATATTGGGGCGCGCATCCGACAATCAGGCAATGAGATTTTGTAATGAGCAGGTGGTGATGCAAGCCAAGCAGTACGTTTGGACGAACGACTTGCGGCACCAAAACTTTATTGAGCGTAGGTTTGGAAACCAACAAACCCCTTCGTTCAACGAAATAGCGATCCAAGCACATAAGAATTTGTGGCCTGATCAATTCCAGTAGGTTTGTTCCTTGCAAAGCCTCCCTTCCGTTTCATTGTCTGAAATAGAACCCCTTAGGTTCACGGTTCCAGACACCGCTGTTGTCCAACCTAAATGGGCACGCTGCCGACTTTTTTCTGCGACTTGATTGAATGGTCGAACGAGCCCTTTCCGGACTTTTCCATCCTCCGTTGGTTCGCACATGCAGCAAGTCGTGAAGCACACTTTGCTGCCGTTCAGCTTGCTTACCTTTCCTCCATCGCAGTGAGTAAGAGTTTGGTTCCGACTAGAATAACTTCAGTTTCCGGCAACACCACCGAGCCTGGCGTTACGTACCTAGTGCGATATGGCCTGTCATATACGGTGTCCAAAACTCGCAAGTGATCAAAATAGACGCGCCAACGGTGTTTTATATCGGTTTCACCACGTGAGGTCAGCCGTATCCTAACCTCCTCTGGTACAGACAGGTGAGCAGTGTTTGAAAAATGCAAATTGACAAACTTCACCTCATCAAAATTGGACCGAGCGTCGTAATACGCTTTATAGGTGTTGTGGCTGTACGTCCGCATAGCTTTTGGGCTCTTTCCGCCTCCCCTAAGCATTGTCTTGAGAGTAAGCTCAGTCGCCAGACCGACAGTCTGCATTACAGGACCGGGGTAGAACTCAGGTTCGTGATTACGCTCAGCGAAATACAAAAGTTCACCGGCGTTCAAGTAGGCGCGAGCCCACCTGACCAAACCCGTCACACTCATTTCATCATTTTGATTGACTTCGACTGGCCAGCTGACATCGAGGCCAATTGCGTCAGCAAATCCGCTCATGTTTAAAGATTCCCCGATCTATAGCACTTCAGACACTACCAACGGTATACCGAGCCAAGTTCAAGCCGTTTTTGATGTGCTTGAAGAGCTCGTTCCCACCATCTCTGCGAAAAGTTCCAACTAGTCGAACGAGCCCTTACCAGTCATTGCTGCATAACTTGGCTGCTGCAGGTGCATTAGACCGCTCGCAGCCCTCAGCGGACCTCCATCAGTTCCTAAAGGTTCCCCCCTGCAGTATATCGGATGTTGCCCATACGACCTCAAGTGAGCTCAGATAAGTAGAGAATACTGGTGCCGTATGTAATGGATAAGATGCGAAGTTAGATGTATGAGATCAGCAATGCGAATAAGCCGAAGGCCGCAGTGATGAAGAAGCCAACTTACAAGCAGATTATCGATTGGAATGAGCGCAGAGGAGATCAACCAAGGTTCGGCTTGGAATTGTTGAATCAACTGCACCGACTTCAATCAGACTTTGCGGAACGTGGTCAAGAAGATGCGATTCTGTGTGAATTCATACCTTTGCGATTGGCAACTATACTTGAGGTCTTTTTGCGCGAAGCAATTAGAGAGCTTGTCGATTCCGGAGAGCCATACCTCGATAGAGCCGAGAACCTGACCAAGGGTACGAAAATTGATCTCGCATTTGCCGTGTTTGTAGACCAACAACGCCTTTCAATCGGCGATTTTGCTGCTCACGCTGTTTCTGTTAGCAATGTCCGGAATTTTGTAGCAGCGCTCACGCAATTGGAGCCAGAGTTTGTTGCTAAACTAAAAGTAGCACACCCCAGGTGGACAGAAGACAGGGCAAACTGGCCGCTCCCACCGCTAATTGCAGATTACCAACAGAACATGAGAAACCTGCAGCGGATGATAGACGTCCGAAACGTGCTGGCTCACGAGCTTCCAACTGAACGTGTCTGGGATTTTTCGGGGATTCCAAGTTTCTTCGCTGCTACGCAACAGTTTATCGAGGCCTGCGACTGGGTCATTGTCGAGTTGCTACAGGACTCCACACCTCGAACTCAAAACCAAATGAACAACGACGCTGGGTTGGAGTTGAAAGAACTAGAAGAGCAGCTTTCTTCTGCCTTAAAGCGCCTCTCAGTGATCAAGGGAATCTGTCTAGAGAAAATAAGATCTTCGCAAGATGTATGGCTGGAAGACGCTAACAAGGAAGCGGAACTTGTAGCGTCAAATGTCGAAGGTGGCTCTATGTACTCAATGGAGTGGTCAGGCGCCAAGTCGGCCTTGGTTTCTGATCGCCTAGAGCAGGTTGAGTCCGTCATTAGAGAGTGGATGAACTAGAGCCCATTGCCCAAAATGAAAACCTCTTGGCGTCAAGCTGATCAAGTGAAGCAGCGACCGCTCAGGGCTTACTGAGGGCCTTTAGACTAAAAATGCGGATGGCCGCAAAGTCCGCACAGCAGACCTTGGCTCCTTATTGTTGACCGTCGAAGGTCTGCTTTGAGCCCAAACCGACAAATGCTGCTATCCGCACGAACTGGAAGTACGGGCGGAGAGCCGACCTCCTCTGCACCTGCGAAGAACTCACCGCCATCTTGCAAAAACAGACATTGAACCCGGACCCGCTTCATGCGTGATCTCCCCGTAACATCAGAAAAGTCAATCTATTGGCTACTGTTACTCGCTCCTTAGTCGATGAACGCAATTTGAATTTGGACGCTGGCTCCTACACCAGCTTACGGACAACGAAATCGTTCGAGTAGGAATAATTATTGCTTCCATCCCGATTGTCCTACCTCAACCAGCGCTTCGGGCGAGATGCGCCGCAGCTCCGCAAGTGATTCCGCGTCTCGACTGATCAACTGGCATTGATCTCGATGCGCTATTCTCGTACGTGCCACATTGATTGATGCTTTGTTTGAAAAGCCGCACATGCTCTGTTGCAATTATGAAGGTGAATAAACCTGCGCTGGCCTATGGAGCGCTGTTACTTGCAATGTTGATCAGTGCCGGGAACTTTTTGTTCGGTAATCTGGCCGTCAATGAAGTTCATCCGGTTGCACTGACCTTTTGGCGCTGCCTGATTGCAGCAATATTTGTTTTGCCACTTGTTCTGAGAGGGCAAGGCCAACCGTTCCAGCATTTCAAGGGCAGTTGGCTCCGTATTACAGCCCTTGCCTGTATTGGCGTGGTCGCCACACCTTGGTTTGTTTATTCTGCGCTCCGCTCAAATGATCTCATAGATCTTGGGGCCGGTTACACCAGTGTACCCTTACTGACGATTTTGTTCTCGGCACTATTGCTCGGCGAGCGATTGCAGCCTGTTCAGTATCTGGGTGTAGTGATCGCCCTCGTTGGTGCACTGGTTTTTGCATTTCGCGGTGACTTCTCAAACCTAATCAATTTCGACCCGCATCTCGCCTTCTTGCTGATGATTACATCCAACGCCTGCCGTGGGCTCTATTTAGTTCTTCTTAAGAAATGGAACATGCACCCTAAGCCTGATGAAGGCTTGTTCGTTATTTTCGTTGTTGGCATTGTCGTGCTACTGCCGTTTGTTGTGATTCACGAAGTAAGCACACTTCAACCATTAGACTACTCTTGGAAGGTCTGGGGCTCTATTCTCTTTATTGGAGTTGGCATGGGTGCCATCTACCTCCACCTGCTCAATTTCGGTACAAACGAAGTTGGTGCGTCGACGGCTTCCTTGTTTGCCTATCTCGTACCGATACTCGTTGCGGTCGAAGCCGTGACCCTAAGGGGCATGGACCTTCAGCTTTATCAAGGCATCGGCGGCGTGCTGATAATCGGCGGCGTTCTGATCGCAACCCGGTTGCATCTTCGACCAACCGCTGGGGACCATCCGCCTCATTGATGCACATGTTGCCAGAGACGATGATCAACCCGGCAAGCCAGCTTCCTTAAGATCACTGACAAACCTGTCAAGATCACGTTGTTGAAAGTTCTCGAATGCCAGGCGGACACGCGAACATGTCATGGCGGGGCGAACCTCTTTGCTCTGACGGACTATCTGCCTTGCCTCTTCTATGCGGTGTTGTCGTATCAGAATTACCGCCAACACATAGTGCCCGAATGGGCCAACCGACCTTCCTTCCAATGTTGTTCTTGCGCAGGCTTCAGCTTGTTCCAGACTGTCAAGGAGATAGAGGCACATTGCTTTTGATAACAGTTTAACCTTGAAGTAAGGTCCAGAGGGCCCAAACTGAGTTGCCGTCTCAAAGTGCGCCAGTGCCCGTTTCGCCTGTCCATTTACAAGCTGCGTGTACCCAAGAACCAGGTGAGCGTTCGCTGCGCTTGGATTGAGGCTGACTGCAAGTTCTGCCTCTGCGATTGCAGCATCGTATCGGTTATACAGAGTATAAGCCCGGGCAAGAGTGGCATGGGCAAAACTACTTTGTTCATCAAGCGCTACAGCGCGCTCTGCGTGATAGAGCGCACGTTCCTTTGCCCCAGCGCGGTCATCAACCTGGACGAAAAACAGCTTTCGAAGCTCGGCATTTGCCATGACGGCATGCGCAAGCGCATAGTCCGGCGTCATGTCGATAGTCTTGGATAAAATATCATTTGCCTTTTGAGTATCTTCATCCGTGAACTTGAACAGATGCCACAGAGCTTTTTGAACCCTGTCCCATACATTGACCTCACCACGTTTCAGGCGGGCTTGCTCTCGTAAGTCGAACCGCAGTTCCCAGTCTATGTGCCCGACGACGGCTGCGGCGATTTCCTCTTGCAGGGAAAAGACATCCTCAATTTTGTGATCCAGGCGATCAGCCCAAAGATCGTGCCCATTCGATGTATCTACCAGATGGGCGGTGACACGAACGCGCCGGTCATCATAGCGCACACTGCCCTCTACCAAATAATGTGCCCCGAGGCGTTGTGCGATTTCCTCACCGGATAAAGAAGAATCCTTGAGTAGTTTGGTCGAAGTAGGTGAGACCACCGACAGCCAATCCACCTTTGCAAGTTCGGTAACAAGTTCTTGGTTGATGCCAGCCACAAAGCCATTGTTGTCGCTTTGTCCACCGAGGTTGTCGAAGGGTAACACTGCGATTACGGGTTTTTGCGGTGCTGGAAGTTGAGTGACCATACGATCAAACAGACGGTCTTTTTCGGCTGGCGGCTCAGTCTTTGGTGCAAGCGTTTCGGTTTCAGTTGGAGAACCGAATAAAGGTTCATGCGTTGTCGGGAAGTGGAACACCGGTCCGTGCCGTGGCCAATCAACATTGTTGAGCGTCATATAGTCTTTGAGATTGTGTGCAGCATACAGGAATGCGTGACTGCGCGCCCCAACGTTGATCTGCTTGTGGGCGAAGTTCAGGCCCACCGCGACGCGTGCCAACAGGTATTGGCTTTCCATAAAACTCAGCCGATGGCTTTCATGACGTTCAATCCAGCTCATCACCCCACGTCGCAGAGTTCTGACGAACTCTACGATCCCAACGTCATCCTGCCAAAGTCCTAACGTGTGGTGTTTTGAATGAAAGAGCCCGAGATCATCAAGGATGGCATCCCATTGAGCTGGCACGCAGTTTCCGCGACGCGCCAACAGGTATGCCAATTCGAAATACGCGTGATCATAAAACAGGAACTGATTGTCTTCGTACAGCGCCAGATCAATCAGATAATAGTCGGGATCACTGCTTTGATGTGATCGTACCAGGACATTGTAACCGTGAAGATCTCCATGCAACCGACCTTTGGCCGCTCGGATGCTTAGTCGGTTTGGCAAGTTCTCGTCGCAGGCAAATGTCAATGGGTTTGGGTACCAATGTCCTTCAAACATAAGGCAACGCTCGTTCGGATCGTGACCGCAAACATCGGACAGGAACTGGTGTAATCGACCTGCCTCAGGATCCAGTCTGTAGCCGAGCCAACCGGAAAGCATTTCCCGAGGCGACTGCATTCCTGGGGCCATCTGATAGTCAGAATTCCAATCGTCAAGAAGGCTTCGCGAGAGCCGCTGGAGGACGTTCAAAGCCAGCTCGTAACCACAATCGTTCCAAGGGAGTGAGTATTCCAGCCCTTGCGCCACGACCGTTGAAAGAATCGCGATCTTACCTTCGTGCTCCAGCGAGTTGACGATGCGAGCCATATGTTTGGATCCGAATGCTGGTATTGCTTCGAACGCCTCGAGGTGTCTTTGGTTTTCGGTCTTTTCTTGCCATTCCGGATCGGGAAGCGCGTCAAGTTTGAGAATGGCCTGACCACTGAAGGCATCGCATGTGATGTCGACAATATAGACAAGAGCGCCAGACTTGCCTGCACTGAGTTGGCGGTGAAAGTAGATTTCACCCTTTACCGACCAACGGTCAGTTATCAATGGCAGAAGCTCATTGTAGGCTTCCGGCCAAGCGAGATCGTCGATAGCGGGCATTAACAACACTCCGCAGAAGTACCGCCAAGGACTGTGTAATTCTGCGCGGCGGAACTGTCCTTTTGTATGATACACATGCAAACGCGTGAACCAAGTCGTTTGGATACACTGGTCATAGTTTTCTGCGCGATGGTTGAACCTGCCCAGTGAAAGCTCAATGCACCGCAAGATGCTCGAATGTCCGCTTTTGAGCAGTTGTGAAGCAGTCTTGACGCATCGGTGAAGTTCTCCTTTGGGCCGAAGATAGCTCTTGGTGCATATGGTACTGCGGAAGCCTTGCGCCACGGAAGCCAGAGTACGTGCGCCTCTTAGTCGAGATATTGTGCTGCCTGAGATGGTAAATTCGCATAGGATGCGTCATAGAAGTAAGTCAGCCATATTGACGACCCATCGAAGAGTATATCGGAAATTCCACGCGAATCTGATCCAGCGTCCAGCGGTTGAATGGACCCATCAGTTTCAACGCGCAAAAGCTTCGAATTTGGGTACTCTTCGTGACCCCGATAACCGCCGACAACAACCGTGCCGTTGACGATTTCAACGGATTCCAGATTACCGAACCCGTTTGAAACGACTGTAGCGGTATCCCCGTTGTTTGAATGCGGTACCCAGTACAAGGCGCTGTCCCAGGCGTCGTCGCTGCCCCAGGACACCGCGTAGATTCCTGTCTCTATGATCGCAAAGCGGGCAAGCCCATTGATACGCAGATCATTGAGGTAAGGTTGAATTTGTCCGGTTTGGGTTGCGACCGATAGGAATGCGCCGCGTCCAAAGTCACTCACGAGAAGGGTGTTTTCGTCGAGAGCTTCGATATCGTAGAGAAAAACACCATCTTCATCGAGAGCCTGCCGCCAGTTTACTGTCCCATCCGGCGTGGTAGAGATGACCTCATTGCCATCCACAATGACAATCTGGTTGCCGGCAAGCACCATTCCGGTCGGATTGCGCAGGCCTTGCCCGTCCAAGAGTGTGATTTCCTCGGTCGCGCCGTCCGGAGTTAGCTTGTAGAGTCCGCCATTCGTTGCGTCTGAGCCGAACTCTTCATCTGGCCCACCTGGTCCAATCGATACGGCATAGATACCGTTCCCCATTGGCAAGACGGCTTCGGTAAAGGGCGGCAGCTCCTGTTCGGCGACAGCAGGGCAGGCTGCAACGCAGGCAACCAGTAGCGAAAGAACTTTCATCTCAAATAATTCTCCTGTGTAGCTGCGCTTTGATGTTGTCGCCCTTTGTACTGCGATGACTGCTCTGGGACGGCCACAATGAAGCAAGCGGTTTGCATCAGATGCTTCGGCCGAAGGCCAGAAAGTGCGGAGCCAGCGCGTTGACGGCGGCGTCAATAATCAGCGGGTCTTCGTAAAACTGAAGCTGGTTGGCGCCGTCGATCCAATGCAGCGTCTTCTGCTCTGACGCGATATCTTCAAAAATGCGGCGGGGAATGTCCTGACCGCTTGCAGCCCTGTCACCATGGATCATCAATACGGGCAGGCTCAGTTGAGGTGCTGTTTCGTCGATCCGCCAGCCCCAAATGCCAGCTTCGCTCATCGCGGTGATGCGGTTTTCCCACCCGCCCTTGAAAGTCAGCCAAGGGGCCCTGTTGTCCCAGGGCAGGTACCAGTCTGCAATGGCCGTAGCGGTCAGAAGGGCATCCTCAGAGCCGACGATTGGAATGTAGCTTGCTTCCCCCGTTTTTTCGAAATCGGCGGCTGCTTTGGTCGCGCGTTCCATACGCGCTTCTACTGCGCCATCACTGCCAAGGTACATTCTGGCGGTTTCCGCGGTCAGATAATGTCCCGCGACAACCCCGAGAGACACCACGCGATCGTCTGTCACCGCTGTCTCAATCGCCCAGTTGACGCCTTGGCAAATTCCGAGAAGATGAAGCCGGTTTGCGTCGATGCCTTCCTGAGCGGCGAGAAATCCGAGGGCCGCTTGGCAATCTTCAACTTTGGCTTGGCCAGACTCGAAACGTCGGGGGGCGCCTGAGCTTTCTCCGTGATAACGCGGGTCGAATACCAGAACGGCCAGCCCGCGCGATGCCAGGCGGGTTGCATATTGCATAGGTGATTGTTCCTTGACGAAAGCGACAGGCCCGATGATCACAACCGCCGGGTGAGGCCCTGCCGTAGCGGGTCTCAACAACTTTCCAACAAGGGTTTCCCCAGAGCTGTCAAAGGACACTGTTTCAACATCATAAGAGCCAAGTGCCGATTGATCTACGTCACCGGATGCCTCCGCAGTGCTGGGCCGGGCGGCGAAAGCTCCGGTCATGGATGTTGCAATCGCAATTGAGTTGAACATGCGTCGTGTAATCACTGCTGCTGTCCTTTCGTATTCAGTTTGATGGGTGCCACACCCAAAAGGTCATGGACAGAACGCCTGATCGGGAGGCGCCCCGGTTGGGCTTCGCTTGTCAGTTAGCTCGCGACTCGCATAATTGGGATGACGCAGATAGCATGATGAACATGCAAAAAATGAATGATGGTCTAACTTCTCTGGATGTGCGGACTCTGCGGTTCCTGCAGACCCTGCTTCGAACAAGTAGCGTGACACGCACTGCACTGCATTTGGGGATCAGCCAGCCCGCTGCCAGTCGAATTCTCGCCCGGGTACGAGACCTGATAGGAGATCCGGTGCTAATCCGAACGCAGTCCGGATACCAGTTGACGGATCATGCGCTGAGCCTGAATGAACCGGTCGATGCGGCACTGTCGGCGATAGCCAACGTCTTCAGGCCTTCCGCCTTTGATCCGCAACAGTCCAACCATTGCTATCGCATCGCCTCCACAGATTACGGCGTAGCTGCAGTCCTCGGACCGATGATGGACGCCTTTGCCATTACCGCACCAGCATTAAGATTCGAAGTCTCACCGCTGGTGCCACAAAGCTTTAGCGACCTGGAAAAGGGAGCAATTGATCTGCTGCTATACGCGGATTTGGATGCCAGGGACGATTTGCTCATTCAGAAGCTATTTGATGAAACCTACGAAGTTCTTTTTCGACAGGGCCACCCGCTTGAGGCACTGGCAGCTTCTGAACGGATCCTTAGTCCGCAGGACGTTACCCCCTACCGGCTAATTGAGTTCAGTTACCCGGGCACTACCGATTTGAAACCGGATACGATCATGCGGGAAGATGGAGATGGTTCGAATGCCGTATTCCAGCAGCCTTATTTCACCACGCTGCCTTTTTTGGTCAGACAGACGGATGCAGTTGCAGCTGTCCCCAAGCGGCTGGCAAAGCAAGTCCAGAAATTGACCTCTCTTTGTTCAGCTCCGTTTCTGCCAAGTAGCGGGTTCCCCTATTACCTTGTCCGTCACGAGCGCAGCCGCTTCAATCCAGCGGTCAATTGGTTGAGGGAACAAGCATTGGAGATCACCAAGTCCGACTGATCAAATGTTCGAGCCGAGATGATGGTTTGCACGTGAGAACTTCGAATTACATAAAAGCCACCCAAATCACCACCCGCTCTTGGGTCCTGACGAAACTACAATCCATAGTCGGCAGGTCTGTTGGGCTGAGCTGCAACATCTACCGTTACTGTTACACCTTTGCTCAGTCCCGTGCTCCGGATCATCGTCTACTATCCAGCTTTGCGATTGCAGCGAACGGCAGCTTAGGCGGGCCGCACCGCAGCGAAGGTGACCAGGGTCGAACGGCAGGAATGGGCCGGAAGCGGCCGCTAACCGAACGGCCATCAAGGTCGGAAATGTCCGCACAGCAGACCTTGGCTCCTTATTGTTGACTTCGAATGGGCGCCAAGTATTGCAAGGATGGTTGCCGCAAGATGGCAGCGCGGAAACGGCGTAATGCACATTAAGTTTAAGCA
>NZ_JBXWQI010000014.1:0-117879 GCF_059612305.1 Ruegeria sp. CDSA033 | reverse complement strand
GCTGACGACCCAGCTCGGATGTGATCGAGCCGAACAGCTCGGGATCACGGTCAGACAGGGACTGGGTGAAAAATCCGGTATCACGGAGATTGGCGTTCATGGGGGCTCCACATGGCTGGGTAAGAATCTTGCGGATTTCCTATCGGAAACGGCACATGCGCAAAAGCTTTAAAGCGACGAATTGGCCCGCTGCGGCGTCAAGTCTGGCTTATCGGGGAAAGGTATGGTTGTTTCGGAACCAAATGTGCAAGACCGGAAACCGCAGCAAATGATCCAGAGAATCGCTTTTCTTGCCAGTGACGTCAAAGTGGCCCAAACCGCCCGAGATACTCTGGTAAAACGTTATGGCAATTCCGCCCCGCGGGATGCGGATGTGGTGGTGGCCTTGGGCGGTGACGGGTTCATGCTCCATACGTTGCACAGCATGCAGCACTTGGATACGCCCGTTTATGGCATGAATCGCGGCACAATCGGCTTTCTGATGAATGAATTCCACGAAGCCGACCTTATGGCCCGTCTGGGCGAAGCCGAGGAAGAAGTCATCAACCCACTGGCCATGCGTGCGATGGATCAGTCAGGTAAGATGCACGAGGCGCTGGCGATCAATGAGGTGTCGCTGCTGCGTGCAGGACCACAAGCCGCGCGCCTCAGGATAAGTGTCGATGGCCGTGTTCGCATGGATGAACTGGTCTGTGATGGCGCGTTGTTGTCCACGCCTGCCGGATCGACCGCCTATAACTACTCGGCTCACGGCCCGATTCTGCCAATTGGATCAGATGTTCTTGCCCTGACGGCTATTGCTGCATTCCGGCCGCGTCGGTGGCGTGGTGCGCTGTTGCCCAAGATCGCCAAGGTGCGTTTCGATGTGCTGGATGCGGACAAACGCCCGGTCATGGCCGATGCAGATTCGGTTTCATTCCCTGATATCGACTGGGTCGAGATCCGCTCTGAACCTGCAATCCAACACCGCATTTTGTTCGACCCGGGGCATGGGTTAGAAGAGCGCCTGATATCCGAGCAATTCACCTAAATTTTGGGACTTACGAATTTTTTAGAAGTTGTGTGAAGCAGTTCACATGAGCTTCATTAACTTTCCGCTAATCTGATCTTGCCCGGAGAACACGTCTCGGTGGGAGTGAGTGGCCACCAAACGACGTTTTCGAACGATTGCGCAGTTTACGCGCTGGCGAGGGTAGGTGGTGCTACGCTCGTTAATGATATCTGGGCTTATTTTAGTAAGCGGACCCCGGGCACAATAACCCGGGGTCTATTTTCGTTTTGGGTCGCACTACGTGTCCATCTTCTCCCACAAGGGCAAGCACACCTGACCGACGCGTGCCTCAATTGCGGCGGCGGCATCCACGGCCATATCTTCACGCCAGCGGCGGGCAGCGATCTGGACATTGATCGGCTGCAGGCCGCTGGGCAAATCCGCCAGCCGCGCTGGAACGCAAGCGGCGGGAAGGCCCAGAAAGTTCATCGCATAGGAATACACGGCGCATCCAAGTACCTCGTGCACCCCTTCGGCGCCTTCAGTGTCCCGATCCGGCTTGAAGAAAGGTTGCGGCAGGAAAGGCGACAGGACTAAAGCGTAGTCTTCCATAAACAACGACCATTCACGGGCATAGTGGGTGCGCTTGGCCAGCATTCGGATCAGGTCGGTTTCAACTATGGGCGGGAATTCCTGAAAATAGACGTCAAAGATCTCGCGGATGGTTTCAGATCCCGCCGCCTTGATGTCGCTTTGCATCAGGGTCAGGACTTCGCCCATCAAGGCGCGATACCCTGACCGACCACACTCAAATACATCCGGCGGGTCGATCTCTTCCACCAGATAACCGGCGTCGACCAGCGCATCGCGGGCCGTGTCCAGCGCCTTGTCGACCTCGGGGTGCAGCGCATAGCCGAAGGTGTTTTTGGTGAAGGCCACTTTGATCGGATCATCCATGGCTTCCCCGCGCCACGGCATTGAAACGTGAAACGGATCGCGCGGGTCGTCGGCGATCAGGCTGGGCATGGACAGATGCAGGTCCGCAGCCGAACGGGTGATCAGCCCCTGCACCGACATGGATTGTGCCAGAATTCCGCGTTCGACCTTTTGGCTGGGGTTCCACGCGGGGACGCGCCCCAGCCCTGGTTTGACTGTGACCGCGCCATTGGCCGCCGCGGGAAACCGCAGACTGCCACCGATGTCGTTGCCATGCGCCAGCGTGCCAATCCCAGCCATCACGCCCGCACCGGCCCCGCCCGAAGACCCGCCGGGCGAGATATGGCGGCCCCAAGGGTTGTGTGTCCGGCCATGCAGCGGGTTGTCTGTATCGGCGCGGAATGAGAATTCGGGCGTGTTCGTCCGCCCGATCACGATGGCCCCGGCTTTCTGCAGATTGCGCACAACCGGCGCGTCGTCGGGCGCGATCACATCTTTCAAGGCCACCACACCGTTTGAGGTCGCGTGCCCCTTTTGATCGACGTTAATTTTGATAGTGACGGGAACGCCATGCAACGGCCCCGTGGGTGCACCGCCTGCCACGGCCGCATCCAGTTCACGCGCACGCTCCAACGCCTCGGTGCTCAGGTCTTCGACCACAGCGTTCAGGTCTGGGTTGGCCTGATGCATTCGGTCGACTGCATTCTGAGTGACCTCCAACGCGCTCAACTCACCGCTGCGGGTCAAGGCGGTCAGGTCGGTGGCGTTCAGACGCCAGATATCGGTTTGTGTCATGGGCCCTCGCTGTCTTGGGATGACAGTAGGGGGCTTGTTTCAGGTTGCAAGAGAAAGACATGCGGGCGACGGATCGTCGCCCGCATGTCTGCTACTGAGCGTAGCCAAGGGTTTTCAACGCGTCGGTGATCTCGTCCAGAATAGCCGGGTCATCGATGGTAGCTGGCATCTTGTAGTCCTTGCTGTCCGCAATCGACACCATCGTTCCACGCAGGATCTTACCCGAGCGGGTCTTGGGAAGGCGGTCTACCACCACGGCTAGTTTGAAAGCAGCGACGGGCCCGATCTTTTCGCGCACCAGTTTGACGACGTCTTGAACCACCTCGCCATGGTCGCGGTCACAGCCTGCATTCAGGCAAAGGAACCCTACTGGCATTTGACCTTTCAACTGGTCCGTCACACCAATCACTGCACATTCGGCCACATCGGGGTGGGCGGCCAGAACCTCCTCCATCCCGCCGGTCGACAAGCGGTGGCCAGCGACGTTGATCACGTCATCAGTGCGCGCCATGATGTAAAGGTAGCCATCCTCGTCGACCATGCCTGCATCGCCGGTCTCGTAATAACCGGGGAATTGGTTCAGGTATGAACTTTTGAACCGATCCTCGGCATTCCACAGCGTTGGCAAGGTGCCCGGGGGCAGGGGAAGCTTGATCGCAATAGCGCCCAGCTCACCTGGCTTCATCGGATGACCGCCTTCGTCCAAAATTTGCACATCATAGCCAGGCATCGGTTTGGCGGGTGAACCCAGCTTGACCGGCAGTTCCTCGATCCCCAGTGGGTTGCCGGCGATGGTCCAGCCGGTTTCGGTCTGCCACCAATGATCGATCACCGGCACCTTCAGCGCGTCCTGCGCCCATTCGATCGTATCGGGATCAGCCCGCTCACCTGCCAGATATAAGGCGCGCAAGCAGGAGAGGTCATACTTCGCCAGCATTTCCCCCTTGGGGTCTTCACGCTTCACGGCGCGGATGGCGGTCGGGGCGGTGAAAAAGCTTTTGACCTTATGCTCGGAAATCACCCGCCAGAACGTGCCTGCGTCGGGGGTGCCAACAGGTTTACCTTCGAACACAATCGTCGTGTTGCCGTGGATCAGCGGAGCGTAGCAGATATAGGAATGCCCCACGACCCAGCCCACATCCGAGGCCGCCCAGAACACATCGCCCGGATCGACATCGTAGATGTTCTTCATTGTCCAGTTCAGCGCCACCAAATGGCCTGCGGTCGGGCGTACAACACCTTTGGGTGCGCCGGTGGTGCCGGAAGTATACAGGATATATGCGGGATCATTGCCGTCGACCGGAACGCATTCCGCCGGTTCGATGCCATATTGGAATCCATGCCAATTGTAGTCACGCCCTTCAATTAATTGCGCCACTTCCTGCTCGCGCTGGAAGACCACGCAGAACTCGGGCTTGTGGTTGGCCATGTCGATGGCCCCGTCCAGCAGCGGTTTATAATGCACGACGCGACCCGGTTCCATCCCGCAGGATGCGGCGATGATCGCCTTGGGCTTGGCGTCGTCGATCCGGACAGCCAGTTCATTGCTGGCAAAGCCGCCGAACACCACCGAGTGCACGGCCCCCAGACGGGCGCAGGCGAGCATGGCCTCCAGCGCTTCGGGGATCATCGGCATATAGATGATGACACGGTCGCCCTTTTCGACGCCCTTGGCGCGCAATGCCCCGGCCAGATTGGCCACGCGGTTGCGCAGTTCGACATATGAAATCTCGCGCTTGGTGTGGGTGATCGGGCTGTCATAGATGATTGCGGCCTGTTCGCCGCGACCGTTTTCGACATGCCGGTCGACCGCGTTCCAGCAGGTGTTCACCTTGGCATCGCTGAACCACTCATACAAAGGGGCGTTGTCGTCAAACAGGGCTTTGGTCGGCGGTTGAACCCAGTCAATAGCCTTTGCGGCGTTCATCCAAAAAGCCTCTGGGTCCGATTGCCAGCCTTCGTAAATGTCCTGATATGCCACGGTGAACTCCTCCTAAATCTCCTTGAGAAATGTGTTATGTGGCCAGGGGGCACCGCACAAGCGAGCGCTGTGACGGAGCGTCACTTTATCGCAAAAAATTTGCAAGAATCCGCGAATTGGTCTGCAAATTTTTGCAAACCATCGTCTTTTTGCTGACTTTTAAAGATCAATTTTGCGCTTTTGCAAAGTTGAATATTTTGGCGTGCAAATTATTGCCTGCTGTGAATCAAACAGGGCGCCGATACTGGCGCCCTGAATACTGTGCTCAGGTTAATTAACCGTAATGCGCTACGGGTGTACCCGCGATCGCCGCCATATTCAGCAATCCGCGCGCTGTGATCGACGGCGTCACGATATGTGCCTTGTTGCCCATGCCCATCAGGATCGGGCCGACCTCCAGGCCATCGGCCTTCATTTTCAGGATATTGCGCACTCCGCTCGCCGCATCCGCATGGGCAAAGATCAGAACGTTTGCTGTTCCTTTCAGGCGTGAGTTTGGGAATATCCGCGAACGCAGCTCCGGGTCGAGGGCCAGATCCAGGTTCATTTCACCTTCATACGTAAAATCGCGCGGCTCCGCGTCGAGGATATCCAGTGCCGCCCGCAACCTTTTGCCCGATCCTTCAGCCTGATTGCCAAACTGCGACTGAGAACAGAAGGCGATTTTGGGCTCGATCCCGAACCGACGAACATGACGCGCGGCGCCAATGGTCGACTCGGCTAGCTCTTCTGGGGTTGGCAGCTGCCGAACATGGGTATCGGCAATGAACAGCGGCCCGTCCTCGAGGATCATCAGCGACAGCGCGCCATGCGGGTGCAGATCGACATCGCCCAGAACTTGTTCGACGTAGTTCAGGTGCCAACGATACTCGCCAAAGGTGCCGCAGATCATGCTGTCTGCCTCACCACGTTGCACCATGATGGCCGCAATGGCGGTGTTATTCGTCCGCATGATCGCCTTGGCCAGATCCGGCGTGACACCGCGGCGCTGCATGATCTCGTGATACGAGTTCCAGTAGTCATAATATCGCGGATCGTCTTGCGGGTTCACGATCTGGAAGTCCTTGCCGGGACGAACCGTCAGCCCCAACCGCTCGCATCGTGCGTTGATCACTTCGGGGCGGCCGATCAGGATCGGGGTTTCAGTTGTTTCCTCGAGAATGGCCTGAGCTGCGCGCAGAACGCGCTCGTCTTCACCCTCGGCAAACACGATCCGGCGCGAGGCCACGGCCGCGGCCTCAAAGACCGGGCGCATCAGCAGGGCAGACTTGAATACGGACTGATTCAACCGCTCTTTGTATGCCTCGAAGTCGTCGATCGGGCGCTTGGCCACACCACTTTCCATTGCGGCTTTGGCAACGGCAGAGGACACGACGCCGACAAGGCGCGGGTCAAAGGGTTTGGGGATCAGATAATCGGGGCCAAAAGTCAGTTGCTCACCTTTATAGGCCGCAGCCGCCTCGGCGCTGGTCGTGGCGCGGGCCATCTCGGCGATCCCGTCCACGCAGGCGATCTGCATTTCGTCGTTGATTTCGGTCGCACCCACATCCAGCGCGCCCCGGAAGATGAAGGGGAAACACAGAACGTTGTTGACCTGATTGGGAAAGTCGCTGCGGCCCGTGGCAATGATCGCGTCCGGCGCGACTTCGCGTGCGGCTTGTGGCAAAATTTCCGGGCTTGGATTGGCCAGCGCGAAGATGATCGGGCGCTTGGCCATCTTCTCAACCATCTCGGGCTTCAGGACGTTCGGCCCGCTAAGGCCAAGGAAAAGGTCCGCATCGCCGATCACATCGTCCAGCGTGCGCAAATCCGTTTTTTGCGCAAATTGATCCTTGTGCGGGTTCATATCCTCTTCACGGCCTTCATAGACAAGCCCGTGAATGTCGCACAGCCAGATATTCTCGCGCTTGACGCCCAGTTTTACCAGCATCATCAGGCAGGCAATTCCCGCCGCGCCGCCACCGGTTGAGACCACTTTGACGTCTTCAAAATTTTTACCGGCAACGTGCAGCGCATTCTTGGCTGCGGCACCCACGACAATCGCGGTGCCGTGCTGGTCGTCGTGAAAGACCGGGATGTTCATCCGTTCCCGGCACAGCTTTTCGACGACAAAACAGTCCGGCGCTTTGATGTCTTCAAGGTTGATCGCGCCAAAGGTCGGCTCTAACGCGCAAACGATATCCGCCAGTTTCTCGGGGTCGGGTTGATCGACCTCGATGTCAAAGCAATCGATCCCGGCGAATTTCTTGAACAGGACAGCCTTGCCTTCCATTACCGGTTTGGAGGCAAGCGCGCCGATGTTTCCCAGCCCCAGAACAGCTGTCCCGTTTGAGACGACCGCAACCAGATTCCCGCGTGCGGTATACAGCTCGGCGTTGGCAGGGTCCGCTTTGATTTCTAAGCTGGCTTCGGCCACACCAGGTGAATAGGCGCGCGCCAGATCGCGGCCGTTCGCCATTGGTTTTGTCGCTTTGATTTCAAGCTTACCGGGCTTTGGGTGGGCGTGATATTCAAGCGCGGCTTGCCGCAGGCTGGGTGTGTCCGACATCGGCGACTCAACTCCTCAGAAAATTTGATTTAGTGTTAAACTATTTCCCCGGCTTTGGCTACGCTACGTCATTTTGCAACAGTTTCGCTAAAGTTCACCGACATCCCGTTGAAAAGCGCCGTATTGCTTTTACATTCGGGCAACTTTGGAGCCAACTTAGACCTGTCGAGCACTGAAGGCCATAAATGAGCTATAAAGACGAAATTCAGGCCGGGACTGCCTTCCCGGCGGAACAAGTTGTGGTTGGTCCGGATCGCGCCGCTTACGTATCGGTTTTGCTGATCGCCATCCTTATCCTTGCCGCCGTAAGTATCTGGCCGGTTCAAGCCCTTGCTCTGAACGAAGAGGGGGGATTGTTCGAAACGATCTCGGCCGCAGCGCTTTTTGCCTCAGGTCTGGCCGCGCTCTGGCGCTATCCCGGCATCACCCGTCTTTATATCGCGCTGGTCTGTCTGTTGCTTGCGGAAAGAGAGCTTGAGGCGGATGTCTATCCAGTCGACAGCCTACCATATTGGGTCCTTAACGGTTTGGACAGTGTGCTTGATATGACGTCGGTCCGGGTTGTTCTGGCCGTCATCGTAATTGGCGGTGCCCTATGGCATGGAGCCCCGACGGCATGGCAGGCGGCAAAGCGACGGGCGCCTTTTTTCGTGATTTTCGTGCTGGCGGGATTGCTGGCGGCAACCGCTCAGCTGCTTGAGGAAGTTTCCGGAATTTACCAGGCAGATCTGTCCACACTTATGACAGTGCGGCTCTTTGTGCTGGAAGAAACGCTTGAGATGTTCTTTTCGATTGGCATTTTGGCCTCCGTTCTGATCGGATGGCCAAAATCCGATGCCGAAGAGACGCTGAATGACCTCGACCTTGAACAACAGCCAGACGCGCGCTGAAATCCGACTGCCCACCAGCGAACTGCGCGACGATATCCCGTTTTTCACAAAGACCCTCGGAATGAGGATGGATATGATCTATCCCGCCGACGATCCGAGTGTTGCCGTGTTTTCAGGCCACGGGTTGCGCCTTCGGGTCGAGAAGGACGCGCCTGAGGCGGCAGGCACGATCCGCATCCTGACAGACGATCCTGACGGTTTTGCAGACGGGCAGCGGACTCTGGTCGCGCCCAATGGCACACGGGTTGAGATTGATGAACTGAACCCGCCAATGGTGATGCCTGAAACAGTGCATTCCTTTGTGGTTCGCAGGCTCAAAGATCAGGCGCCCTGGATCATCGGGCGGGCAGGGATGCACTACCGCGATCTTGTGCCGGATCGGCTAGGTGGGTCGATCATCGCCAGCCATATCCGTATCCCCGATGGCGGCCCAGTGCCGGATATGGTGCATTTCCACAAGGTCGGGTTTCAACTGATATTCTGCATCCATGGCTGGGTTGACGTCGTCTACGAAGATCAGGGCGAAAAAATGCGCCTGACAGCCGGGGATTGCTTTATTCAACCCCCCGAAATCCGCCATCGGGTTCTTGAAGCCTCGGATAATGTTCAGGTGATCGAAATCGGTGTTCCCGCCGAGCACGTCACTGAAATCGACCACGAGATGGACCTGCCCACACCGCATTTCCGCCCGGATCGCGAATGGCAGGGGCAGCGTTTCGTTTACAACAAGGCTGAAGGCGCTGAATGGCGTCCTTTCCGCCTGCCGGGCTATGTCTGTCGCGACACGACGATTGCCGAGAATACCAAGGGTGTTGCAGGCGTGCAGGTCGTACGAAAAGGGCAGGGTGAACCGGTCTGGGCGACGCATGACACGGATATCCATTTCACCTTCGTCATGACGGGTGAGGTAACTCTGGAAGGTGAAGGGCGCGACCCCTACCGTCTGGAACAAGGGGATGCGTTCGTGATCCCGCCCGGTATGCGCACCAAACTGTCCGAACCTTCCGATGACGTCGAATTGCTTGAAGTCACCCTTCCGGGGGTCTTCAATACCAATCTGGGTTAGGTGAGAATTTGCCTGGGAATCTTGTACACGGGGGTTCAACTCCCCGGGCAGTTTCCTTTAGGATGTGATTTTCTGACCAGTTGATCAAAAATGGGGAATCGCCATGACTTTGAAAGATGCAGCTCTGTCTGTCCGGGAAAAAGCCTATGCGCCTTATTCCAACTTCAAGGTTGGGGCGGCGATCCGGTCCGCAGATGGTGCGGTCTATTCCGGCTGTAACGTGGAAAATGTGGCGTATCCCGAGGGCACCTGTGCCGAGGCCGGAGCTATCGCCGCGATGGTCGCTGCGGGCGAACAGGAACTGTCCGAGGTCTATGTCGTCGCTTCAAGTCCGCAACCGGTGCCGCCGTGTGGCGGTTGCCGGCAAAAGCTGGCCGAATTTGGCAAGCGGGACGTAAAGGTGACGCTGGCTACCGTGGATGGCGCCGAGTTTGTAACCACGATTGGGCAATTGCTGCCGGGCGCTTTCGACGCCTCGCACATGGAGGACGTCTGACCCCATGGACGCCCGTTCGATCATTGCAAAACTGCGCCGGAACGAAGTGCCGACCGGAGATGAGCTGAACTGGTTCGCGCAAGGACTGGCCGATGGCGGTGTCAGCGACGCTCAAGCGGGCGCTTTCGCCATGGCCGTCTGCATGGGCGGATTGGGCACCAAAGGGCGCGCCGATCTGACGATCGCAATGCGCGACAGCGGTGACGTGCTCAGCTGGGATTTCGATGGCCCGGTAATTGACAAACACTCGACCGGTGGAGTGGGAGACAGCGTAAGCCTCGTGCTCGCCCCTGCACTGGCTGAGATGGGGGCGTATGTCCCTATGATCTCGGGACGGGGTCTGGGTCATACTGGCGGTACGCTGGACAAGCTTGAGGCCATTCCCGGCGTCAGCACCCAGATCGGTCAGGACCGCCTGAGGCAGATTTTGCGGGATACAGGCGCGGCCATTGTCGGGGCCACGGGGCAGATCGCACCGGCAGACAAACGCCTTTATGCGATCCGTGATGTGACGGCGACCGTTGAAAGCCTGGACCTGATCACAGCGTCGATCCTGTCCAAGAAACTGGCCGCCAGCCCCGAGGCTTTGGTGCTGGACGTCAAGGTCGGTAGCGGCGCGTTTATGAAAACGTTGGAGGATGCGCGCAAATTGGCAAAGGCCCTGTCGGAAACTGCGAATGCAGCAGGCTGCCGGACCTCGGCGGTCATCACCGATATGCACCAACCTTTGGTGCCTGCGCTGGGCAATGCGTTGGAAGTGGCCGAGGTGATGAAGGTCATGACGCAAGACCCCTATGCCCCACTGGCCGAAATCTCGGCCGAGTTGGGCGGGGTTCTGCTGGCGGATGCCGGGATGTTCGCAACCGCCGAAGAAGGGCGCGACAAGATCACGGATGTCATCCGCGACGGTCGCGCGGCGGAACGCTTTGGGCGTATGATGGCAGCCGTAGGCGCGCCGCTGCAGTTTGTTGAAAACTGGTCCCGGTACTTGCCAGAGGCCAGCGTGATCCTTGAGGTTCCGGCACCGACCAACGGACACATCACTGCCATTAACGGTGAGGCGCTGGGCCTGACAGTTGTTGCACTGGGCGGCGGACGGCAGGTTGAAGACGACGTCATCAACCCGGCCGTGGGTCTGTCTGACATCGTCCGGCTGGGCGACAAAGTCGAGAAGGGCGCGCCTTTGGCGGTAATCCACGCTTCGCGGGAAGATGCCGCGCGGCGGGCCGCCCAGAGCGTTCTCAGCGCGATCACGATAGGTGCCGATGCCCCGGCAGAGCCCACTCTTGTCCACGAAAGGATTACGTCGTGACCCGCGCGTTTCTTGTGGTGATGGACTCGGTTGGCATCGGCGGCGCGCCGGATGCTGATCGGTTTTTTAATGGCGATGTGCCGGACACGGGTGCAAACACACTTGCCCATATTGCACAGGCCTGCGCCGAAGGGCGGGCTGAAGACGGGCGCTCAGGCCCGCTGCACCTGCCAAACTTAGATGCGCTAGGACTGGGGGCCGCAACGCGGTTGGCATCGGGGTCGGAAACGCCGGGGTTAGAGGTCGATCCGTCTGGGCGCTGGGGATGCGCGAGAGAGCATTCACTAGGCAAGGACACGCCTTCGGGCCACTGGGAGCTGGCCGGTCTGCCGGTGCCTTGGGACTGGCACTATTTCCCTGATACCACGCCAACCTTCCCCGTCGACTTAAGCCGGGCTGCGGCCCAGGCGGCGGGAACAGACGGTATTCTGGGTGATTGTCACGCCTCGGGCACGATCATTATCGCCGAACTAGGGGCCGAGCATATGCGGACGGGTCGGCCGATCTGCTACACCTCTGCTGACAGCGTTTTCCAGATCGCGGCACATGAGGAGAGCTTTGGCCTCGACCGCCTGCTGGATATGTGCAGGGCGCTTGCCCCGCGGTTGCATGAGAGGAAAGTGGGTCGGGTCATCGCGCGACCTTTCACAGGCTCACCCGATCGGGGCTTTGCCCGCACCACCAACCGAAAGGATTTTGCCATCCTGCCGCCGGCGCCGGTTTTGACCAATTGGGTGCAGGATGCAGGACGCCGCGTCCATGCGGTGGGCAAGATCGGCGACATTTTCTCGATGCAGGGGATCGACACGCTGCGAAAAGGGTCGGATGCCGAGTTGATGGGCCACTTGTCCGATTTGGTCGATCAGGCCGACGAAGGCAGCCTGACCTTTGCCAATTTTGTTGAATTCGACAGCCTCTATGGCCACCGCCGCGATATCAGCGGCTATGCCCGCGCGCTAGAATGGTTCGACCGCGAAATCGGTTTGATTCTGAACAAGTTGCGCCCGGGCGATCTTATGCTTTTGACCGCCGATCACGGCAATGATCCCAGTTGGATCGGCACCGACCACACACGCGAACAGGTGCCCGTTCTGATCGCGGGGCAAGGTGCGGGTCGAATCGGGGCAGTCGATTTTGCCGATGTCGCTGCAAGTATCGCACACCATCTGAACATTCCGGCACAAGGGCCGGGGAAGAGTTTTCTATGACCGTCGCAGACCTACC
This sequence comes from Ruegeria sp. CDSA033, assembly GCF_059612305.1. Classification (NCBI taxonomy): domain Bacteria; kingdom Pseudomonadati; phylum Pseudomonadota; class Alphaproteobacteria; order Rhodobacterales; family Roseobacteraceae; genus Ruegeria; species Ruegeria sp. CDSA033. The sequence continues at coordinate 105,640 of NZ_JBXWQI010000014.1, read as the reverse complement.
CAAAATCGAGTTGCACCTGCACCATGAAGGGGCAGCACCGCCTGAATTCATCCGCCAGCTTGCGCATGAAAAGCGCATAGACCTGAGCGGTATTTTTAAATCAGACGGAAGTTATGACTTCCGCGACTTCGCCCACTTTCTCAGTGTCTACGAGGCCGCCTGCGAAGTGCTTAAATCACCCGAGGATTTCCGTCGTCTGACTTTGGCCATTCTGGAGGAAAGCGCTGCGAATGGGGTGGTCTATTCGGAAACCTTCCTCAGCCCTGATTTCTGCGGCGGCGGGGATGTGCACGCCTGGCGTGACTATCTGAACGCCATTCAGGACGCGGCGGACGAGGCTGAGCGCAAGTTCGATATCACCTTGCGCGGCGTTGTCACGTGCGTCCGGCATTTCGGACCCGAACAGGCGAAACAAAGCGCCTATTGCGCAGCGGAAACCGCCGGTGACTGGATCACCGGCTTCGGAATGGGCGGCAATGAGGGCGTCGGGACGCAGGGCGATTACAAATGGGCCTTTGAATGCGCCCGCGAAGCTGGGCTGCGCCTGACCACCCATGCCGGAGAGTTCGGCGGCCCCGAAAGCGTACGCGATGCTGTACGGGACCTCGGTGTCGAACGGGTCGGCCACGGCGTGCGGGCTATCGAGGACGACGATCTGATCCGGGAACTTGTCGACCGCGAAGTCACGCTTGAAATCTGCCCCGGTTCCAACGTGGTTCTGGGCCTGTTTCCCGATTTTGCGGCACATCCGATTGCCCGGTTGCGCGATCAGGGCGTGAACGTCACAGTTTCCACCGACGATCCGCCGTTTTTCCATACCACCATGCGGCGCGAATATGAGATGCTGCATCAGGCCTTTGGCTGGGACGCCGAGGATTTTGCAGCCCTGAACGACACTGCCTTGAACGCGGCCTTCTGCGATGATGGCACCCGCGAACGGGTCAAGAAAAGACTGGAGAGAACATGAGCGAACACCTGACCGTCGTTGACCACCCGCTGGTGCAGCACAAACTGACGCTCATGCGGGACAAGGGCACCTCGACCGCTGTTTTCCGACAGCTGCTGCGCGAAATAACGTTGCTGCTGGCTTATGAGGTCACGCGTGAACTGAAGCTGACCACCCGGCACATCGAAACCCCAATGGAGGAAATGGACGCCCCCATTCTGGCCGGTAAAAAGCTGGCCTTGGTGTCCATCCTGCGGGCGGGAAATGGGATGCTGGACGGTGTGCTGGAACTGGTCCCCTCGGCCCGTGTCGGGTTTGTCGGGTTGTATCGCGACGAAGAAACGCTGAAACCGGTTCAGTATTACTTCAAAGCGCCCGAAGGCTTAAAAGACCGTCTTGTCATTGCCGTTGACCCAATGTTGGCCACCGGCAACAGCTCGGCCGCAGCGATTGATCTGCTGAAAGAGGCAGGGGCGACCGATATCCGCTTCCTTTGCCTGCTGGCCGCGCCCGAAGGCGTCGCCCGCATGAAAGAGGCGCATCCTGACGTGAACATCGTCACGGCGTCGCTGGATCGCGAGCTGAACTCAAAAGGGTATATCATGCCTGGGTTGGGCGATGCCGGCGACCGGATGTTCGGCACCAAGTAATCGGTTTACTCGCCACAGATATTCTGCAGCCGGACCCAATCGCGGTCCGGCAGCACTTGCGGCAGCGGGCGCCCGGCCATCGGGTCAGCCTCGATCAGGCCCAGAGTGTCTTCCCCCGTGATATCCACAGCATAGGCATATGGCGTTGAAGGCAGCGCCGCCTGGGCAAAAACCTCTAGCAAAGCTTGATCGGACAAAGTTGGACGCGGTTCTGACAAGACCTGTTCGGTATAGGCGTCAACGATCTCGGGCGTCAGCTCTCCGGTTGTTAGCAGGCGGAATGCCGTGGTTGGACCGGTTCGGTCCAGTACCTCGTCCAAGGGATCCTGTGCGGCGGCCCGCGCGCGTTCGGCAATGATGTAACCGGCGGCGATGGATGGGTCCTCGTGATCTTCAACCAATGAGCGGTTCAACAGAATGATCCCACCAGGCAGGCCGAGGCTTGTTTGCACCCCCGCAGGAAGAATAACGACCTCTCGCACGCCGGTTCGGGCTGCCAGTTGGTCCAACGCAGCCTGCGCATCCTCTGAGGTGCACGAAACACCCGAAACCCGTTCAATTCGGTGCAGGATCGCATCCCCGATATCGTATCGCTTGATCTCGGGGACAACAGAAACGACGTGGTTTTGCAGTGCGGCCGGAACCCAAAGCAGCAATAGTGCGGCAACTGCAGCAACCACACCCGCAACACTAAGCCAACGCAACCGTCCAGGATGCGGGCGCGACCGATCAATTGCCTTTTGCAAACGGTCGATCGCCGCGATCATCGTGGTCTCTGTTTCTTCCAGCTCCAGCGTTTCGTCGGGGTCGCCGTCCGGGTTGAAGATTGCGGGATAAAGTCCGGGGTTCTGTCGTTCCAGCGCAGCCAATGACCAATGGGTCAATGCGCGGTCGTTGAAATCAGAAATCGTCAGCGTTGCTTCGCCAATCGACACCACAACCTCGCGCCGCTGCACGTCGGGCGAGGGGCGCCACAGACCGGTGGCTTCGATCCGTTCGTACTGTTTCAGAGCCGTCATCAAGGTGAAGTTTGCTCGTTATTATTTTGCCCCAGCTTAACATGGTAAATTCAAAGGGCGCAAACCAGTTGCGCCGTCTGCGGTAAATGTGCTGGATACAACGGCGCGCGAAGGATCGGCCTGTCGTGCTCCACTGTTATGCCGAGGTAAATGATGCAGGCGGACACTCAGACGTCACCCATACTGGCATCGGTGCTGATGATTAGCGCGATGGCCATCATCGGGGTGATAGACAACGTGGTGATCCTGTTGGCGGATACGGTTGGTCTGTGGCAATTCCATCTGAGCCGCGCGCTGCTGATGTTGCCGCTGATCTTTGGTCTGTCGCTATTGGGGCTGGGCAGCATGCGCCCGAAACGATTTGGCCCGGTGATTCTGCGCAGCGTACTGATCACCCTGGCCATGTTGTTCTATTTCGCGTCGCTTGCGGTCATGCCGATTGCGCAAGCGCTGGCCGGGTTGTTCACATCGCCGATCTTTGTCCTGTTGATCTCGGCCCTGGCAATGAAACAACGGATTGGTCCTTGGCGGATCGTTGCGGTTCTGCTGGGGTTTGCAGGGATCCTGTGCGTGCTGCAGCTTGACCCCCACGATTTTGATTCCCGCAGCCTGTTGCCAGTGGCAGGGGGCCTGTTCTACGCGTTGAGTGCGGTTATCACTCGCAGCCATTGTTCTGATGAAAGCACCGTCGCGCTGCTGGCTGCGATGATCATCACGCTGGGGTCGGCCGGTGCGATCGGCCTTTTGATTCTCGAGCTGTTTCCGATGGCCGTGTCGGACGGTCCCGACGGTTTCGCCGCGCGGGGTTGGGTCTGGCAGATGCAACCAGCATTGCCGTGGATCGCAATACAGGCGGTTGGTTCCACTATTGCCGTCTTCATGTTGATCAAGGCCTATCAGGTGGGCGAGCCGTCCTATGTCGCGGTCTTTGAATACTCGGTCATGATATTTGGTCCGCTTTTTGCCTTTGCGGCTTTCGGGCAGGCGATCGGGCCGATGCAGATTGCCGGGATTGGCTTGATTGCAATCGCAGGTGCCCTGTTGGGATGGCGTGCAGGTCGCGAGGCTGCCCGGCCAGAACCGGTTTAGCCGTATCCTGAGGCCAGCCATTTGTTTTGGGTGGGCAAGCGGGGATCATTCAGACCGGATACCGATGGGTGTCACATGACCCGCGCGATTTCAGCCGACGGGCTCAGACAGATTCGGCGGCATGGATGACCGCTGGTGTTAATTATAGTTTCCAAAAATCTGCCAATTTTTACCAATTGCGCAGTGTTGTTCAAAGAATTGTTGTTTTTCACGGCTTTAAGAACCCAAATTGGGCGGCAATGTGTCTAAACTAAGTCGCCCATGGTTAAGTCGTGCTAGTCGTTAAGAGTAGTTGTTTTTGTGTCAGAAATGGGTGCGACACGTGTTAAATGTACAGAGTGTTTTGAATTATGAGGCCGTTCCGAACCATCAAGTGCAGGACAACCCTGCGGTTTCGCTGAATGCGCGTCGGGGTGGTTTTGTCCACGGAACTAAGATCGCGACGGATCGCGGTTGGCAGCCTGTTGAAGGACTGCGAGTAGGCGATCTGATCCGCACGATGGACAACGGGTTCAGGGAAGTCTCGCGGGTTGCGACGGATTGCATAGCAATCGCCGCCAGCGAGTCCAGGTCGGAAAACTTACCTGTCCGCGTGCCGTCGAACACTTTGTACAACGGCGATCCGGTCTGGTTGATGCCAGAGCAGGGCGTGGCGTTGGACAACACCAAGTTGAGCCAGGGACCGATCACGCTGCCGATCAGCATGCCCGTGGTGCCTGCGCGGGTTCTCAGTGGAACGTTTCGATTTTCGTCCAGCGCGCCATCATTGTTGTTTGAGGTTTGTTCGTTGTTCTTTGAACAAGACGAAGTGATCTACATTGAGGGCGGCCTGCGTGCCTTTTGTCCTGCGGGCCGCTTTGGGTCGAACAGCCGGCCCGCGAACGCCTCATACAAGGTGGTCGATGCTGAGCGGACCGAAGATCTGATCGACATGGTCGCGCATAGCAGGGATATAGCAGTGCTTGCAAACTCACTGGGCGCGCTACCGGCGCCGATCATGCAGAACCCGATATTTCCGGCGCGGCCTGTTATGGGCGCGCGACGTCCTGGGCGGCCGGGGCGGCCTGCTCCGATATTCTAATTTATTTAAAGCTATTGATTAAAGAATGGCGCTGGCGCGGTAACCCGCACCAGCGTCCATTTATTTAGGCAGCTTTTGCTTCGGGGTCAAAGCGACCATAGAAGCTCTGGCCTTTCTCAGCCATCTCTCGCAGCAGCGGCGGGCAGGCGAAACGTTCGCCATACTGTGCCGTCAACTGGTCGCAACGCTCGGCGGCGTAGGGCGTGCCGATGATGTCCAGCCAGCTGAGCGGACCACCCGACCATGGCGCAAAGCCCCAGCCAAGGATCGCACCTACGTCGCCTTCGCGGATGTCCTCCAGAACGCCTTCTTCCAGCGCGCGGACCGCTTCCAGAACCTGCGCGAACATCAGTCGTTCCTGCACTTCGATCAGGTCAGGCTGGTCCTCGGCATGCGGGTACTTCTCCTGCAGACCCTTCCAGTACTCGGTGCGCTTGCCCTTTTCGTCATAGTCAAAGAAGCCCGCGTTTGCTTTGCGTCCCAGGCGACCCTCTTCCTCCATCCAGAAGATCAGATCATCGCCGGGGCTTTCCGGATAGGCATCGCCCATCGCGGCCTTCGTAGCGCGTGCAATCTTGGCGCCCAGATCAATCGAGGTTTCATCGTTCAGCTGGATTGGCCCAACGGGGAAGCCCAGCTGACGCGCGGCGTTGTCAATCAGCACAGGACTGACGCCCTCGGTGATCATGCGCAAACCTTCGTTGATATAGGGGATGATGCAGCGGTTGGCGTAGAAGAAGCGTGCGTCGTTGACCACGATCGGCGTCTTGCGGATTTGGCGGACATAGTCCAGCGCCTTGGCCACCGCGCGATCGCCGGTTTCCTTGCCCTTGATGATCTCGACCAGGAACATCTTCTCGACTGGCGAGAAGAAGTGGATGCCGATGAACTGATCCGGGCGCACGGATGCCTTGGCCAGATCCGAGATCGGAAGGGTCGATGTGTTCGAGGCAAAAATGCAATCGTCAGGGATGATCGCCTCGACCTTTTTGGTCATCTCGGCCTTTACGCCCACGTCTTCAAACACGGCTTCGATGATCAGGTCACAGCCTTTGAGGTTGTCCAGATCCGGCGTCGCGGTGATGCGACCCAGCATGGCCTCTTTCTTTTCAGCGGTGACCTTACCGCGCTTCATACCCTTGTCCAGGTAGCTCTCGGTATAGGCTTTGCCTTTATCCGCGGCCTCTTGGTCACGGTCGATCAGAACCACTTCCATACCGGCTTGAGCTGAGACCAGCGCGATACCGGCACCCATCATGCCCGCGCCCAGAACGCCGATCTTCTTGACCCGCTGATCGGGCACGCCTGCGGGGCGAACGGCACCTTTTTCCAGCGCTTCCTTGTTCAGGAACAGCGAACGGATCATCGCGCCCGAGGAGGGGTTCATCAGCACGGATGTGAACCAGCGCGCCTCGATCTTCAGCGCAGTGTCGAAATCAACCAGAGCACCTTCATAGACCGCGCTCAGCAGAGCTTTGGCCGCAGGGAACGCGCCTTGGGTCTTGCCGTTCACCATCGCCGACGCACCGACGAAGTTCATGAAGCCAGCAGGGTGGTAAGGCGCGCCGCCGGGCATCTTATAGCCCTTCGCATCCCACGGCTTGACGATGTCTGCGTCCTTGGCGTTCAGCACCCATTCCTTGGCTGCGGCCATCGGGTCGGCTGCGATCTCGTCAATATAACCCGCGCCCTTGGCTTTCTTGACGTCCAGCATTTTGCCTTCCAGCAGCAGCGGAGCGGCGGCAATCGCGCCAACCTTGCGGACCATCCGCGTGGTGCCGCCTGCGCCGGGGAAGATGCCGACCATGATCTCGGGCAAGCCGTATTTTGCCTTGGGGTTCTCGGCCGCAAAGATGCGGTGCGTGGACAGCGGCAGTTCCATGCCAATGCCAGCAGCGGTGCCAGGCAGAACGGTGGCAATCGGCTTGCCGCCCTTCTTGGTCTTGGGGTCCATGCCCGCCATCTCGATCTTGCGCAGCAGGGCGTGCATATCCATCGTGCCTTCGAACAGACCTTTGGCAGGGTTGTCGCCTGCTTGCTCTTTCATCACGGCCAACAAATTCAGGTCCATGCCACCGGCGAACGAGCCTTCTTTGCCCGAAGTGATGATAATGCCTTTGACGTCTTCATCAGCCAGCGCCTGATCGACCAGATCGCTCAGTTGCGCCAGCCCGTCAAAGGACATCACGTTCATGGTTTTCCCGGGCACATCCCAAGTAATAATGGCGACGCCGTCTGCGTCTTTGCTCAGAGTGAAATCAGTCATTGTCATCTCCAATCTGGTCAGCCGTCAGCGGGCTGCCATCTTTGCGGGTGAAGGCGAATCCGTTCTCATCATCCTTCACCATCATGTCTATGTCGCTGTAATAGCCGGTCTCGGTCGGGGTCCGTGTGCCCACCACCAGAAAGGTCGCGGGCGCATCGGTTTTGTTCACAAGGTGGTGGCCGTTGGCCTCACCTGCTGGCCAAGCGGCGCAATCGCCGGGCTGCATCTCATGCTCACCATCATCATCGATCAGCACACAGGTGCCGTTGAGCATGATAGCAAATTCGTCCTGCTCCATGTGGTAATGGCGCAGCGAAGACATGCCTTGCGGCTCAAGCCGCACGATGTTGACCCCGTATTGGGACAGACCGCCTGCATCACCCACACGCTGGACGAAACGACCTGCGGTCGCCTCAGCCAGTTTGCCAGGATAGGACGAGCCGCCCTGAAACGGGATCTGAGAGAGATCCAGCTTGGGCATCAGACGCGCTCGATGATCGTCGCTGCACCCATGCCGGATGCAATGCAGAGCGTGGCCAGACCGGTTTCCTTGTCCTGACGCTCCAGCTCATCCAGCAGAGTGCCGATGATCATCGCACCGGTTGCGCCCAGCGGGTGGCCCATGGCGATCGAACCGCCGTTGACGTTGACCAAACCGGGGTCGACATCAAACGCCTGCTGGAAACGCAGAACGACTGAGGCAAAAGCTTCGTTCACTTCGAACAGGTCCAGATCACTGATCTTCATACCGTTGTCGGCCAGAATCTTCTCGGTCACCGGTACCGGGCCAGTCAGCATGATGGTCGGGTCGGTACCGATCTTGGCGGTTGCCTTGATGCGCGCGCGCGGCTTGAGGCCGTATTTCTCGCCGAATTCCTTGTTGCCGATGAGAACCGCCGCCGCACCATCCACGATGCCCGAACTGTTGCCCGCGTGGTGGATGTGGTTGATCTTTTCCAGATGCGGGTATTTCAGCATCGCCACCTTATCAAAGCCGGGCATCTGTTCGCCCATCATCTGGAAGGCCGGGTTCAGGCCACCAAGGCTTTGCATGTCAGTGCCGGGGCGCATGTATTCGTCGCGGTCCAGAATGGTCAGGCCGTTCTGATCCTTGATGGTGATAACCGATTTATCAAATCGGTTGTCTGCCCATGCTTCCGCTGCGCGGCGCTGCGATTCCATCGCCAACGCGTCTGCGTCATCACGGCTAAAGCCATACTCGGTTGCAATAATGTCGGCCGAGATACCCTGCGGCACGAAATAGGTGTCCATCGCCAGCGAGGGGTCAACGGCGATTGCTGCGCCGTCACTACCCATGGCCACACGGCCCATCATTTCCACGCCACCTGCGATGTAGGCTTGGCCAGCGCCGCCCTTGACCTGGTTTGCCGCCAGGTTCACAGCTTCCATGCCGGACGCACAGAAACGGTTGATCGCCAGACCGGGGATCGACTGGTCCAGGTCCGAGGCCAGAACTGCCGAACGTGCCAGACAGCCGCCTTGCTCCATCACCTGCGTGACATTGCCCCAGATCACGTCCTCTACGGCGTGGCCTTCCAGATTGTTGCGCTCTTTCATCGCGTTCAGGGTCAGGGCGGACAGGCGCACCGAGGTTACCTCGTGCAGGCTGCCATCCTTGCGGCCCTTGCCGCGCGGGGTGCGCAGGGCGTCATAAATATAAGCTTCGGTCATGGGGTCTCTCCTTAAGCTCGATCCGACGGTTTGCCGGGCATCAGGTCATAGGGGTGTTTCCAGCCTGGCTGTTCCGACAAGCGGGTCAGCCAGGCGTCGATATGGGGCCAGTCGGCACGGTCAAAGCCGAATGGTTCAGGATAGTACAGATAGCTGCAGCAGCTGAGATCGGCGTTCGTGACGTAATCACCAACAATCCAATCGCGGCCTTCAAGATGAGTGTTCAGAACGTCATAAGCCGCTTTGAGGCGACCTTGATTGAAGGCTATAACATCAGGATTTCGGTGCTGTTCCGGCAAGAAGTTGATCAGGAAACGGGTCAAGCCAGCCATTGAGCTGAGCTTGTGATTGTCCCACAGCACCCAGCGCAGAATGTCATAGTTCTCATCCCGGTTCTTGCCGCCGAACTTGCCGGATTTCTCGGTCACATAAGCCTGAATGGCGCCCGATTGGCTGGTCCGGAAATCGCCATCGATCAGCACAGGCGCTTCGCCCATTTCATTGACTTCGGTGCGGTATTCGGGAGTACGTGTCACGCCTTTGAAGAAGTCTACAAAAACCGGCTCCCAATCCAGCCCGGACATTTCCAGGGCCAAGGCAGCCTTGTAGCTGTTTCCGCTTTCTCCGAAGCAATGAAGTTTGATTGTCATGCGATCGCCCCTCCCAAGGCGTACGGTGCGAAGTCGAAACTCGCGTATTTCGAGGAAGACAATCCGCTTGGCTGAGCGCCAAATGGCATTGTCTTGCTGAAAACACGCCCACCAGTGTGAAGGTGGCTGTGGTGTTTAACGCTTGCGGTCATCCAACTCGGAATTGAAGATACGCAGGCGATGGGTCAGGTTGTCCTCGTTGATAACGCTGTTGAAATTCTCGAACAGAAACGACAGGGCCTCTCCTTCATCCAATCCAGCATCACGCGCGAACGCTTTGAGCTTGCGATACCCGTCTTCGGTCATTGCGGCGGGAAAGCGGCGGGTTAGTCGAAAACGCTTTGGCATGTGGTTCCTCCGGTAAGCTGGGTCCGGGCAATATCGCCCGGACCCAGACTGAGATCAGAAGTTCGCCGCGTCCAGAGCCATGACCGTATCGGCACCAGTCTGAATGCGTGCCAGATGCATGCCTGTAGCAGGCAGGCGGCGCGCCATGTAGAAGCGCCCGGTGTTGATCTTGGTCTCGTAGAACTCCTTGTCCGACGCGCCGCCATCCAGCGCATCTTGCGCGGCATTTGCCATCTGCGCCCACATCAGGCCCAGGCAGACATGGCCGAACATGTGCATGAAGTCATAAGAACCTGACAGGGCGTTGTTGGGGTTCTTCATGCCTTCCTGCATGAAGTACATGCCAGCGGCCTGCAGGTCTTTGGACGCAGCCTTCAGCGGTTCGATGAAGGCCTTGTCATAGGCTTCGTCTTTGCCAGCGTTTTCCTTGCAGAATGTCTTGACCATGTCGAAGAACGCCATGACGTGCTTGCCGCCATCCTGCGCCAGCTTACGACCGACCAGATCCAGCGCCTGAACACCGTTTGCACCTTCGTAGATCATCGCGATACGAGCGTCGCGGGTGTATTGTGACATGCCCCATTCTTCGATGTAGCCATGGCCACCATAGACCTGCTGTGCCTGAACGGTCATGTCATAGCCCTGATCGGTCAGGAAGCCTTTGATGACCGGCGTGAGCAGCGAAATTAGCCCATCCGCGTCCTTGTCATTTGACCGGTGTGCTTTGTCGATCATGGTCGCGCCCCACAGGATGAACGCGCGCGCGCCCTCGGTAAAGCTTTTCTGATCCATCAGGTTGCGGCGGATGTCCGGGTGCACGATCAGCGGATCTGCGGGACCCTCGGGATTTTCTGCGCCGGTAACCGCACGCCCCTGCAGTCGGTCTTTGGCATATTCCACGGCGTTCTGATACGCGGCATCCGCCTGGCACAGGCCCTGCATGCCAACGCCCAGACGCGCTTCGTTCATCATGGTGAACATGGCACGCATGCCTTTGTTTTCCTCGCCAATAAGGAAGCCGGTCGCGCCGTCATAGTTCATCACACAGGTCGAATTGCCGTGGATGCCCATTTTCTCTTCGATCTTGCCGACCGACACAGCGTTGCGCTCACCCAACGAGCCGTCCTCGTTGACCATGAACTTGGGCACGATGAACAGCGACACACCCTTGATGCCATCGGGGCCGCCTGGAATCTTGGCCAGCACCAGATGGATGATGTTGTCGGCCATGTCGTGATCGCCGGACGAGATAAAGATCTTCTGCCCCGAAATCTTGTAGCTGCCGTCGCCCTGAGGTTCTGCCTTGGTGCGCATCAGCCCCAGATCGGTACCGCAGTGGGGCTCCGTCAGGTTCATGGTGCCGGTCCATTCACAGCTGACCATTTTGGGCAGATAGGTGTCTTTCTGCGCGTCGCTTCCGTGTGCCAGAATGGCCGACGCCGCGCCGTGTGTCAGGCCCTGGTACATTGTGAAAGCGGTATTTGAGGCCGAGAACATCTCGCCCACGGCGGTGCCAATGACGTATGGCATATTCTGGCCGCCGTATTCCTCGGGCATATCCAGACCAGTCCAGCCGCCTTCTTTGACCTGCTCAAACGCGTCTTTGAAGCCCGTGGGCGTATAAACCACACCGTTTTCCAAACGGCATCCTTCGGTGTCACCGACCACGTTCAGCGGGTGCAGAACGTTGGTGGCAACTTTGCCTGCTTCTTCCAGAACAGCGCCGGTGAATTCGGCTTCAAGCTCGCTGTACCCCGGAACGTCGGAGTCCGAGATGTTCAGAACATTGTGCAGAATGAACTGCATATCTTTGGTTGGCGCGTTGTAGACGGGCATGTGAAGCTCCCTTTAATTCATATGTCCGGGTGGTAGGCAGGCGAGGGGGTTACTCGGCAGCCTTTTTGTCTTGTTTGACCGAGGCGATGACTTTCTCGCCCCAGCGCAACTGTTCTTTCAGATCGTCGATCGCCTGGGTCAGTTCCTCACGGCGTGCTTCCATGTCTTCCAGACGCTCGCACGCAATTTCATAGGTGCGCGATATCTGCGTCATCTGTTGGTCGCCGACATGGTAAAGGTCCAGAAGTTGGCGAATTTCTTCCAGGCTGAACCCAAAGCGCTTGCCGCGCAGGATCAGTTTCAGGCGGGCACGATCACTTTTGGTGAACAGCCGTTTCTGACCTTCGCGGATCGGAAACAAAAGCTCTTTGGCCTCGTAAAACCGCAACGTGCGGGGCGTGACATCATATGTCTCGCACATTTCTCGGATGGTCATCAGATCTTCGGTCATGGTTTCAGCACTCTCGTCACTGGCGTCAATGAAAGTCAGTTGCGCAGTCGATGCGCACGTTACAACACGTAGATGACGTTCACGTAATGTGAACGCTGCGTCACAAAATAAGTTTACGTAACTGCCCCGCGCGTCAAGTCGCGGATTGCTGACTTTTTCAGGTTTAACGTAACGGAATTTGAGGGCGCCAAAACCCACAGAGAGACCTGGCGCGCCTTAAAGCACGCCCGGAGTATGCGGATGTCTTTTCGTTTTTTAGGAGCGCGACGGTGCGCCGCCGGAATCACTTTAGCGATTTGGCAGTTTGGTCGCGCATCTCGGTCAGGGCATCAATTGCCTCGTCCAATTGCTGCTTTTGCTGGTTCAATTCGACGATCTGCTTATCGGCGACGTCGACAAAAGCACGCATTTGGATCTCGTTGCCCTCATTTTCATAGATCAGCAGCCATTGCCGGATATCTTCCAGCGAAAACCCATATTTGCGGCCGCGCAGGATCAAAGTCATGCGTGCGCATTCCCGCGGACCATAAAATCGCGACCTGCCTTCCCGATCGGGTTGCAGTAATTCGATGTATTCATAGTAGCGCAGGGTACGTGGAGTCACATCGTATTCGGCGCACATCTCTTTGAATGACAAACGGTTGTCGGACATTCCTGATCTCCTCTGGCGCAGACTATGTTTTGTCAGCGGCAAGCGCAACCGGCGGGCTTGCTCTTTTGGCGGACGCGGGCTCATAAAGGGATAAACCAAAAGAACGGATTTAAGTACATGGTCGACAAAGCCGCGATTGCGCGCCAATTCATCGAGGCGATCCCGCATGCAAAGGCGTTGGGTCTTAAATTGACCTCAATCGGAAATGGCGAAGCGGGTATTACAATGCCGTACAGCGAAGAGCTTGTTGGCGATCCGCGCACCGGGGTGATTCATGGCGGTGCTGTTTTCGCCGCATTGGATACCTGTTGTGGTGCCGCCGTCATGAGCCATCCGTCGGCTCCCGGCGGTACGGCGACAATTGACCTGAGGATCGACTATATGCGGGCGGCAACACCGGGACAGACGATTACAACCCAGGCGACATGCTACCACATCACACGGAACGTCGCCTTTGTGCGCGCCACGGCGATGGACGAAGACGAAGGTCTTCCGGTGGCCACAGCGGCAGGGTCATTCACGGTGGAGGGTCTGTAATGACGCGTACTCGCCCCGAACCCGTCCAGGTCGTAAAACAACGCCGGGATGCGGCGTTGAACGCGATTGTCGATGGTGTGCCTTACATCCGGTTCCTCGACATCGGCTTTGATCGCCGCGGTGATGAACTGACTAGCGTGTTGAACTTCGACCAGAAACTGATCGGCAACCCGTTACTGCCCGCTTTGCATGGCGGCGTCACGGCGGCGTTTCTAGAAGTCACGGCCGTTATCACGCTGAGTTGGGAGTTCTTGCTGCCCAAGATCGAAAGCGGGGAACTGAATGCCAGTGATATCGCTGACTATGAAAAGGTACGTTTCCCAAAGACCGTCGATTTCACCGTCGACTATCTTCGGTCAGGCCTGCCGCGTGATGCCTATGCGCGCGCGTTCATCAGTCGGGCCGGGCGTCGCTATGCCTCTGTCCGGGTCGAGGCCTGGCAGGACAATCACGCGAAGCTCTTTGCACAGGCTTCCGGGCATTTCCTGATGCCACAGCCCACTACTGACGGAAAATAGAACGCTATGCAGGACGCTTCGGCACCCATTACGCATAAGCGGGTGCTCCGGATTGCAGCGCCGATCGTATTGTCCAATGCGACGGTGCCAATTCTGGGGGCGGTGGATACTGGTGTTGTGGGGCAGTTGGGGCAGGCGGCCCCGATAGGCGCTGTCGGCATGGGTGCCGTTATTCTGGCCACCATCTACTGGGTGTTCGGGTTCCTGCGTATGGGGACAACTGGTCTTGCCGCTCAGGCGCGCGGCGCAGGGGACACGGCGGAAACCGGTGCCTTGCTGATGCGCGGGCTATTGCTGGGCGGCGCGGCAGGTTTGTTCTTTGTCCTGACACAAGTCTGGTTGTTCTGGGGGGCGTTCGCCCTGTCTCCAGCCAGCCCCGAGGTCGAGTCGCTTACCCGCGCCTACTTGGAGATCCGTATCTGGGGAGCTCCGGCGACAATTGCTCTGTATGCGGTGACGGGTTGGCTGATCGCGGTCGAGCGCACCAAGGGTGTGTTCGTTTTGCAGATCTGGATGAACGGCCTGAACATCGTTCTGGATCTCTGGTTTGTTCTTGGTCTTGGCTGGGGTGTCGAAGGTGTCGCCATCGCGACGCTCATCGCCGAATGGACCGGATTGGCGCTTGGCCTTTGGCTGTGCCACGACGCTTTCGCTGGAAATCAGTGGCGCGACTGGCCCAGGATATTTGACCCCGCGCGTCTGCGCAGAATGATGCAGGTGAACGGCGATATCATGGTACGTTCGGTGCTTTTGACCGGTGCGTTTACCACTTTTTTGTTTGTTGGTTCCGATCTGGGGGACGTCAATCTGGCGGCAAATCAGGTGCTGCTGCAATTTCTTGAGATCACGGCTTTTGCCTTGGACGGTTTCGCATTCTCTGCCGAGGCGCTGGTGGGCAGCGCGGTCGGTGCACGTGATCGCGCCCAGGTACGGCGCGCGTCGATCATGGCCTCGCAATGGGGCGTCGGAGGTGCGTTTGCCCTGGGTCTTGTGTTTTTTCTGACCGGACCATCCCTGATTGATCTGATGTCAACCTCACCCGAAGTACGGGTTGCCGCGCGCGAGTTCCTGCTCTGGGCGGCCCTTGCGCCGGTGATCGGCGTGGCCAGCTGGATGTTCGACGGTATCTATATCGGGGCGACCTGGACCCGCGCCATGCGGCAGGCGATGATCCAGTCCGTCGCGATCTATGTGGTGGCTCTGTTCCTGCTGGTGCCGACGTTAGGTAATCATGGGCTTTGGGCCGCGCTGATGGTCCTGAACATCGTGCGCGGGGTCACGTTGGGATGGCGATACCCTAAGCTGGAAGCGCAGATCGCTTAAAGCAGCGACAGCAGGTTTTCGGGCGGACGACCAATCGCGGCCTTGTCGCCGGCAATGGCCAGAGGACGCTCGATCAGGATGGGGTTTTCCGCCATAGCCTGGATCAGGTCATCATCGGGTGTCGTTTTTGACAGGCCCAGTTCCTTGAACCGCTTTTCGCCTGTCCGCATCATCTCGATGGCCGAAATTCCCAATTGGGACAACACCGCGCGCAGCTCATCAGCCGACGGCGCATCCGCCAGATATTTGCGAACCTTGACGGTCGCACCTTTTTCTTCCAGCAACGCCAGACCTGTGCGAGATTTTGAACAGCGCGGGTTATGCCAATATTCAATCACAGCCAGTCCTCTCTTTTGCTGCCAACGGCCTCTGCGACCGAAGTGAACCCGTCTTGCGCCAGCAGTTCATCCAGACCTTGGGCTATTTCTGCGGCTAGTGAAATGCCGCCATAGACCATCGCCGTATAGAACTGCACAGCCGAAGCCCCGGCGCAGATCTTGGCATAAGCCTGCTTTGCCGTCCCGATCCCGCCAACGCCCATCAACGGGATTTGCCCGTCGGTCAACTGGCTAAGACGTGCTAGAACGCGGGTCGATTTCTGGAATAACGGTGCGCCGGACAGACCGCCTGCTTCACCCTTATGGGCACTGCGCAGACCATCGCGTGACAGGGTTGTGTTGGTGGCAATCACCGCATCCACGCCGGTTTCGCGGGCCACATCGGCAATGTCTTGCAATTCGCCTTCGGTCAGATCCGGAGCAATCTTCAGGAAGATTGGCAAGGGGCGGGGCAGTGCGTTGCGCGTCTCAATCACGCCGCTTAGCAACGCACTCAGGGCCGCCTTGCCCTGAAGATCACGCAGTTTTTCCGTATTCGGGGATGAGACGTTGACCGTGGCAAAATCCAGATGCGCGGCGCAATGGGCCAGGACCTTGGCAAAATCGCCGGGGCGGTCGTCGCTGTCTTTGTTGGCACCCAGGTTCAGGCCAATCACCGCGTCCTTTGGGCGGTCAGCCAGACGGCGGGCCATGACCTCCATGCCTTCGTTGTTGAACCCGAACCGGTTGATGGCGGCCATGTCCTGGGTCAGGCGGAACAGGCGTGGTTTCGGGTTGCCGGGCTGCGGGCGCGGGGTCACGGCACCGACCTCGATAAACCCGAACCCTGCGCGGGACAAAGGCGCAAGAACCTCACCATTCTTGTCGAATCCTGCGGCCAGGCCAACGGGATTCGGCAGGTCCAATCCCGCCACTTCGGTGCGCAACCGATTGGAGGTCACTGGACCCGGCGCGGGGGCCAATCCGGCCTTTAGCGCCTTGATCGATAATCCGTGAGCTGTCTCAGGATCCATGCGTTGCAGGGCTGCCAGCCCCAGTTTTTCAGTCAGTTTCATCCGAATGCCTCTCCGCCAATGGTAGGGGCGCATCGTATAAGGCGCGAGGTTTCGACGGCGGCTTGGCGGTGCACCACGGCCATTTGGTAAACCGGGTCCGTCACCATTTCCAGAAACGCGTGCGCTGTGGGATAGCGGGCGATGAATACCGCGTCCCAGTTTTCGTTTTGCGGGCCGATCAGTGTCGTCTGAAACACGCCGCGCCACAGGATCGAAGCGCCAAGGCGCGCTATGATCGGAGCGGTTTCCGAGCCGTACTTGCCGTAAGCCTGCGCGCCGGTCAGCCCGGCATCCACGAGTTTGTGCCCTGCGGGATACTCAGCAGCGTCGCGGAACTTCACCAAGTTCAGCATCTCGATCGGGTGGTCCCGATCAAGGTCCTTGAAGGCCTCAAACTGGGCGCGGTCCGGATCGACAAAATTGGTCATTCCATATCCTTGGGAAACTGATGAGCGGTTCCATCAAAGGGCAGGGCGCGCGACCAGACAACATCGGTCATTCGGATCTGCCGATAAAGATGCGGGAAAAGCGCGCCACCCCGCGAAACCTCCCATTTCAGGTTGTCACCCATTGCATCAGCGTCACACGCCAGCAGGGTCAGCTCTTCGACCCCGGCAAAATGTTTGGCGGCTGTTTCTGCCGCCTGCTTGGCAGTCGAGAAATGAACATATCCGTCAGAGACATCAATCGGCGCCCCGTCTGATGCGCCTTGCGCCTGTAACATGGCCCATTCATCGGCCCGAAAAATTTTGTAAATCAGCATGCGGTCGTGATGCACCGGGCCACGGGTAGAATCAAGCCGGATTTCCCCCTTTGACTCTCGGCGTTGCGCGTCGCAACATCTCCGCAATTAACAATAGGGAGTTAAACTATGCTCACCCGTCTTTTGACATCTGCCGCCGCGCTCAGCCTGACCGCAGGCATGGCATTTGCCGAGTACAAACTGACGATTCTGCACACCAACGATTTCCACTCGCGTTTTGAGCCGATCAACAAATACGACAGCGGTTGTGGTGATGAAGACAATGCCGAAGGCAAGTGCTTTGGCGGTTCCGCGCGCTTGGTCACTGCGGTCGAGGAGGCACGTGGCCGTGCCGAGAACTCGATTCTGGTCGATGGCGGAGACCAGTTCCAGGGATCGCTGTTCTATACGTATTACAAGGGCAAGGTCGCGGCCGAGTTCATGAACAAGCTGGGCTACAACGCGATGACGGTGGGTAACCACGAATTCGACGACGGACCCGAGGTTCTGCGCGGCTTTATCGACTCGGTCGATTTCCCGGTTCTGATGTCCAATGCGGATATCGCGGACGAAGAGTTGCTGACCGACAAGATCAAGAAATCCACCGTGATCGAAGTGGGTGGCGAAAAGATCGGCCTGATCGGCCTGACACCTATCGACACTGATGAGCTTGCCTCGCCCGGTCCGAATATCTCGTTCTCGGACCCGGTGCCTGCAGTTCAGGCCGAAGTCGACAAGCTAACCGGTGAAGGCGTCAACAAGATCATCGTTCTCAGCCACTCGGGCTATGGTGTGGATCAGCGCGTTGCGCAGGAAACCACCGGAGTCGACGTGATCGTAGGTGGCCACTCGAACACATATCTGTCGAACACTTCGGACAAGGCCGCCGGCCCGTACCCGACCGTCGTCAACGGCGTACAGATTGTTCAGGCCTATGCCTATGGCAAATTTCTGGGCGAGCTTAATGTGACCTTTGACGATGACGGTAACGTGGTCTCGGCTGCTGGCGAGCCGCTGATCATGGACAACACCGTTACCGAGGATCAGGCGGCTCTGGATCGTATTGCCGAACTGGCGGTACCTCTGGACGAAATCCGCAACAAGGTAGTCGCAAACTCCGCCGACGCCATCGAGGGCGACCGCGCTATTTGCCGTGTTCAGGAATGCCAGATGGGCAACCTTGTGGCCGACGCAATGTTGGCAAGAGTTGCTGATCAGGGTGTGAAGATCGCGATTGCCAACTCAGGCGGTCTGCGGGCCTCGATCGATCCGGGCGACGTGACCATGGGCGAAGTGCTGACCGTGCTGCCGTTCCAGAACACGCTTTCGACCTTTGAGATCAGCGGCCAGGGCGTCATCGATGCGCTGGAAAACGGCGTCAGCCAGGTGGAAGAGGTTAAAGGCCGCTTTCCGCAGGTTGCCGGCCTGACCTTCACCTGGGATCCGGCCGTTGCGCCGAACGAAGGGCGTATCGCTGAGGTCATGGTTGCCGACGGAGACGGGTTTGTTCCCATCGACCCGACCGCGACTTATCTGGTGGTCACCAACAACTACGTTCGCAATGGCGGTGACGGCTACAAGATGTTCTCGGGCGACGACAAGAACGCCTATGACTTTGGCCCCGATCTGGCAGATGTAACGGCGGAATACCTGGCCGAAAACGCGCCTTATACGCCCTATCTGGATGGACGGATCAAGCAGAAGTAAATCTGCTTCGATAAACAAACCAAAAGGCCGCGTTTGACGCGGCCTTTTCAGTCTTATGGTCAGAAACGGCTTGATGGTGTTCCACTCGGTATCGGCGCGGGCGACATTAACCTACAATTTCTGAAAAAGGGACAAGGCCTATGTGCGGACGGTTTGCCGTAACACTTCCCAACGATGCAATGGCGCAGCTTTTTTCGGCCCGCCCGGCTAACACTTTGCCAGCGGTGCCGAATTTCAACGTCTGCCCGACCAATCAGGTGCATGTGGTGCGCGCGGGCGAAAACGGGCGCACGCTTGATCCGCTGCGCTGGGGGTTTTTGCCCCATTGGTACAAGGGCGAAAACGCAGGACCTCTGTTGATCAACGCGCGGGCGGAAACGCTTGCCGAAAAGCCCGCCTTTCGCGCTGCATGCCGCGAACGCCGCTGCCTGATCGCCGCGACGGGGTTCTATGAATGGACCAAGACGGAACAAGGCGACAGGTTGCCATGGTACATCTTCCGTCAAGACAACGCACCGATTGCCTTTGCCGGTGTTTGGCAGGATTGGGGGCCTGAAGATGCGCGGCAGGGCACCTGCGCCATCGTCACGACGCCGGCCAACCGTCACCTCAGCGCGATCCATCATCGCATGCCTTTGATTCTGGAACCCGATGACTGGCCGCTGTGGCTGGGGGAGGCCGGAAAGGGGGCCGCGCGTCTGATGCAGCCGGGGGACGAAGATGTCCTCAGCTATCATCGCGTCAGCCCGACCGTGAATTCGAACCGCGCCAGCGGGCCGGAATTGATTGAACCGATCGAAGTTTAGCCCTGCCTTTTCATTCACGGCTTTGCGGGATAGACCTCTGACATGGTTCTGAAATTCGACAGTTTGCCCGATCTGTATGCGCATGAATTTGACACGGTGATCGACGTGCGCAGCCCGGCGGAATTTGACGAAGACCACCTTCCCGGCGCCATCAGCCTGCCTGTTCTGGACAACGAAGAACGCGCCCGCGTCGGCACAATCTATGTTCAGGAAAGCCCCTTTCTGGCGCGCAAACTGGGGGCCGCGCTGGTGTTTCGGAATGCGGCCAATCACATCGAGAACAGCCTGTCCCATCATGAAGGAGCATGGCGACCTTTGGTGTATTGCTGGCGCGGTGGGCAAAGATCGGGTTCGTTCACATGGATGCTACAACAGATCGGCTGGCGGGCCGAAGTGGTCGAGGGTGGCTATCGCACCTATCGCCGGTTGGTGAAACGGTATCTCTATGATGATCCGCTGCCGCATCACCTGATTGCGCTGGATGGATATACCGGCACGGCGAAGACCGAACTTTTAGTGCATCTTGCGGCTCGCGGCGTTCAGGTTCTGGATCTAGAGGGGCTGGCCAACCACCGTGGGTCCTTGCTGGGTGATATGCCCGGTGGCCAACCCAGCCAAAAGGCGTTCGAGTCCGCCCTGTCCGCTGCGCTATGTCGTCTGGACATGTCGCGCCCTGTGGTGGTCGAGGCGGAGTCGTCCAAAATCGGGTCTCTGATCTTGCCGCCGACGCTTTGGGCGGCCTTGCGTCAAGCCCCTCGCATCCAGATAACAGCCACCGTTCAGGCGCGTTCGGACTACTTGGTATCCGCCTATGATGACGTTCTGTCGGACTCTGACCGCCTGCGCGACCGCCTTTCCCCGCTGCGGTTCCACCGCGGGCATGACGTGGTGGACGGTTGGCTGGACATGATTGACGCTGGTGACAAACGCGCACTGACTCAGGCATTGATCGAGCAGCACTATGATCCTGCATATGCCAAATCTGCCCGAGTGCGCAGATCAGACGTTATCGCGAACATCCATGCGTCGGCGTTGGATCATGCTGGCTTGTCTGCAACAGCAGCGCAGATCGAAGCCATCCTGGATCAGGTTTGAACCCGAAGCCCCGGTGCATCGGTCATGTGCCCAATGATTACGGCAGGATACCCCACTTTGCGCAAAGCTTCGCAGATCTTCTGTGCCTGATCCGCTGCTACCGCGGCCAGTAGGCCTCCGGCGGTCTGAGGATCATACAGCAGGTCAGCTTTGCCGCCCGTCGGTAATTCGAGTGTAATCGCGCGATTGTCTTCGAACAGTGTTGACCGGATGCCCTGCGCGGCCAGTTCCCACGCTCCATCCATTACCGGAACTGCCCCTAGATCTAGGTTGGCACCGCAACCCGAGGCCTCGGTCATGCCCAGCAGGTGCCCCGCCAGACCAAATCCCGTTACATCGGTCATCGCATGTGCATCTGCCAATACTTCTGAAGCCCGGCCTTGTGGCTGCACCATATGTGCAAGGCCCACCGCAACCCATTCGCCTTTTGCTGCGCCCGCCATCTCTGCCGCCATCAGAACGCCACTGCCCAATGGTTTGGTCAGGATCAAGGCATCACCGGGTGTCGCGCCGGACAGTGTGATTGGGTCGTCGTCGCACAGACCGGTCAGGGTGAACCCGATCGTCATCTCGTCACCCATCGAGCTGTGGCCGCCTACAATTTCGGCCCCGGCGGTACGGATGACGTCGCTGGCCGTTGCCATGATCTCGGCCATGGTGCGACGCTGAAGGGTTGGCGACATGCGGGGCAGGATGATCGTTGCCGTAGCGGCTTGTGGGCGGGCTCCCATAGCCCAGATATCCCCGAGCGCGTGAACCGCTGCAATGCGCGTCATCAAGGCGGGATCGTCCACGAAGCCGCGCAGATGGTCCGAGGTCATGACCTGCCGGGCACCCCCGGTCTGTAACAGGGCAGCATCATCGCCGGGCAGTGGTGTCACATCCGCACGAACTGGGGCTGGCAGATCGGCAAGCGCGGATTGCAACGCGCCGCGCCCAACCTTGGCACCGCAGCCCCCGCACATGGGTTTGTCGCCCAAGGCTTCGGTCAAACCGGCCGCGTGATGGCGGGGCAAGGCCGGAGGCTTCATCTGCGGCAGGTTGCGAAACTTGTCCATAAAACTCTGGTCGATGTGGTTCTTCCATTTCCACATCAACGACCCGCTGAACGAGGTCCCCAGCCGCTCCCCCAATGCCGACTTGCCGCCCAGCGAAATGAGCTTGAGGTAATCCTTTTGCGGCTCATACCGTCGCATGGCACCGGACCCTAGAGCGGCCCTTAGGTTTTGGTACAAGACGGGGGCCTCGCGCACCGCGTAAACTCCGGCTTTGGGGCGCGGGTTTTCAGTCAGATGTGCGCAGTCACCCGCCGCAAAAATGGTAGGGTCGCTGGATTGCAAATGCGCGTTGACGCGGATGAAGCCGTCCTGAAGATCCAGCCCTGTATGCGCGATCCAGTCATAGGGTTTTGCACCGGCTGCACCGGTCACAAAGCTGGCCGGGATTTGGCGGCCATCCCGCAATGCGACGTGATCCTGAGCGATGTGCGAAATATCTGCCTGTTCGATCACTTCGATGCCCAGATCAGCCATCGCTTTGCGAATGGTCTGCGCGGACTTGGGATGGGTCGCCGTCAGGGCATGTGCGTTGTCAATCAGGGTCAGGTGCGCGGTGCGCCCCTTGGTGCGCAAGGCAAAGGCCATAGCCATGATGAGCTCGGCCCCGGCGACCCCACCGCCAATCACCGCGACCGTAGCATCACCTGATCCTTCCAGGTACTCTGCCCATCTGGCAGCAAACGGACCCAGCGGTTTGGCCGGAACCGCATGCTGGTCAAAGCCGGGCAGGGTGGGCATGTCCGATGTAATACCGACATTGACCGATGCTACATCAAACGCCACCGGAGGACGGTCTGGCACATGAACCTCGCGCCGGTCTGGGTCGATGCCGGAAACCGCGCCCAGAATGATCCGCGCGCCGGCAAAGCGGGCTAGTTTGACCAGATCTATGTTCAGGTTCTGACGTGCGTAGTGCCCGGCGACAAAGCCCGGCAGCATCCCCGAATATGGCGCCGTGGGACCGGGGTTGATCACCGTCACCCGTGCGCCGGGCAGGGGGTTCATGCCACACTTGCGCAGCAACAAAGCATGGGTGTGACCGCCGCCGATTAGAACCAGATCGCGGGTTAGGGGCAGCGGTGGGTGGTGCATCAAACTCAGGACTTGCTGTGATCAGGGACGTCTTCGACTTGCTCAACCGCGTGTGTGGCCCAAAGTTCGTCCTCGCCCGCATCTGGCAGATCGCTGGGCTTTTCATGACGGTGAATGTGCCATTTGGCAATGAACAGGGCTGTGATTGGCGCGGTCAGGAACAGGAACAATGTGATCAGAAGTTCGTGTAGCGACAGGTGCTGTTCGATCAGAACCGAGTGGCAGATCGATGCCAGCAACACGCCACCCACACCCAGGGTCGTCGCCTTAGTGGGTGCGTGCAGGCGCGACATAGGATCTTTCAGCTTGATCATGCCGTAGGACCCGACAAAGCCAAAGATGCCTGAGATGACCAGGAAGAAGGCGATCAGAAGTTCTACGATGAAACCCATTCCACCCTCACTCGATGATATTGCCACGCAGCATGAAGCGCGCGTAGGCAACCGTTGAGACAAAGCCCAGCATGGCGATGATCATGGCGGATTCGAAGAACACTTCGGTTCCCAGAGTCAGACCATATAGGATCAACAGCGCGATCGTGTTGATGACCATCGTATCCAGGGCCAGAACGCGGGTGCCGACGCCGTCTGCGGTAATGATCCGCCAAAGGCACATCATAATGGCCGCGCCGAAGCAGGCGAATGCAAAGGCGATTGCAATGTCGATCATTCGAAAATCTCCTTCAGACGACGCTCATAGCGGCTTTTGATCTGGTCGCGCACGGCATCAGGGTCGGGGGCATCCAGACAATGCACCAGCAGGTTGTGCCCCTGCGCAGACAGATCGCTGCTGACGGTTCCGGGGGTCATGGTGATCGTACCTGCCAACACTGTGATAGCCTCAGGTGTGCGCAACTCCAGCGGGATCGAGATCCAGGCCGGCTGTCGATCTGCGTCGCGTTTGAACAGGATAATCCGGGCAACGGTGATGTTCGCGATCACGATGTCCCAAAGCACAACCAGGATGTATTCAACGACCATGGGCCAGTTGCGCAGCTTTGGGCGATCAGGCCAGTAGGGCTGTGTGATGAAGGGAATGATGATGCCCAGGATCAGGCCAAAGACCAGCGAATTCAGGGTCATGTTGTTGGCCAGCAGGACCCACACGATGGTCAGCAAGAACGTCAGATGCGGGTGCGGGAATATCCGGTGCAGAAGTCTGATCATGTGTCGCCTCCCAATACGGCTGCGATGTAATCTTCGGGTGTGAACAATTGCTCGGCCGTCTTATTGGTATACTCCAGCGCAGGCCCGGCAAACAGGGTCAGCAGCACAAGGCCGATCGCCATGGCAAATACGGCTGTGAAAGCCAGGCCGGGGTTGGGCTCGGGTGCAGGCGCGGACGGGGTTTCTTCTTCGTTTTCAGGGTCCAATTCCGTGTTGTGCTGGGCATCATGGCTTTTCCAGAAGATCAACGAGCCCGCCCGGGCAAGGCCAACAATGGTGACGAAGGAACCGATCAGGATTACGGCCCAGATGGCGTTTGCATCCGGTGCGTCCCGTGCGGCGTCCAGCACCAGCAACTTGCCGACAAAACCCGATAGCGGCGGCATGCCCGCCAGCGCAATAGCACCCACAAAGAACAAAGCCGATATCAGACCCGTTTGCGGCATTGGTGCAGTCGGGGCAATAGCGCCGCCACGACGCTCCATCACCAGATCGGCGACCAGGAACATAAGCGCTGTGGCCAGGGTCGAATGATACACGTAATACAGTGCCGCCGCTGTGGCCGTTTCAGTGAACAGCGAGATCGCGATCAGCAATGTTCCCATCGAGGTGATGGCACAGAACGCCACCATACGCGCGATATGCTGTGTGCCCAGAATGCCGATGGCACCAACAGCCAGCGTCACCAAAGCGGCGGGTTGCAACCAAGCACCAACAAGCCCCTGCGTAGCCTCAACCTCTGGGCCGAAGCCCAGTGTGTACATCCGCAGGATCGAGTAGGCGCCAACCTTGGTCATGATCGCAAATAGGGCGGCCACGGGCATGGGTGCACTGGCGTAGCTCGCCGGTAGCCAGAAGTGCAGCGGCAAGACAGCGGCTTTGATGCAAAACACCAGCAGCAGCAAAACCGCACCAACCCGCAGCAGGGCGGTGTCATCCGCTGGCAATTCGGCCACTCGCACGGCCAAGTCGGCCATGTTCAACGTTCCGGTCACAGCATAAAGCGTGCCTAAAGCAAACAGGAACAGGGTGGAGCCCAGCAGGTTATAGGCAACATATTGCACCCCGGCTTTCAGCCGTACTGCACCGCCCCCATGCGTCATCAGGCCATAGGAGGCGATTAGCAGAACTTCGAAGAACACGAACAGGTTAAAGGCATCGCCGGTCAGGAATGCGCCGCAGACGCCCATCAGTTGAAAGTGAAACAGGGCGTGAAAATGTTTGCCCCGGTCGTCCCAGCCAGAGGCGATTGCATACAGCACGATCGGCAAAGCCAACAGTGCAGTCAGAAGCACCATCATGGCCGAGAGCCGGTCCAACACCAGAACGATGCCAAAGGGCGCAGGCCAGTTGCCCAGTTCATAGACCTGAATGTCGCCACCCGCGGCCTGTGCGGTGATGGTCAGGGCAATACCAATAAGGGCCACCACACCGGCAACCGAAAAGATGCGTTGCAGGTCCAGGTGAAAGCGCAGGACCATGATGATGAACGGGGCCAGGATCGCGGGCAGGACGATTGGCGCAACGATCCAGTGGTTCATGCGTCTTCTCCCGGCGCGTCGACGCTGTCATTGGCGTTCATGTCGATATGGTCATCTTTCGAGGACAGGTAGGCGCTGAGTGCGATCATCACGATCACAGCGGTCATTCCGAACGAGATCACGATGGCCGTCAGCACCAAAGCCTGCGGTAGCGGATCGGTATAAGGCACCTCTTTGTACTTGTTCAAAACGGCTGGCGCGTCCAAAGCCAACCGGCCCGTTGCGAACAGGAACACGTTCACAGCGTAAGTCAGCAGAGACAGGCCCAGAATGACAGGGAAGGTCCGGCGGCGCAGGATCAGGAATATCCCGGCAGCAGTCATGACGCCAACGGCAGAGGCTACGAGCGCTTCCATCAGACCTGCTCCTTGTTTTCTTCTTCTTGCGGTGGATTATCCCGCAATGGGTTGATATCCATCGGGAATTCCTGCGCCATACCCGGTTGCCACGCAAATCGGGACAGGCTGTCCAGCGCCAGCATCACGGCCCCAAGAACAGCAAGGAAAACGCCGGTGTCGAACAGGATGGCGGTGGCCCATTCGAACTCTTCCAGCGGTGGCCAGTGAATATAGCCAAAATCGCTGGTCAGGAACGGACGATCGTTAAACCAGGCACCCAGACCCGTGGCCGCGGCAATCAGCACGCCCCAGCCGATAGAGCCATGGTAGTAGAACCTCTGACGTTCGATGGCCCAGGTATAGCCGCTTGCCATGTATTGCATCAGGAAGGCGATTGCGACGACAAGGCCCGCGATGAAGCCTCCGCCCGGCTGATTGTGGCCGCGGAAAAAGATATAGGCCCCGACCATCAGCGCGATGGGCATCATCATTCGGGTCACGACCACCATCATCAACGGATGCGAGTCCCCCGACTGTGGCCAATGCGGTTTCCTGTTCAGCAGATAGCTTCGGACATTGGTGCCCAAAACAGCCTCGGTCAAGGCAAAGATGATCAGCGCGGCAATACCCAGAACGATGATTTCGCCAAAGGTATCAAAGCCCCTGAAGTCCACGAGGATGACGTTGACCACATTGGTGCCGCCACCACCTTTGTAAGAATTCGCCAGATGGAATTCCGAAATCGTCGGAAAGGCAAAATCCCGCAGCAGCAGCGCATAGATCAGCGCGCCCGAACCAATGCCCGCCACGACTGAGATTGCAGCGTCGCGCCAGCGGCGCGCGGCGCTGCTGTCCCAGGGCGTATCCGTGGGCAGGAAGTTCAGCGACAGCAGCAGCAGGATCATCGTGACCACTTCGACCGAGATCTGCGTCAGCGCCAGATCCGGGGCGGACAGATAGTTGAAGGCCATCGAAACGATCAGGCCGACAACACCAATCAGCACCAGCGACAACAGGCGATTGCGGTGGAACCACATAATCGCCAGCGTTGCACCCACAAGGCAGATCCATCCGATAAGCGGGATGATCTGAATGGGCAGCGCCTCCCGCGTTTCGGGGCCAATTGTGCCGGTTGTATAGGCATAATAACCCAGCGCGAGGGTGAAGCCGATCATAATGACCGCGTAACGGCTGAGGACGCCGTTGTGCAAAGTATCGGTGATCAAACGACTGAGTCTTGTCAGCACTCCGATCACAGTATCAAAGATCACCTTGGCCTCGGGACGCGGCAGGGCATTCCAGATTTTCTCTTCATGCCGATGCAAGCTTAGCAGGAACAGACCGCCCAGTGTCGCGACCACGGACATATAGAGGGCAGGCGTAAAACCGTGCCACAATTTCAGCGAATAATACGGCAGCTTCTCACCGCCAATGACCGCGCTGGATACAACGGCGACCAATGGGCCCACGATGGCGGCAGAGTTCAGTCCGATCAGTACCACCAGCACGACAAGGAAGGCAGGCGCCAACCATAGACCGACGGGTGGATCATGCGGATGGGCCGGGTAATCATGACGCTCCGGACCTAGGAACACGTGGCTGACAAACCTGAAGGAATAGGCCGCTGAAAACAGCGCCGCCAACAATGCCAGACCCGGTACAAGGTAATGATAGTGCAGCCATGTGGTGTGAACGGTCTCTTCCAGCATCATTTCCTTGGACAGAAACCCGTTCAGGGGCGGTATGCCCGCCATCGACAGCGCAGCGATTGTGCCAATCGTAAAGGTGATCGGCATCAGATGACGCAGACCGCCCAGCCGCTTGATATCCCGCGTACCGGTTTCGTGATCCACGATCCCTGCGGTCATGAACAGCGCAGCCTTGAACGTGGCGTGGTTGATGATGTGAAAGATCGCGGCCACGGCTGCGATCTTTGTGCCAAAGCCCAGCAACATGGTGACCAGCCCCAGATGCGACACGGTCGAAAACGCCAGAAGGGCCTTGAGGTCATCCTTGAACAGAGCGATCACCGCGCCCATCAGCATGGTAATAAGTCCAGTTGTGGCAACAATGTAGAACCAGGCGTCTGTGCCAGCCAAAACGGGCCACATCCGGGCCATCAGGAACAACCCGGCCTTCACCATTGTGGCCGAGTGCAGGTAGGCAGAAACCGGTGTCGGGGCCGCCATGGCGTGGGGCAGCCAGAAATGGAATGGGAATTGCGCCGACTTGGTAAAGCAACCCAGCAGGATCAGGATCAACGCGGGCAGGTAATAGGGTGACGCCTGGATCAGCTCTTTGTTCTGCAAAATTACGCTTAGGTCATAAGACCCGACGATATTGCCCAGGATCAGCATCCCGGCGATCATCGCCAACCCGCCAGAGCCGGTCACTGCAAGCGCCATCCGCGCACCCTGACGTCCTTCGGGCAAATGTTTCCAATATCCGATCAACAGGAAGGAGCTAAGCGATGTGAGCTCCCAAAAAATCAGCAAAAGCAGGATGTTGTCGGATAGAACGATCCCGACCATCGCGCCCTGAAACAGCAGAAGGTAGGTGTAAAACTGCCCCATCGGGTCCTCGCGCGACAGGTAGAACCGTGCGTACAGGATGATCAGCAACCCGATCCCAAGGATCAGCAGAGCAAACAGGAAACCCAACCCATCCAGCATGAAATTCGCGTTCAACCCAAGGGCAGGTATCCACTCGAACCGCGCAGTTACAACGTCGCCTCGCATCACAGACGGGATGTGGATCAACAGACCCATCAGCGCCAGAAATGTGGTCAACCCAGCAGCAGAAGCAGCTGCATTTCGTCCTGCCCTGATCAGAAGAGCTGGAAAAACAGCGCCGAGAAAAGGAAGGGCCGCGATGAGGAATAGGGACAAGTGCGATACTCCGTTCTGGGCGGTCAAGTAGTACTGATTTTGTAAGGATAATTTTCTTACTGTCCAGCTAATACAACTCATTTGCCGCGCGCCAACACAGCGAGGCTGCGGCTTTTGCCTGCAAAAATGACGTGAACTTGAACTGCCAGGATAAATTCGGCGCGGATTCCAAATCTGCGCTGTGATAGAAACCCGGTGTCAGGTCAGGAGGGTGCGACGTGGCCCGAAACTTAAACCGATCCCGCAGGTGGATCTTGATTGGAGGCTGTGCCGCAGTGGCGGGGGGAATTGCGATACGCGAATACCGGCTTATTCCGCCTGACTATTCGGGACGGCAACTTAGCGTGCAGGATGCACATACGCAGGCCGTGGCCGGAGACGTGTTGTTGCTGGACATTCGCACCCCGAAGGAATGGCAGTCCACCGGGATCGGAGAGGGCGCCCAATCTTTGGACATGCGCCGTGATGATTTCATTCCCGCTCTGACGCAACTCGTCAAAGGTGACAAGGGCGCGGCAATTGCGTTGATCTGTGCGCGGGGCGTGCGTTCGGCGCGGTTGAGCAACCGGCTGTCCGAGGCAGGATTTACGAATATTATTGATGTGCCCGAAGGCATGTTGGGGTCGGCCGCTGGGCCGGGATGGGTGCGCACCGGATTGCCGGTTCGCGACTACGACAGGAGTGCAGTATGATCCGGGAATTAACACTGGCAACGGGTTTGGCGCTGGTCGGGCAGTCGGGGCTGGCCGCCTGTGCCGATCTGGAGGGTATGTGCGAAACCGCCTCAGGCGGATACCATATCGAACTACCCGAGGATGAGAACCCGCCACTGGTGGTGTTTCTGCACGGCTATGGTGGCACCGCCACCGGTACTTTGAAAAACCGTGGCATGGTGGAGCCGCTGCTAGCGCGCGGCTACGCTGTAATGGCGCCAGAAGGGTCGGAGCGCAACGGGCGACAAAGCTGGAACTTCTTTCCGGGTTGGGAAGGACGCGATGAAACCGCCTTTTTGACCGAGGCGGTTGAGGATGCCGCGGATCGGTTTGGCGTGGATACGGACCGGGTCGTTCTGGGCGGATTCTCGGCAGGGGCGTTCATGGTCTACTACCTTGCCTGCGCCGCGCCCGATACGTTCTCGGCCTATGTGCCCGTTTCAGGTGGGTTCTGGCGCCCTGATCCTGAATCTTGCGATGGCCCGGTTCGGATGTTCCACACCCATGGCTGGACGGATAACGTGGTGCCGCTGGAAGGGCGCTTGCTGGGCGGTGGCCGGTTTCATCAGGGCGATATCTTTGCCGGACTTGAGATTTGGCGCGTTGCAAATGGATGTGTCGATACCAAGCCCAGCGGGTTCTCGACCACCGGCCCTTTCATGCGCCGATACTGGAGCGGGTGTGACGACGGCAGCGCGCTGGAATTTGCGCTGTTTCCCGGCGGTCACATGGTGCCCAAAGGCTGGGCCGATATGATGATCGATTGGTACGAAGGTTTGCCGGGTGGGTGATCATTCGGCAGGAGTCATCACGCCCTTACCCTCGATTACTTTCTTCAGTTCATCCCTGTAGCGACGGGCCGAGCGTGTGATTGCGGGCTCGTTATAGTCCTCTTTCATGCCAACCATACGGCGGGCTGCTCCGGCCGATACGCCACTGAGCGCGGACAAAGGAATCGCAAAGGCAAGACTGATCGCAATCGGGGCCAACCAGACTGATACAAGACCGGACAAGATACCGACGCTAAGGGCCACGCCGCTGATCGTTTCGACCGTGTGGCAGAGGATCAGCGTGCGCAGACCATAGATGCCGCCATCCCGCGCCTGCGGGGACCAGCCCTTTTGGATACCAAAGGTGGTGCGAATGACGGCGATCATCTGTTGCACCATCAGAATAGGGGCGTAGAGGATCGACAGAACAACCTCGGCCAGGAATGACGTCAGGAATTTGCGCCCGCCACCGAATTCGGCATAGCGTACACCGCTGAGCGGCAGGGCCAAAACTCCCAGCACCTTTGGCGCAAGCAGCATCGCGTACATGACCAGAATGATCAGCACATGGCGGGTTTCCGTCATCTCGGGCCATTGCGGGAACAGTGGATTGTCTGGGCTGAAATAGTGCAGGACCGAGGCATCCTCACCCTGACCAATAAGTGCCCACATCACCAGCAGCGCAAACCAAAGCGGCGACATCAGATATCCGACTGCGCCGTGGAACATGTGGAACCGTGACACCGACTGGAACCCGGCTGAGCCCAACAGTTTCAAGTGCTGCAAATTGCCCTGACACCATCGCCGATCGCGCAAAGCGTGATCAATCAGTGTCGGCGGCGTTTCTTCATAAGACCCGCGAATGCGGGGCAGGAACCGCACGCCCCAACCGGCCCGACGCAGCAAACCAGCCTCGACGAAGTCATGGCTCATGATCAGTTTTTCCTGACCATTCAATGCCCGCAGTTTCGGCAAACCCGCGCAATTGGCGAATGCTTGGGTGCGGATAATGGCGTTATGCCCCCAATAGTTGCCTTCCTGTCCGCACCAGCGCGCAAGCCCTTCGGCAAAAGCGATGCCATAGACGCCATTGGCGAACTGCTGCATTCGCGCAAAGACTGATTGTGCACCGATCAGCTGAGGATAGCTCTGGATCAAACCAGCTCCCGGGTCCCGCGCCAACGCATCGGTTAAACGGGCGATGGCGCGACCGGTCATCAGACTGTCGGCGTCCAAAACCAGCATCGCGTCCCACTCGGCCCCCCAGCGGCTGACCCAGTCGGCGATGTTGCCAACCTTGCGGTCGGTGTTTTGTTCGCGACGGCGGTAATACAGTTCCAGCCCAGGGGCGAGGGTGGTACGCAGCGCCTCGACACTGGCTTGCTCCTGTGCGGCGATCTCGGGGTCCCGCGTGTCCGAGAGGATGAACATGGCATAGTGATGCTGCCCACCGCGCGCCTGCAAATCTTCAAGCATCGTCCGGGCATTGCCCAGCACGTTCCAGGGCACCTCGTTGTACACTGGCGTCAACAGGGCGACACGCAACGGTTGGGCGCGACCCTGACGCACGGGGCGTTCCTGCCGGGACAGCGAGACCATGCCCAGCAACACAGTGCAGACCGTGAAGGAGATCCAGAAGAAGTTGAATGAAATCAGTGCCAGAAGGATGGCCTCGATCAGGTTGATGCCTTCGGCGTCGAACCAGTCCGTCATCACCCATAACAGTCCCAGCGTCGCCGCCATTGCGGGGGAAAACGCCAGCGCACGCCAGAACCCGGCCGAGGGACGTTTGGCATCAGGAACCTGTGCATCCCGAAACCCTGCGCTGAAATCCTGCGCAGGCATGGCCAGAGGCGTCTCGGGCGGCATGATATGAAGATCTCTGGTCATGAGGTCCAACGGTAAAGCCAGACCTCAGAGGCTGGCTGTTTGTCTTTCAGCAACTGCGCGCGCAATTCGACATGGTCGCGGTCGCCGGACTCGAACGAAAACGCCAGCCGCAAACCGCCTGTGTCGGGGTTGCGTTGCAGCACACCTTCGGATGTTTCGGCATGCGGCGAGTCCACGAAAATGGTCATCGCCTCTGGGTCGTCAAACAGCTCGCTTTCCTCAAAATCGATGACGGCCAAACGCCCTTCACCAAAGGTGTTGTCGCCCATCGCGGTGTTGACCACGCGCGCCATCGGTGTGCGCTGGGGCTCATCCCCCCAGATCAGGCGATAGGACAGGTCGACCTGGCTGCCAGCCGTATAGGGTTCGGCAGGGCGCCAGTAGGCAACGATGTTATCGTAGATTTCCTGATCCGCCGGAATTTCAACCAGCGTGACCGCACCTTTGCCCCAATCCGCACCGGGTTCGACCCACAGGCTGGGGCGTTTGTGATAATTCGCCTCAAGATCCGCGTAATCCGAGAACTCACGCTTGCGCTGCAACAGGCCAAAGCCGCGCGGATTGGTGTCGACGAACGACGAAATCTGCAGGCGGGTCGGGTTCGCCAATGGCCGCCACAGAACCTCTCCGGCACCGTTGCGCACTAACAGACCATCGCTGTCGTGTACGGCAGGGCGGAAGTCGTCGAACTGGCTGTGGTTGGTCTGATCGAACAGGAACATCGACGTGCCGGGGGCGATACCCACATGCGTCAGCTCTTCGCGTGGGAATAGCGTGGCTTCGATATCCATCACGCAATCCGCACCGGCGGTGACATTGAACCGATACGCACCAGTCACGCTGGGGCTGTCCATCAGCGCATGAACGACCATATCGCGCTGGCCAGGTTTTGGGCGTTCCAGCCAAAATCGGATGAATTCGGGGAATTCCTCTCCATCCGGGTCGCCGGTTTTCAGGGCTAGACCACGGGCGGAGAGGCCATAGACCTCATGCAGGCCAATAGCGCGGAAATAGCTGGCTCCTTGCCAGACGCAGAACTCATCGGTCTTGCCGGGGCGGTGCATTTCGGTGCGCAATCGCAGGCCGGAGAAGCCCAGCGTGTCGTCGATTGGCAGTTCCGGGACGTCCTCGGATTTGTCGAACATCCCCAGATCAAACGCGACCGGAGTAGCCATTCCATTTTCAACGGTTTCAACTTTAACAGTGCGCGGGAAGTACAGGCCTGGTGTGAAAAAATCGACGTTGAAAGGTGTTTCCGTTTCATACCAAAGCGCGCGGTCTAGCCGGAATCGGATCGAGCGATATTGCTGGTACGTCAGATCCTGCCATTCCTGCGGCACCATCTCGCGTTCCGCATAAGGTCGGCTGGCCAGATCTCGGGCCATCTCAATGACGACATTGCGGTCAAATGGGACCTCACCGCCCGTGGCAAAAGTTGCTGGCGCGAATGCAAGCGCCGAAGTTGAGACCAGAAATGCGCGACGTGTAAAATTCATTTCTTAGACTTCCAAGGTTGTGACTTAAACCAAGCGGCCATGTATGCCACGCCGATGATCATCGCAAAGCCAATCATGTTGGCGACGAAAACACTGGCAACATCCCGCCCACTCAGGTCCAGACCGACGCCGATAAGTCGTGCTGCAGCCATCGAAAATACGAACACCGCCAATGATTGTTGCCCAACTTTGGTGATGACGGTCAGCAGGAATTGCCAGACTTTGGCCGCGGTACCCTGACCGGTTGCAATCAGGCGATGCCCATGTTCCCCGGCGACAACCCAGCCCAGATAGGCGAGTGACAGGAAATGCAGATAGCGGAACAGGCCAAAATCGGTTTTGTCGCGGAATTCTTTCGTCACCGGCCAGACCTTGCGGATTTCGTCAGCCAGATCGGGGGCCGCCGCGTTGATCCATGTGAATACCTTCCACGAACCAAAGGGCATCGAAAAGATCAGGAACAGTGCTGCTGCCCAAATCAGGGTTTTTGATACCGGTGGGGCAGGTATCCAGCCGCGCATGAAGGCGAAGCCAGTAAAGAACAGCAGTTGCCAGCCAAAGGGGTTGAAGAACCACTGCCGCTCCGACCACGGCTCGGCCGGTAGGTCCAGAACGTCAGTTTGCGCGACCAGCCAAATCGCGACGGACGCTGCGGCGACCGCCCAGAACCCGATCCGGTAGAGGCCCAGAAACATGGGCATCATCGCCAGAACCACCAGATACATCGGCAGGATGTCGAAATAGTTCGGGACATAGGTCAGCGTAAACAGACCCACGATCTGAGGCGCAGGATCGTTGAAGAAGTGCTGCAGGTTCAAAGACGAAACGTAAGTTTTTTCAAACAGCCCCGATTGATCCAGCGCTGCCATCGACATGGCGACAAAAAAGAACAGGCAGATATGCGCCCAGTAGACCTGCCAGATACGGAACGAAACGCGGGCTGTTCCCATCCACCACCCTTTGCGCAGGAACGCTCCGCCGAAAGCGATCGCCGAGGCCATGCCTGAGCAGAACACGAAGATTTCAGTCGCGTCCGAGAACCCGAACCGCGCAGGAATCCATTTGGCCCAGGGGTCGTTTGGGATATGTGCGATCAGAATGATGAACATCGCGATACCGCGATAGAAATCCAGGCGCGGATCGCGCGTGCGGGCAGGGGCCGCCGCAGAGGCAGCCACTGGCGCAAAATCAGAAGCGGGCGAAACTGTCGCCATACGTATTCTGTCCTTCTTGGTCTTAGTTTTTGTTATTCAGCCGGGACGCTTTGTGCGTCTCCGTTGTCGCGTGCCGCATCGATCAATGTGCGGCGCGCAAGAGCGTAATTGTCTTCGCCCCCGGCTCTTTTGGCGCGACGGTCATCCAGGATGCGCTCGACAGCATCCAGACGGCCGGCGCGCAGGCCGGAATCAATTGTGATGCGCTCGAATACATCACGTTGGGCGTGGCTTCCACCTGCCAGTTGCATACCTGCTCGGGCGTTCGATAAAAAGTCGAAGGCGTCGCCGTAAAGGCCTTCGCCAAAGGCCTCAAGTCCTTTGGCGGCAGCAATGCCCGGATCGGACATGCGGATCGGGGTGTCCCCCTGATTGCGTTGCGCATCTTTCTGAATACGCTGCAACATCTTGCTGGTCGCCTCAGGGCGATTGTCGCCAGTCAGGGCCAGAAGATAGTGAAGATCGGCAAAAATCAGGCAGCCATCTTCGGTCCGCGCCGCACTGAGATCAGCCAGTTCTTCCCAGCGGTTGCCCACATTGACGCCCTCAAGCTCAAGCCGTGACAGCAGGGATGTGGCGTTCGAGATATCGCGGTAGTCGTCGGTTTTGTCCTGACGGATGTAGTTGTCATACAGCTCCATCACTTGATCGACCTGACCCAGATCCAGATGCATCAGCGCCTTGTGCCACCAGACGTGATAGCGGAAGTTGTTGCAGTGGGTCCAAGCCTCTTCGCGTCCTGCCAACCAATCAAGGCCCAGCTGCGCGTTGCCTGTCATCTCATGCACGTGTGCAACGGCGTGCAGACCCCATGCATCGTCCGACACCATCCACAGCGCCTGCCGGCCTGCGATTTCGGCCTTTTCGTAGGCACCGGTTTCTTCCAACGCAAAGGAATGACAGCCCAGCAAATACCCACGACCTGCATGATCGGGTTCGTACGCCGGCAGAATCCGCTCGATCGATCGGCGCATGCCTTCCGAGTCGCCAAGTACAAATCGCGTCGCGTGGCTGAGTTTCATTGCCAGCGAGTCTTGTGGGTGGTCGCGCAGAATCTCTTCGAATTTTTGAATGGCTTGCGTGGGCAGGTCAGCCAGATACAGACCCAGCGCTTCGACATACAGTCGCTCGCGCGCTGAGACCGGCTGGCGTTCCATGGCACTGTTGGCGGCTGCCATCGCTTCGACGGCGACCGGCATCATCTCGCGACGGCCCAGCAGGACCATGAACAAGCCTTTGATTGCGTGACCCAGGGCAAAATCGGGTTCAAGCTCCAGAACTTTGCCAAGATGCTGCGGCGTCACGGCGGCATGGGCCATGAACCCAAGCAGAACACCATCCCAGGCCTCGGCACTTGCCGGGTGGCTGAGGGTGTTCATCTGTCCGAAAACGTCTTGCTTCATGTTCATGTTCCGATCCAATCGAGAATATCTACAGCACTTGATGTATCAGAGACTGTCGGCGGGTCGTATCAGTATCGGCCCTGCTCTCGAATTGGTGAAATGCCGTGTGGGCAAAAATTGAAAAAAACCGCCGATTCAAGGGCATGTTTCAGCAACATGCCGCCGAAACAGGCACAGTGTTTCAATCGTCAAAGGGGTTTTCAGCGCCTAGAACGGCCTGCGTATCCGCCCCAAAGACGGGCGGAGCAGCCCGATATGTTACAGGTGTGCGCGACAGTTTCAGCGGATTCCCGATCAGTTGAACGTCGCCCGGTGCGGCCTGCATCGCGATCTGCATCTGGCGGGCTTCGACCTGATCGGTTGCAAAAACCTGATCCAATGTCTGTACCGGGCCAACCGGAACCTTGCGGGCTTCGAGCTGCGCAATCATGGTCTCTGAAGCGTGGGTTTTCACCACCGGACGCAGCACGGCGTTTAACGCGTCACGATTTTCCAGCCGGGCTGGGTTGGTGGCGAAACGCGGGTCATCCGCCAGATCGGGGTGATCGATGAATTCGCAGAACCGGCGGAACTGACTGTCATTTCCGACGGCCAGAATGACGTGGCCATCGGCGGTTTCATAGGCGTCATAGGGCACGATGTTCGGATGCCCGTTGCCGCGCCGCTGGGGCACGTTGCCCGAGGTTAGATAGTTTGCACCTTCGTTGATCAGCCACGCGATCTGTGCATCTACCAGCGCCAGATCAATCTGCTGGCCTTCGCCGGTCTGATCGCGGTGGCGCAGGGCGGCCAGAATGCCGACACTTGCGTACATTCCGCACATTACATCGGCGATGCCCACGCCTACCTTCATCGGCGCGCCATCGGGTTCGCCTGTCAGCGACATGATCCCGCCGTACCCCTGTGCCATCAGGTCATAGCCCGGCTTGGACGCGTTCGGCCCGGTCTGACCGTAACCCGATATCGAGCAATAGACGAGGCTGGGAAAATCTTGCGACAACGTGGCGTAGTCCAGACCGTATTTCGCCAATCCGCCGGGTTTGAAGTTCTCGATCAGAATGTCTGCATGCGAGGCCAACCGTTTGATTTCAGACTGTCCCTCGGTCGCGGTGATGTCGATAGCCACGGATTTCTTGTTGCGGTTGGCCGACATGAAATAAGCGCTTAGATCAGACCGGTTGCCTTGCGCATCTTCGACGTAAGGAGGGCCCCATTGGCGGGTGTCATCCCCGCCCGTCGCGGGGTTTTCGATCTTGATCACGCTGGCCCCCAGATCGCCCAGCAACTGCGTGCAGGTCGGTCCGGCCAAAATGCGACTGAGGTCCAGTACTTTGACGCCCTTCAGCGGTCCTTCAGATCCGGCCATCATAGCCCCCACGGTCAATTTCTGCGGCAATCACGGTGAATGAGTTGGCCTTCATCGCCTCGTTCAGGGCATTGCGCAGTTCCTCGCGGTTGCGAACTGTGTGACCTTTGCCGCCAAACGCCCGGCCCATGGCTGCAAAGTCGTGGTGGTCGAAATCCACACCCCTGTTGCCCATCTGGCGCTGGCGCTGTTTCAGCTCGATCAGCGCAAGGCTGGCATCGACAAAGACCAGAAAGATCGGGTTTCCGCCCATTTCGGCGGCAGTCGACAGCTCCCCGGCTACCATCAGGAACCCGGCGTCGCCCGAAAAACTGATGACTGGGCGGTCCGGTTCGGCCAGTTTCAGGCCAATCGCCATTGGCACGGCGCAGCCCATGGTACACAGCGCCGAGGACTGGATCAGGCCGCGTTCCTCGGAACATTCCCACATCTGGCTCAGCAGAATGCGATGTGCGCCGCTGTCAGCTGTGGCCAGTGTTTCGGCAGGCAGGGCTGCGCGGGTTTCGGCGATGACGGCGGCGGGACCCCATTCCTCATCGGTCGGGAATGCCTGAGCCAGCGCGGTTTTGGCCTGAGAGGGTTCGCCGCCCGGCCACGTCTTGCGGGAAGCATTGCCCTTTGCGATAGCCTCCAACGTGGCGCCGGTATCGGCCACCATATTCAGGCTGGCTTGATGCATATAGTGGTCGTTCACCACGGCCGAGATGTCGATGACACGCTTTTCTTCGGGGTCCCAGACCTCGCGCCAGCCGGGGCGCATCTCGATCGGATCGTAGCCAAGGCACAAGACCAGGTCGGCCTGTTCAACAAGCGGCAGAAGATGTTTGTCGGCCAGCGGTGACAACCCGGCCCCTCCAAGACACAGAGGGTGATCTTCGGGCACAACTCCCTTGGCTTTGTAGGTGGTTACAAAGGGGATGCCGAAATGTTCCAGAAACGCCTGCACGATATTGCGCGACCCGTCATACAAAACGTCCAGCCCGACAATCGCAATGGGGCGTTCCGCATCAGCCACCCAACGGCGCGCTTTTTCAAGGCAATTGCCCTCCGGCGCAACGGCGGCAGCCTTGACAAGTCTCCGCTTCTTGACGCCGGACACCCGCATATCCGCAACCGAGATTGGAACGTCTATATGCACCGGCCCGGGGCGGGGCTGATTGGCCAGCGATACGGCTTTGTCCGCCACTATATCCGCGCCCTGCGCCGTCAGGGTAAAAGTGCCCTTGGTGATCGAGCGATAGACCAGTGCGTGATCCATGACCTGATGGGTATAGGTCAGCGCTTCATCGGCATCGACGCAACCGGTCAGCACGATCATCGGCACCCGGTCCTGCAAAGCGTTCGCGACCACGTTGATACCGTTCATAGCGCCGGGGCCAAGCGTCGCCACCAGAATGGCAGGTGCGCCGTCGCGGTGATGCACGGCTTCGGCCATGAATCCGGCGGCGTTTTCGTGCTTGGTCAGGTGAAAGGTGATCCCCGCCTGTTCCAGCGCATCCACCAACGTCAGAACCTCGCCACCGGGCATACCAAAGGCATGGCGGCATCCGGCCTCGTAAAGTCTTTGGGCCAAAAGGTCCGCGGCGCGGGGCGAAAGGTCCTGCATCAGTTATGCTCCGAAATAATACGTCATTGCAGATTGCGGAGGACGCGTCCGGACGCAAGCAGGTTCACGGCAGTGTGACTAATTGACTGCGGATTCCGCGACTGCCTGAAACTTTTCATCCAGTTCCGTCGCAATTTCTTGCAGTGGCTCACCGCCTTGCTGGGCATAGGGGGCAAAGACGTGGCTTGGAGTTTTGTAGGCCAAAGTCGCCGTGCCGTCCGCATTTTCGGTCACGTAGAACCGGATGGGCGCTTCGATCATTGCGTCGACCGAGGTTTCCAGAACCCGCACCGCGTAGTCGTTGTTAAAGGCACCGATCACTAAGTTTCCGGGAATGATGATGCCACGGGCCGCCGCCGCCTTGGTGGGCCCGGCCTGCGTTACAACAATCAAACCGTTTTCTTTGACAGCGGTCTTCGTATCCGCGACCAACGCATCATAGCTTTTGTCGGTGGAATGAACGGCCCAGCCCGACAGCGGTTCTTGCGCCAGCGCGGGAAGGGCCAGCAAATACAGTACGGTCGAAATAGCCTTCATCGTGCTGTCCTTATGGGTATGGGTACGAAATTGATGCCAGAAACTCGTATTTCGCGCAGTCACAATCCCGTGGGTAGCAGCCGCAGAAGTTGCCTTCGGATCAGTCCACGCGCCTTTTCAGGAGATAGATGTCCATGATCCAGCCGTGATCCGCCCGCGCTTTTGCGCGCGTTTCGACTATCTGCGACGCCATATCAGCCAAAGGACCGTGGATCAGGATTTCTTCCTTCATCCCCACATAAGCGCCCCACCAGATATCGTAGCCTGCCATCTCAAGGCTTTGGAACGAACACTCGCCGTCCAGCATAACAGCCACTTTCGAAGCGTTTAGCGGCCAGCCTTCAGCCCGAATGCGCCGACCGGTGGTCACGACATACGGCGCGCCCAGATCGTTAATCGGTATCGCATGCGCCGCGGTCAGTGCCTGAAGCGCGGTGATACCAGGGACTACGCGCGTCTCCGGTTGGGGTTGCAGCCGCGAGGCGATGCGCAGCGAACTATCGTAAAGCGAGGGATCGCCCCAGATCAAAAGGGCAACCCGCTTTGCATCACGATGCGCCGCGATCGCCTCCTGCCACCGCAGAGCGATGGCATCGTGCCATTCATCCACGCCGCGCAGATAGCCATCATCGGCGCGTCGTTTGGGAATATCAAAATATGCGATCTGTGGCGGGGTATCGCTAACCTGAGCGATAATCTCTTCCCGCAACCCGGCCAGATCGGCCTTGTTTTCGCCCTTGCGCGGGATCAGAATCAGGTCTGCGTCCCGAATGGCACTAGCGCCTTGAAACGTCAGGTGGTCCGGATTGCCGGTTCCAATACCGATCAGGGTCAGGTCAAACATCGTCAGTCTCTGCAAGCGGGCCGTAAAGGATTAGGGCAGGGGCCGTGCCGATCTCAGCGCCCAACTTGTCCGCCAACTCACCAACCGTGGATCGGAGTAGTACCTGATCCGGGGTCGAAACGGATTCGGCCATCAACGCAGGCGTCTCCAGCGGCAAGCCATGTTCATTCAGTGCCTTCACCAGTAAAGGAAATGTACGCTTACCCATGAATACGACGGTAGTGGCATCTGGGTCGGCAAGGGCGGTCAGATTCAGATCGTCCGGCAGCTTGCCACTGACATCGTGGCCGGTGACGAATTGCACGCGACGCGCCGTGAGCCGCCGTGTCAGGGGAATGCCAGCCGCCGCCGCTGCGGCAACCGCCGAAGGGATGCCAGGGATAATCTCATATTCGATCCCTGCCTCGCGCAGCGCCACCAGTTCTTCTTCCAGACGTCCAAACAGACCGCCATCGCCGGATTTCAGTCGCACGACGCGGGCACCTGTTTTGGCGTAATCCACCAACAGGCGGCTGACGTGGTCTTGTTTCGGTGACGGGCGACCGGCGCGTTTGCCGACCCCAACAAGGTCTGCGTCCTGATGCGCATGGTTCAGGATTGGGCCACTGCTGAGGTCATCGAACAGCACCGCGTCTGCCTTTTGCATCCGGTCCACGGCCTTAAGCGTCAGCAGTTCCGGATCCCCGGGACCAGAGCCAATGAACGAAACGAAACCGCTCATGCCTGCGCCTCAGCGATCAGATGAAAGAATGTTCCGGTCACGTTGCCGCGAAATGATCCGGTTTGTGGTCCTTCAACCCCTTCAGCATCGTACACCCGGGCCAAAGGCGCGTCGGGTTGCTCGAGGATCGAAGAATAATGGAACTCATGGCCACGCAATGTCGCATCAGCGGCAAAACCTGCCATTGGGGCCAACAATTGCGCCTTGCGATACCCAAGATTGAACTTGCGCTTCTCATAGGACGTCACAAGCCCAAGCAGACCCGCC
This sequence comes from Ruegeria sp. CDSA033, assembly GCF_059612305.1. Classification (NCBI taxonomy): domain Bacteria; kingdom Pseudomonadati; phylum Pseudomonadota; class Alphaproteobacteria; order Rhodobacterales; family Roseobacteraceae; genus Ruegeria; species Ruegeria sp. CDSA033. Next base: position 63,929 of record NZ_JBXWQI010000014.1, on the reverse strand, counting down.
ATCTGGTGTCGGACCCCTTCCTTGTCGACCAGAGCTTCGCCCAAGGCCATATAACCACCGCACTCACCATGGACGGGCTTTGTCTCCGCGTGTTTGCGCAGACCGCTCAGGAATGTGTCGGCAGCTGCTAATGTGCCCGCGTGCAGTTCAGGATAGCCACCGGGCAACCAGACCAGATCGGCATCCGCAGCCGGGGCTTCGTTGGCCAGCGGTGAAAACGGCAGGATTTCCGCCCCTGCTGCGCGCCAGCCTTCCAGCAAATGTGGATAAGTGAACGAAAACGCCGCATCCCGTGCCAGCGCGATCCGCTGTGCCGGAGGCCGCGGCAGCGCGGCTGACGATGGTCCCTTGGGGCCTGAGGAAGCCGCCGCCTTGATCGCCTCAAGATCCACATGCTCGCGCAGGAATGTGGCGTAACCGGCAATCGCGCTTTCCAGATCCGGGTGCTCGACCGCCTGAATCAAACCAAGATGCCGCTCGGGCAGGGTCAGATCTCCACGCCGGGGCAACACGCCCAGTACCGGCAGGCCCGCGCGCTCCATTCCCAAACGGGTCAGGCGTTCGTGACGTGGGCTGGCGCAGCGGTTCAGGATCACACCGGCAAAGGGCAGGTCGGGATTGTACATCCGAAATCCCAGCGCAGTGGCCGCCGCAGATTGGGCCTGACCGCCCACATCCAACACCAGAACCACGGGCCAGCCCATACGCTGTGCGGTTTCGGCGCTTGATCCGTGCCCAAGCTCTCCGGGCTTGGCAACGCCGTCGAACAGGCCCATCGAACCTTCGGCCACGACGATATCCGCGCCCTCGGCCTGGGCAGAAATCGCGTTCAGCAGCGGATCGGCCATCGCCCAGCTGTCCAGATTGAACGAGGCGCGTCCGGCTGCGGCACGGTGAAAGGCTGGATCGATATAGTCCGGTCCGCTCTTGAACGGTTGCACCGTCAGGCCATCCTCGGCAAGCGCACGCAACAAGCCCAACATGACAGTGGTTTTACCCGTCCCCGAAGACGGCGCAGAAATCAATAGTCCCGGAAGGTTGGTCATCCCGTCATTCATTCTCGGGGCTCCAGCTTGACCACGGGCTGTCCGCGCTTTGCGGGCGATAACGGCGGTCGTAATCTTTTGAATAGAGACAGCTTTCGTCAAAGCCTTCGCCCGCAAGTGCCGGGCCAACCATGATCAGAGCGGTGCGAGAGATACTCTCGTCCAGTGCGTCTTTCAGGGTCGCCAATGTGGCGCGAATGATCCGTTCATCCGGCCAGCTGGCGCGGTATACCACTGCCACCGGGCAATCGGCCCCATAGGCCGGGGTAAGGTCCGCGATCACGTTGTCCAGATTTCCGATCGACAGGTGAATGGCCAGCGTCGCGCCGGTGCGGGCAAAGTTCTCAAGAGTTTCGCCTTCGGGCATTGAAGATGCGCGGCCGGGCGTCCGGGTCAGGACCACAGATTGCGCCAATCCGGGCAAGGTCAGTTCCGTTCCCAGCGAAGCAGCCGCTGCGGCGAACGACGGTACACCGGGCGTCACGCTGACCGGAATGCCCATCTCCTTCAATCGCCGGATCTGTTCACCCATTGCCGACCAAACCGACAGGTCGCCGGAATGCAGACGTGCAATGTCATTGCCAGCCTTATGCGCTGCCTCAATCTCGGCCATGATTTGGTCCAGATCCATCGGCGCGGTGTTGATGATCTTGGCGCCCTCAGGGCAGTGGCCTAGGATTTCTTCCGGCACCAGCGATCCTGCATACAGGCACACAGGGCAAGAGGCGATGATATCACGCCCCCGCAGAGTCAGAAGGTCGGCAGCGCCGGGTCCGGCGCCGATGAAATGAACGGTCATGTTTGTCCTCCGATGGCGACGGCGCAAGTTGCAAGCCGGTCGTCCGAGATCTGTCTGGGTGAGGTCAGCCGGGCGCCTGTTCCGGCGGCGGCAAGTGCGGATGCTTCGGCTACGCTGCCGGTGCCATAGGTGGCACGGCTGCGGTTCGAGCAGGTGAGAGTGCGCTGTCCCGCCAGATCGGCAGCAGCGATGAAATGCAGGGGCAGGGCGGTCTCTGCGGCAAACTCCGACAGCGCGGTGTGACCCTCCTTGTCGGCAACAGTGGCCAGCGCGTCGACGTCTTGCCCAACGCTGGCCCGCTCAAATACGGCGCGCAGGCTGTCCACGGTCGCCGTTGATGAAAACCCCAAACCTGCGATGATCATAGGATTACGCTCCACTGCACCACCGGATATGCGGATTTCCAGCCGCGCCGAGGTCCCAGTGCCGAAGCCTGCGCCAGTTCGATGCGAAGAAGTTCTCCGCCCAGTTTTTCGTGCCATTGCGCCAGTAAGGCTTCGCTTTCCAGAGTCACAGCATTGGCGACCAACCTGGTGCCGGCAGGCAGGGCGGCGTACAGCCAATTCAGCAATTCGGTACTCAGGCCGCCGCCGATGAATACCACATCCGGAAACCCAAGGCCGTCCAGTGCAGTTGGCGCTGTGCCATGCACAACTTGCAGCCGGTCTTGCCCTAACGTGTCGGCATTTCGACGAATGCGGTCCGCGCGATCCTCGCGGGGTTCGATCGTGGTTGCGGTCAGGGTCGGGTCGCACATCAGCCACTCGATGCTGATCGAGCCGGTGCCGCCGCCGATATCCCACAGATGCTCGCCGCGCTTGGGGGCCAACGCCGACAGGGTCAGCGCCCGCACGGGGCGTTTGGTGATCTGGCCATCATTTTCGAAGATATCATCCGGCTTACCCGAGGCCTTGGGCAGCGCCTGTCCTTTACCCGCAACTTCAAGCCCAACGCAGACTGGATGGTCGAACCCGCCCAGCAGGGCTTCGGTTAGCGACACGCTGCGCGACCGTTCGCGGGGGCCGCCAAGGGCTTCCATGACATGCAATTGCGTATCGGCAAACCCAGTTTCGTTCAGATATGTCGCAAGCTCGGCCACCGCAGCGCCGTTGCGCAGCAGCAGGATGGCGCGCAATCCTGGCGAAAGATGCGGGCGCAGACGGGTCAGCGGGGCGGCGTGCAGACCGAATGTCTGCGTACTTTCCAACGGCCAGCCCAAACGTGCCGCAGCCAGCGAGAACGTGGACTGACCAGGATGGGCTGTCCATTCTCCGGCGTCGAAATTGCGCGCGATTACCGAGCCCGCGCCGAACCAGAACGGATCGCCCGAGGCCAGAACAACCGTTGGGCGTCCGCGAAACCCGGTCAGGATCGGCAGGCCGTCGGAAAATGGCACGGGCCAATCTACGCGCTCCGCGCCTGTGTCGGGGATCAGTGACAAATGGCGCGGCGGGCCCATGATGATTTCGGCACGCTCCAGTACTTGACGACTTGCGGGTGACAGGCCATCCAGTCCATCTTCGCCCAAGCCCAAAACGCTTAGCCACGGAGCTTCATGCATGACCAACCTCCTGATCCTTGGTGGCACGACCGAGGCAAATGCACTGGCCAAATCTTTGGCCGAACAGGCCATCCCGGCGACCTATTCCTATGCCGGACGAGTGGACAATCCAAGGCCGCAGACCCTGCCGGTGCGTGTTGGAGGGTTCGGCGGCGTCGAAGGCCTGGCCCGTTACCTGACGGACAACGAGATCACTCATGTGGTTGATGCCACCCATCCCTTTGCCGCGCAAATGAGTACCAACGCCATTTCCGCGTGTCGCGAGGCCGGGGTGCCCCTTGCCGCTTTGACCCGTCCGGCATGGCCCGCGCAAGACGGAGATCGTTGGCAGCATGTTTCTGATATAGGCGCGGCGGTTACCGCCTTGAGCGGTCCTAAACGGCGCGTTTTTCTGGCTGTTGGACGCCTGCACCTTGAAGATTTCGCGGCTCAGCCCCAACATCATTTTTTGCTGAGGCTGGTGGATAAACCGGATGCACTGCCGCTGCCCGATTGCGCGGCGATCGTGTCGCGCGGACCTTTCACCGAAGCAGGGGACCGGGCGCTGATGCTGCAGCATGGCATTGAACTGGTTGTGTCCAAGAACTCTGGCGGCACCGGTGCACGCGCCAAGCTGGATGCCGCGCGCGCATTGGGCGTACCGGTGCTGATGATCGACAGGCCGACCCTTCCGCCAAGGACCGAATTGTCGAACGTGACGCAGGTTCTGGACTGGTTGGCTCATTCCGGGGTGAACCTCGGGGTATAGACGATAGGCGCGCTGTCACGGTTGATGACGCGCGTCAGGGATGACCCGACAATGACGACGGTTTGCATGTCAGCCATGTCAGGCGTCGCCTCGGCGAGTGTCGAAATCCGGATCGCCTCATCCGCGCGCGATACGGCGCGCGCGAACAGGATAAGGCGCTCGGGCTCGCATACTTCGCGCAGGATTTCCAGTGTTTTTACAAAGCCTTCCGGGCGCGACTTTGATCGCGGGTTATAAAACGCCATCGCGAAATCCGCCTGCGCCGCAAGTCGAAGACGTTTTTCAACCAGCGACCAGGGTTTCAGATTATCGCTGAGGTTGATGGCGCAAAAATCATGACCCAGAGGCGCCCCGGCCCGCGCGGATGCGGCTAGCATCGCGGTTATGCCGGGAAGGACGTCTATGGGAATGTTACGCCACTCGGCGGGACCATTCTCTAGGGCTTCGAACACAGCTGCCGCCATTGCGAACACACCGGGATCGCCCGAGGATACCACGACCACCCGTTTCCCCTCAGCCGCCATCTGCAATGCGTGTTGGGATCGGTCGATCTCGACCCGATTGTCGCTGGCGTGCAGCGTCAGGCCGGGGCGTTCCGCCACGCGCGCGACATAGGGGATGTACCCGACTACGTCTGTGGCATCCGTCAACGCAGTTGAAACCTCGGGGGTTACGAGATCTTCGTTACCAGGCCCCAGGCCCGCAATCTTGACCCAACCACTCATGGCCGCCGTCCTTGACCATGCACGATGATGATCGAGAAATAGGGCGTCACCTTTTCGCATGCCTCGGACAGTTTCGTCACCACCTGGTTCGGCATCTGTGCAAACTCGACGATCCATGCGCGGTCATACAAACCGGCTGTTTTCAGCGCGCGCTTCACCTTGTCTATATTGCGCCCGATTTTCATGACAACCAAAGCGTCAGTCTGCGCCATGCGAATTGCCAGATCTTCTTCGGGCAGGGTGCCGACCAGTACCGTCAGCACATCATCGCCCCAGGTGATCGGATCACCCGTTGCCGTCCACGCGCCAGACATGCCTGTGATGGCTGGCACGACCTCAACATCAGCTTGATCACGCAAGCGGCTGTAAAGATGCATGAAAGATCCATAGAAAAACGGATCGCCCTCGCACAATACCACCACGTCCTCGCCCTGATCCGACAGAGCCTTCAAGTGCCCGGCGCAGTCCTTGTAAAAGGCCGAGAGCAATTCGTTATAGCGCGGATCATCCAGTGGAATTTCCGTAGTGACTGGGTATTCCATGGGAAACTCAACAGCACTGTCCGGGATCATACCATTGACGATCTTGCGTGCCTGACCGCTGCGACCCGGCTTGCGAAAGAACGCGACGTGGCGCGCATTGCGCAGCAGGCGGTCGGCCCGCACGCTCATCAGGTCCGGATCACCGGGGCCAAGGCCCACGCCGTATATCTTGCCGCCACTCATTCGGCGCGGCTCGCAATGGCGTTTATCGCGGCGACGGTGATGGCGCTGCCGCCCAGACGGCCTTTGACGATGCAAGAGGGTACAGGCTGGGCCTCCCACAATGCGTCCTTGGATTCGACGGCACCGACAAAGCCCACCGGGCAGCCGATGATGGCGGCCGGGCGCGGGCAATCGGGATCCTCCAGCATGTTCAGCAAGTGGAACAGAGCGGTCGGCGCGTTGCCGATAGCGACCAGAGCGCCTTCCAGATGCGGGCGCCAAAGCTCCAGCGCGGCGGCAGAGCGGGTATTGCTCATCTCGGCGGCCAGTGGGCGCACGCGCTCGTCATGCAGGGTGCAGATCACCTCATTTTCGGTAGGCAGGCGGAACCGGGTCACGCCTTCGCTGACCATCCGGGCGTCGCACAGGATAGGCGCGCCATTCTCCAACGCCGTCCGTGCGGCTGGCACGAAACCGGGCGAAAAATGTACGAATTCTTCCAGACCGACCATTCCGGCGGCGTGGATCATGCGAACCGCAACTTGCTCTTCATCGGCGTCAAAACGCGCCAGATCGGCCTCGGACCGGATTGTGGCAAAGCTTTGCTTATAGATCGCTGCGCCGTCGGTTTCGTATTCATAGGGCATCAGGTGAGGTCCATAGTCATAAGTGTTTCGGGTGTCAGCCCGCGTTGGGAGGGCTCATCCCCCGCGCGACCGTTTTTGACAAGATCAAATCGTCCGTCGTTGCCGACCAGTGTGACATTTGCCGGACCCATACGGGCACAGCCTTTGGCGCAACCGGATACATGCAAACTTCCTGGGATTTGGGCGGCCAAGACGCGGGCAACTTCGCGGGTTTCCACCTGAGCTTGCGGGCAGAACGGTGCGCCGGGGCAGGCGTCGGTTGTCATCAGCGGGTCGGTGCCATCAATAACAAAGTCCGGTGCTTGTATCGCCGCCCCGCCTTCCAGCAGGATCAGTCGCCACGGAGTGACGCGCAGGGCAGTGGCTCCGCTGTTTGTAACAAGGTCTAAGAGCTGTCGCGCCGGCAATTGTCCGAACGCCGCGCCATAAAACACACCCAGATCGCAGACGCCGGGCTGCGGCGGTGTGCCGATGTCACCGGGCGCGCTGCCTTGCCACTCCGCTGGCAAATCCTGCGTCGCGGCCACCCGCGCCATGCGGCGGGTTTCTGGCGTGAAACGTTCGGAAAACCATCCGGCCAAGGCGACAAGCCGGTCAATTGCGTTGGTTTCTGTGACCCGGCAGCCAGTCTTGGCCCCGTCGGCGCGCAGGATGAGGCCATCAGTGCCTGCCTCGACCCGGATATCGGCCGAATCCGCCGCCAACAGGCGCTTGGGGCCAGTGTCGATGGCAAAGCCGAATTTGGCGGGCAGAGTCGGCAATTCCTCCAACCGGTCGATCAGTTCCTGTGTCAGCTGTGCGGTTCGATCACCTGATCGATATAGGGGCGACACCAAGATATTGCGTCGCATTTCAATACCGGGCTCAGCATCCAAAAGGTTCAGCGCGGCCAGCTCGGCCAGCAATGCCTGATGATCGTCTTCTTTCACCCCGCGCAGCTGTAAATTGGCGCGGTTGGTCAGGTCGATCGTGCCATTGCCAAATCGCTCGGCCAACTCACAAAGACCACGTGTTTGTTCGGCGCTCAAACGAGTCAGACGCGGGCGCACCCGAACCACCAGACCATCGCCCGACATCATCGGCCGATGCGCACCGGGGCACCAACCCTGAACGACCGGGGCGCTCATCCCAGCCCCTCCAGATCGGCCCGGATTGAGTTGCGGCGGGTGTTCCAAAGGCCCGCGTCCAACAACGCGCGGAACCTGTCCTGCATGGCCTGATACGCGCGCGGGTTGGCCTCCTGCAAAAATGCGTCGACCTCGGTGTCGCCCAAAGTCGCGTCGTGATAGAGGTCGAACAGGTGCGGCGCGACCGTGCCTGACAGATGGGCGAAAGAGGCCATGTGATCCAGTGTCGCCGCAACTTCGGCAGCGCCCCGAAAGCCATGCCTTTGCATGCCTGCAATCCAGTTCGGGTTGGCGGCACGGGCATGAACCACACGGCTGATTTCTTCAGGCAGCGTTCGGGCGCGCGGGCTATCCGGGTTGGTGTTGTCCAGATGGTATAGCTGCGCCGTACCACCGGTGACTGTCTTGGCGGCGGCGAAACCAGCCTCGTGCGTGGCATAGTCGTTGGCCAACAGCAGATCGGTTTCGGTCAGATCCTGCAGGTGCACGAAACTGTCGGCATTCGTGACCCGTTGGGTAATGCCGTCCAAATCTTGTGTGATGTGTTCGCCTTCCAAAGCGAAAGAGCTGGCCTCAAGCCATGCCTCACCCGCCTGCGCGCGGGCCTCATCCGTATAGATTTCGGACAGCTGGGTCATGTTCACGCCATAGCTGCCCGGGGCCGGGCCAAAGACGCGCGCCGCCGGGGCCTGTCCGGCATAAGGGTTCCAGTCCGGGGCTTCATCGCGATCCGACAACGCGCGAACAGCTTGACCATAAAGCGCTGAAAGGGTCGGGAACACATCACGGAACAAGCCTGAGACGCGCAAGGTCACGTCCAGACGTGGGCGACTGAGGTCAGTGATGGGTAGCACTTCGATGCCCGACACCCGCTCGGACCCTTTGTCCCAAACGGGTTTGACGCCCAGCAAGTGCAGCGCCATGGCAAACTCTTCGCCCGCCGTGCGCATCGTGGCTGAACCCCAGAGATCAACGATCAGCCCCTTGGGATAATCGCCCTCTTCCTGCAGGTGTCGCCGCACCAATTCTTCAGCCAGCTTTACGCCTTGGGTATAGGCCGCACGGGTGGGGACTGAGCGCGGATCGGTGGTATACAGATTGCGCCCGGTGGGCAGGACGTCTGACCGTCCGCGGTAGGGGGACCCGGACGGGCCTGCCTCGATCCGTTTGCCTGCCAGCGCGTCGATCAATGCCTGGCGTTCGGCATCGGCCGAAGGGGCCGTGTCAAAATTGGCGGTGGCTTCGGGCACACGCCCAAAGATATGCAGCCCATCGCCGAACTGACTTTCCTTAATGTCACAGACAAAACGGTCGATGCGGGTGATCGCCTCGGCGATGCAGGTGGCCTGATCGAGGCCGAGGTCGCTCTCCAGCCCGATGGCTTGCGCCTCATCCCGGATATCTTCTTGCAGGCGGTCGCGACGTTTGGGGTCCAGACCATCAGCGTTCGAGAATTCGTCCAGCAGCGATTCCAGCCGAACCATCCGATCCGGGGTACCGCTTTCCTTCATTGGCGGTGGGATATGGCCGAGCGTGACCGCCCCGATCCGGCGCTTGGCCTGCGCGGCCTCGCCGGGGTCGTTGACTATGAAGGGGTAGATGACAGGCAGGTCGCCAATCAGTACCTCGGGCCAGCATTCGTTGGACAGCGCCACAGATTTGCCCGGCAGCCATTCCAGCGTACCGTGCGCGCCGATATGGATCAGCGCATCCGCACCAAGACCTTTGGGCAGCCACAGGTAGAAGGCCACGTAGCTATGGCGCGGGGTACGCGACAGGTCATGATAATCGTCATCACGCAACTCGGGCGTGCCGCGTTCAGGTTGCAACGCGACCAGCGCCTTGCCGCGGCGCAGGGCGGTGAAGTGGAACGCGCCATCTGCAAAGGCGGGATCGTCTTCAGGCTTGCCCCAGACGGTTTCGAGGTCTGCCCGCAGTTGTTCCGGCAAGTCTGCCAGCGCAGTAAGATATTCGCAAAGCGACCACGTAATCCGCGCGTCCAACAACGTATCAGAAATCGGCTGGGCAGGAGCGGTGTCATACCCTTCGCCCTGCAGGTCGGCCAGCATCGCCTCGGCCGAGGCCAAAGCATCGAGGCCCACCGCATGGGCCATCTGCCAGTCTTTGCCGGGATAGGTGGACAGCACCAAGGCGGGGACCTGATCCCCTTTGGGCTTGTCGTTCAGGTTCAACCAGCCGGTGACCCTGTCGATGATAGCCTCGATCCGTTCCGGTTCAGCCCGGTGGGCAAAACGGGAATACTCCAGATGCGGGTCACGCTTGCCCGGTTCCTTGAAAGAGGCGATGCCTGCCGAGATCCGACCGTCCACTTCGGGCAGGACGACATGCATCGCTAGATCAGCGGGCGAAAGACCGCGTTCCGCCTCGGCCCAAGCCTGGCGGCGTGAGGTGGCCAGAGCAACCTGAAACACCGGCACATTGGCGGCGTCCAGTGGAGAGGTGCCGGATGCGCCCTTGCCCGAGAAAGAGGTGGCATTAATGATCGCCGCCGGGTTCAGCGCCACGACATTTTCGCGCAACCAATCGGCGGCAAGCGGGGCTTTCAGCGAGGGAGCGAACAGACCGACGGCCTCAAACCCGCGTGCGCGCAGGCTGCGGATCAAGGTTGCGACCGGGGCGGTGTCCGCCGAGGTAAGGTAAGCCCGGTAGAACGTTACCAAGATACGCTTTGCGTCGGTGGTGAACGCTTTATCCGCCGGGATGACGCCGCGATCCGGGCACCATGCACCACATTCGGGCAGGGTCTTGGCCCCCATCACGGGTCCGGCATAGAGACCCGCCGCAAGCGCCATCTGGGCAAGAGCCGCTTGCGCCGCGACTTCACCGCCGGTGTCACAGAGATGCGCAAGCCGCCGCAGGGTCGAGACGGGCAGGGTGGAGTAGTCATCCAGCCGAGTATCCTCGCGCCCGTCGGCGGGTAGGACGGCCAGCGCGATGCCTTTAGCCTGTGCCAGCGCCAGAACTTGCTGCAAGCCATAGGACCAGTAAGGGACGCCGCCGATCAAACGGATCAGAATGCCCTTGGCGCCCTCGAGCGTTTGCTCGACATAAGTGTCGACAGACAGCGGGTGTTTCAACGCGGTCAGATTGGCCAATCGCATCGTCGGCATGCGACCTTCGGACCCGCCACCGCGATGCCATCCTGCCGCGAAAGCGCCAAGGTCGCTGTCCGAAAAGGACAGCACCACCAGATCCGCCGGGCTCTGACCCAGATCGGTCGGGGTTTCGGTCTCTTCTAACCCGTGGCTTTCGCGGAAGACGACGTGCATGGCTTACTCGGCGGCCTCGGTCACACCCACGAGGATATCGCGGATTGCGGCCTCATTGATGTCGTCATGCTCGGCAATGACCACCAGGCGCGAGCGGCGCTCTTCGCCGGGCTCCCACGGCCGGTCATACTGGTTACGTACGCGGGCACCAACGGCCTGCACCAGCAGACGCATAGGTTTGCCCTGAACGGCGGCATAGCCTTTGACGCGCAGAATGTTCAGATCATTGGCCAGACGTTCGATATTGGCGACCAGTTCCGCCGGGTCGGTCTGTTCGGGCAACTCGACGATGATGCTTTCGAAATCGTCGTGTTCGTGGTCGTGGTGGCCGTCGTGATGCGACGGGCGCGCGTCCATGTCATCCTCGGCGGCGGCTTCGAGGCCCAATACGACGCGGACGTCCACGGCGCCTTCGGCGACTTCCACTACGGGCAGGGGGCGGGGAGCTTCGTCGGCGATGATCCCTTTGGCCTTCACCACGCCTTCGGGGCCAGCCAGATCGGGCTTGGTCAGCAGGATGATATCCGCGCAGGAGATCTGATCCTCGAACACCTCAGACAGGGGCGTTTCGTGGTCGATCGAGTCGTCAGCCAGGCGCTGGGCGTCCACGGCTTCGACATTTGGTGCGAAACGCCCAGCGGCGACGGCCTCGGCGTCCGCCAGAGCGATCACACCATCAACGGTGATTTTCGAGCGGATATCGGGCCAATCAAACGCCTTGAGCAGCGGCTTGGGCAGGGCGAGACCGGACGTTTCGATCAGGATGTGATCGGGGCGCGGCTCCAGCGCCATCAGCGCCTCAATGGTCGGGATGAAATCATCGGCTACGGTGCAGCAGATGCAGCCATTGGCAAGTTCCATGATGTTTTCCGCCGGGCAATCCGGAATGGCGCAGGATTTCAGGATATCGCCATCCACACCCACATCACCAAACTCGTTGACGATAACGGCCAGGCGCTTGCCCTGCGGATTCTGCATCAGGTGTTTGACCAGCGTGGTTTTGCCCGAGCCCAGAAAGCCGGTGATCACAGTGACGGGGAGTTTTTCAAGGTTGCTCATTTCAGGGCTCCAATCGGGGGAATGCGGGCCGCACAGTTTTTGCGGAAATGTTCGGGGCGTTCGCGCCATTTCACCAGACCGTCTTCAGCGGCTAGATACTTGGTGACGCCTTCAACGATGGTCTCGACATGGTCGGTCTCGTCGAGGTTTTCATAAACGAAGGTCCATCGGGACGGGCCGCCACGCAAAACGATCGAGCATCCCTGACCACAGTTCGACAGACATTCCACCGGTTTCAGGTCGACGCCGTCCGGCAAGCCAGCCTGTTCAAGTGCTTTATGCAGCAAAGTGCCGGGTCGCTGGGCGTCATCTTCGATAGGTAACCCACGGCGGCATGTCGTGCAGACCAGCAACTCGACTGGTGCGGTCTCGGTCACGTCTCTCATCCCCCTCATCCTTTATACGGGGGACGGGGTTTCATGCGGGCCACGCGTCTGCACATGGACCCGACACCGGAACACCCCGCCCGGTTTCAACTTCGGGTGCTGGCAGGTCTCCCGGCTTGCGGATGTCAGAGGCGAGCCTCTGTTGGATGTCCCGCCTTCCCGGCCTATTAGGCCAGTGGCTTTGGGCACCCTCTCCGGTCACGGTCGCGGGGGCGGCTGTGCTTGGCGGAATAACCGCTGGCACATTCCCTTTTCATCCATCCGGGGATGGACACCAACGCATGCGACATGCGGCACGGGCAGGGGGCTTGTCAAGCACGACTGGGGTTTGAAAACCCGCTACGTCAGAAAAGCGACTTGCCGAAGTCAGTCAGCGGCATCCGATGCGATCCGATCACGCAGCGAGGCGCAATTCAGCCCGGCCGTCGCAGATGATTCAGCACTTCTCGGTTTGGCAATCAAGTAGTGCGGTTGTGTAAATGGAATCGCTGGACCCGCAATCGCAACATGCATCTGATACTGAACTTTAGGCGTCCGAAATTGCGAAAGCAGCGCAGAAAGCTAAGTGCTTGGAAATAAATGGAGGCGAGTACCGGAATCGAACCGGTGTACACGGATTTGCAATCCGCTGCGTCACCACTCCGCCAACTCGCCTTTTCAAGTAAAATCAAATACTTGCCGTGGTGTGATCGGCGTTTTAGCAGCTTTCGACAGGAGCGTCCAGAGGGGGGAGCGCAAATTTCAGGGCCGGGTGCCAACTTAGTCTTTGGTTGCGACGTTGTATCTTGTGAAGATTGGAAAGTTTCCGTGTCTGGGCCGTTGCCGGTTTTTCAAGGATGTGGCAGAACTCAATCACCCAAGGGAGCAAGATGAGCGATCCAATGACAGATTTCGCAGCCCGCCGCCGGACGATGGTCGATACGCAGATACGTCCTTCTGATGTCACGAAGTTTCCCATCATAGACGCGATGCTGACCGTCAAGCGCGAGAATTTCGTGCCGGATGCACAGCGCGAGGCGGCTTATGTCGAGGGATTGATCGAACTGGGTGATGGGCGCTGCATGTTGGAGCCGCGGACCCTGGCTAAGATGCTGGACATATTAAATATCTCCAACGACGAGTCGGTTTTGGATATCGCTCCGGCCTTGGGGTATTCGACCGCCGTTGCCGCGCGCATGGCACAGCTGGTTGTTGCCGTAGAGGAAGACGAAAATCTGGCGGCCGAATCTCAGTCTATCCTGATGGAGGCGGAGGCAGACAATGCGATTGTCCATGTAGGCCCGCTTGAACAAGGTGCCCCCGAACATGGGCCTTATGACGTGATCATGATCCAGGGTGGTGTGGAACAGGTTCCGGATGCTTTGATCGCACAGCTTAAGGATCATGGGCGAATTGCCTGCCTTTTTGTCCAAGGTGCGCTGGGGATCGTCCGTATCGGCCATAAATCAGGGGATCGTGTGACTTGGCGAGATGCGTTTAACGCCAATGCACCGATTTTGCAGACATTTTCCAAAAATCGTGTATTTTCGCTATAGTTTGATCACTGATTTTTCTGCTGCCTTGATTAGTTTAACGCAAACGCGCAAACTATCGGCAGAGCAGCGTAATTTCGATTTGAGAGGATTTCGTTATGGGTTCTATGGCGGGAGGAAGGCTGGTCAAGGCGCTGGCGCTTACTGCGGGGGTCGCACTTAGCTTTGTGCCGGGGAGGGCCGTTTGGGCCGACAATATAACTGACGCATTCATTGGCGCTTACAATACCAGCGGTTTGCTGGAACAGAACCGTGCCTTGTTGCGTGCAGCAGACGAAGACGTGGCAATCGCGTTGTCGGCGCTTCGACCGATCATCAACTGGACGGTTGCAATTAGCCACGACTACACGCGTCGCGACATCAGCAATGTGGTGACAAGACCCGACCCGAACAACTTCTTCACGGGGCTGACCCTCAGCCAACTGCTCTACGATGGTGGGGCCGCCGTTCTGGGCAAGCAATCGGCGCAAGAAACGGTGCTGTCGACCAGGCAGACCCTTGTTGATATCGAACAGCAGGTTTTGTTCCGTGGTGCCAATGCTTATCTCGAAGTGCTGCTGCAGGAAGAAACCGTACAGATTCGCCTGAACAACGTCGACGTGTCGGCCGAAGAACTGCGCGCATCGCAGGACCGGTTCGATGTAGGCGAAGTCACGCGTACGGACGTTGCGCTGTCACAAGCCCAGCTTGCAAGCTCACAAGCTGATCTGGCTGTTGCGCGCGGTAACCTCGACACGGCGCAGGCGGAATACGTGAATGCCGTTGGCAAATCGGCCGGACGCACGGCCGGTCAACCGAGCCTGCCAAACCTACCAAGCTCGGAACCGCAGGCTGTCAGCCTTGCGCAGCGTAATCACCCAGCCATTCTTTCGGCTCAGCACCAGGTGCGTGCCTTCGACCTGATCGTGGCGCAGCAGCGCGCCAACCTAGGTCCGAATGTCAGCCTGAATGCCGATGCCGGTATCACTGAGAGCTACGACAACGACGACAACATCAGAGACGGCACTGTTTCGTTGAATTTCAACCAGCCGATTTATGCCGGTGGCCGTTTGGCCGCAAGCGTGCGCCGCGCCATGGCCACACGGGATGCATCGCGTGCCAACCTGTTGAATGTGCAAAAAGATATCACTCAGGGTGTGACCGAAGCCTATGCCCGATTCCAAGCGGCATCTGCAAGTTTGCGGGCGTCGAGCGAACGGGTTCGCGCATCGAAAGTGGCGTTTGACGGTATCCGCGAAGAGGCCACTCTGGGTGCACGGACCACGCTGGACGTTTTGAACGCCCAGCAGGATTTGCTGGATGCGCAGCTGGCCGAGGTCGCATCGCGTATCGAGCGTTCGCGTGCGGCTTACCAGCTGTTGCAAGCACAGGGCCTGTTGACCGCCGAACGTCTGGGACTGGCGGTGCAGATCTATGATCCGACGCTGTATTACAACCTAGTCAAGAAAGCGCCGGCTCAGGTCAGCAGACAAAGCAAGGACCTGGATCGCGTTCTCAAAGCACTGCGCCGCGACTAAGGGCCAATACTATCTGTTGTGACGCCCGGCTTGTTTGGCTACACTCAATCCTGAGGATAGAGCGGTAGAGAACAATGACGGAAAAAGTCGTAAACGGCAGAGTAGAGGACGTGCTGTCCTCGATCAAACGGCTGGTCGGTGAAAGAGGTGAACAAACCTCAGAGCTGACGCCTTCAATCGCCCGCAAGCCCGGGCGATTGGTGCTTACCGATGCATTGCGAGTCGGCGGAACGTCCAGCATTCAAGACAGCCCTGAGATTGAAGCCGAAGCCAAAGCAGGCTACACGGCCGACGCGTCGGTCAAGCCGATGCTTCTGCGCGCGTGCGACATCGTTAATCGTGAAGACCCCGCCAACAAAGAACAGGCCGCGCCCGAGCCGCCCAAAAACCCGACCAATAGTCTGAGCGCAAAGATCGAAGCCCTAGAGGCGGCGATCGCACGCACTGAGGACCAGTGGGAGCCGGACGGCGACAGCGAAGACGAGTACTCCGGTACTCCGGCGAAAGCCCTTGAATTCAGCGCGCGCAAAGAATTTACGGATACCGAGGGAAAGAAAGCCGAACCCACTCAGGCAAAGGCCAAAGAGGCTGTGGCGACGACCAGGGCAACTTTCGTTCGCGACCCCGAGGTGATCACCGCACCACCTGTTCACCCAGTCGAAGCAGCAGCGGAAGACTCAGCGATAGCTGGCATAAGCGAAGACGCATTGCGCAAAATGATCGCCGAAGTTGTTCGTGAAGAATTGCAGGGTGTTTTGGGCGAACGCATCACCCGCAACGTCCGCAAGATGGTTCGGCGCGAAATCTACAAGGCCCTGGCCGAGCAGGACCTCGAGTAACACTCAAACTCTTTGGGGCGTTTCTGCAAGCGCCAGCAGGCGGTCCAGATCCATATTCTGTTCAAGGTGATCCGCCAGCGCGTCCAGCGTCTCTTCGACCCCGTCTTCATAGGCCAGGTCCGAGGTCACACCCAACTGCGACAGGTAAGACGCGCGGAATGCATCCGAACTGAAGATACCGTGCAGGTAACTGCCGCGGATACGACCAGAGGCGTTTGCGGCACCTTCTGGCCGCCCCTCGACCTCTAGCCAAGCGCGGGCGCAATCAGGGCCTTCGGTACGGCCCATGTGGATTTCGTAGCCTGAAACCGGTTCTCCTCCGCCAAGGGCGCGGGCCGAGGTGAGTGTTACCTGTTTCTTCCCTGCCATCACGGTCTCAACATCCAGCAGGCCCAACCCTTCGACAGTCCCTGGTTGTCCGTCGACGCCATCCGGATCAGCGATTGTCTTGCCCAGCATTTGATAGCCGCCGCACAGGCCCAGAACATGGCCGCCCCGGCGGACATGGGCATATAGGTCGATATCCCAGCCCTGAGCCCGGAAATAAGCCAGATCGCCAATGGTGGATTTGCTGCCGGGCAGCAGTACCAAATCGGCATCACCGGGCAGGGGGCGTCCTTCTGGCACGATCTCGACCGAGACACCGGGTTCGGCAGACAAAGGGTCGAGGTCGTCAAAATTGGCCATGCGTTCCAACTGCGGAACAACCACCTTGCAGGCCCCGCCAGAGTGGGACCGGATATCCATCATATCCTCGGCTGGCAGTTTCCACGCATCATGGAACCAGGGAACGACGCCCAGACAGGGCCATCCGGTACGTGCAGCGATTTCATCGCGACCTTCGTCGAAAAGGGACACGTCGCCCTTGAACCGATTGACGGCAAAACCCCGGATCATCTCAAGATCGCCTACATCCAATACCGCCCGGGTGCCTACGATCTGGGCAATGACACCCCCGCGGTGAATGTCACCTACCAGAATAACGGGTACGCCTGCAGCGCGCGCAAATCCCATATTAGCGATGTCACCCTTGCGCAGGTTGGTTTCGGCCGGGCTGCCTGCGCCTTCGATCAGGACAAGATCCGCGTCGCTGCACAAGCGGTCAAAGCTTTCAAGCGCTGCGCCCAGCAGTTTGGATTTATCCTTGCGGTAATCGCCCGCTTTCATCGTGCCTGCGCGTTGGCCTTGTACGATGATCTGAGCACCAGTGTCGGTTTCCGGCTTCAGCAGAATCGGGTTCATGTCTGTATGCGTCGCACGCCCCGCCGCCAGCGCTTGCAAAGCCTGTGCGCGCCCTATCTCGCCGCCATTTTCGGTGACGGCGGCATTGTTCGACATGTTCTGTGGTTTGAACGGTGCAACACGTAACCCGCGCCGGGTGAAAGCCCGCGCCAGACCGGCCACTAGAACTGATTTCCCGACATTGCTGCCGGTGCCCTGAATCATGATGGACCGAACCATGGCCTGTCTCCTATGTTGACGCGCAGATGACCTGATTTGCGGGCAAAGGAAAAGCCAAAGTTGAACACGCCAGCGCATCTTTTGATCGGAGCTGCCGCCTTTGCCCGCCCAGCCCAGGGACGTATCCTGTGGGCGGCTCTGTTGGGTTCGCTATTGCCGGACCTGTCGCTTTACCTGATGGCGGGCACGTCCCTTTACGTGCTTGGGATTCCCGCAAGCGTGGTCTTCGACCAGCTTTATTTTTCCGACGGCTGGCAGACCGTGTTTGCTATCGACAATTCCTTTGTCCTTTGGGGGGGTGCCTTGCTTGTCGGGGTATGGATGCGCTGGAAGGTCTGGACCGTTGGGGCGTCCGCCGGGTTGCTGCATCTTTCGATGGATTTTCTGCTGCATGCCGGGGATGGGCGGCCGCAGTTCTGGCCATTCAGCAATTGGGTGTTTCACAGCCCCGTCAGCTATTGGGACAGCACGCATCACGCTTTGTGGGTGACACCAATTTCGGCCGTGCTTTGTGTCGCGTGTTACGCCGTTTTGTGGCGTCGCGGCATGCCCATCTGGGCGAAAGCGTTCTTTGCCGTGCTGCTGATGGCCGAACTGTGGGTCGCGCGGCAGTGGCTGTTGTTCTTTTGAATGATAGCATAAGAATAAGAAAAGCGCGCTCCCAGCTAGGGAGCGCGCTTTTTCATGCGAAAGTCACCTTGGATCAGGCGGCTTCTGCTTGTTGGGCCGCGTTGCGACGTTCGCTTTCTTCACGCGACAGCGCAACCGAGGTGCGCACACCACGTCCAACGAACTCCATCAGTCCGCCAACAACGCGCTCATTCGGGTCGATACCCGCGCAGGACAGGACCTCGCGACCATCACGAGAGCGCGCCCAGCGGGCGATTTGTTCCGGACCATTGCCATATTTTTTGTCATCGGCAATAGCGTCATCCAGCGCAGCCAGTACGACAGCCGCGAAAAGTTTGCGTGCACGATTGCCTTGCTCGTTGTTAAAGGCAGTGCCGTCAACGAAATCTCTCATCTCGTCTTCCTTGTTGTTCTTGCTCTTGCATTTTCGGCGTGACGGTTCTTATGACCGATTAAGTGCGATTCGGATACACTTAAAATGCATAGTTGCGTTGCGTCATTTGCATAGCTTGCTGCAGGTGCAGCACTAAGTCTCGTCATCTTGTCAGGTGTGTTCCCGCCAGATATAGGAGCGGGAACTGACGCATCAACCGTTTGTGAAGGATTTAAGTCATGCCCAAGATAAATGGGAACGAAATTCGCCCCGGAAATGTGCTTGAGCATAACGGCGGGCTATGGGCCGCTGTCAAAGTTGACCACGTAAAGCCCGGTAAAGGCGGTGCTTTTGCACAGGTCGAACTGCGCAATCTGCGTAATGGCTCGAAGTTGAACGAGCGGTTCCGCTCGGCTGACAAAGTGGAACGCGTGCGTCTTGAGCAGAAAGACCAGCAGTTTCTGTACGAATCTGACGGCATGCTGGTTTTCATGGATTCCGAGACATATGAGCAGATCGAATTGCCTGCGGAACTGCTGGGCGAACGCCGCCCGTTTCTGCAGGACGGCATGACAATTGTCGTCGAATTTTATGAAAGCGAGGCTCTGAACGCCACGGTGCCTCAGAAAGTGACCTGCAAGATCGTTGAGACCGAGCCTGTGGTCAAAGGTCAGACCGCCGCGAATTCGTTCAAACCGGCCATTCTGGACAACGGTGTCAAAGTCATGGTGCCGCCATTCGTCGGTCAGGATGAGATGATCGTGGTGAACACCGAAACCATGGATTATTCCGAACGCGCCTAACCACGCGTTTGCCAGAGTAAAGAAAAACCGCGTGGACCCGTGCCGCGCGGTTTTTTTTGTCAGTTGCCCCGTCTGATTTGGCGATACCGTTCGGGGTTGGGGCCGAACAGTTCAAGCATCAGTTCATACTTGATGCGATTGGCGCTGACCTGCCGGTAAAAGGCGATCAGGAATGCTGTGGGGCCTTGAATGCGGCTGAGGCCGCTTGTGGCGGCGACCACAGTGCCGACATCTGTTTTCCCGTTCAGAACCAAATAGCCGCCCAACATCAGGACGCCGACCGTTCCGGCTCCGTTTATGACGCTCAGTAGAAACTTGGCCGAAAGCTTCCAGATGAACATCTTGCGCCGTGTTTCATAGATCTCGTCGAACTGCGCCTCAACCTCGCGCGCGATTTCGTTGATCCGCTCGACATTCAGCTTATCGTTGGCTCCGCGTAATATCCGGACACGTTCGGCGACAAACACGTTCACCTTGCGTTGGGATACCAGCACGATGATGATCTGCGGCACGATCATCGAAAAGGCGATCATGCCCAGCCCCGGTTGTGTTGACGAGATATAGCCGATCACACTGATCAGCGTGCCGATCTGAACGACCGGGTCCGAGAAAGCGCCGCCCGCGAATTTCCCCAGCTCTTCCGCCTCGGCTGAAATCGCCGTGGTCATCGTGCCCTTGCGCATGGTTTCGCCCGAGACATTGATATCTGAGGCACGCAGCAGCAGCCTTTGGCGGATCATGCGGATCAGATCTTCGCCCAACGTTCCTGCGCGATAGCTCAAAAGCCACTTTAGGGCGAGGCTGAGTAGGATGACGGACATCATTCCAGCACCCAGGTAGATCAGCTTGTCCGTAGTTACGTCGGCAGAGGTCAGGTGGTTGATAATGTCGCGCTGAAACTCCAGCGGAACTGCAGCCAGACCCGCGATTGCGATGGACAGAACGATAAGGATGATCTGCCGCCCGGCGCTGGCGCGCCAGATTGCCCTGTATAGCTGGAACATACGTGCATCCGGATTGCTGAATTCAAACCAGTGTGACAGCGCACTTGGCTATGTTCAAACCACACCAATTCAGTCGGTTGCTCAGCCGTGCCGGTTCGGCAACACGTTAAGTGTCTAACTGTATGGTGGCGTCACCGGCCTGCATGTCGTTACCTACGCGGTCCAATCGCAAATAGGCGATGCCGCGGCCATTGGATTGGGTGAACAATGTACCGGCCGGTTTTCCGCCAAAAGTAATTGCAGTTCCAACCGCCGCAGACCCAGCGACGCTAACGCTGCGCAGACCCTTGCGCAGTTCAGTCTTGTGTTTCATCCGCGCGGTGACTTCTTGCCCCACATAACAGCCTTTCTTGAAGTCCAAGCCGTTTAGCGCCTCGAACCCGGCCTCAAGGATATAGCTGTCGGGGGTCAGTTCGATTCCGGTTTCCGGAATGCAGTGTCGCACGCGGATTGCCTCCCAATCGGTGCCGTCATCGCTTTCCGCACCCGCTGTATAGGCCCGCCAGCCCATATCCGGGTGCCGTGGGTCGGGCAGGGCACCTTCGGGCGCAGGGCCAGTGCCGCGTTGCAGGTTCAGGCCGCTGTCTTCGATGCTGACATCTGCACGCAGCTTGTACATGCCCAACCGTTTGGCAAATCCATCGGCAAGGACTTCGGCAACATCCAGCAAAACCGCGTCACCCTCGCGCTTCAGGAAGAAGTCCGCCAGGTACTTACCTTGGGGGGTCAGTAGGGCGGCGTAGACCAACCCATTGTCCAACCCGGCAATATCGTTGGTGATCAACCCTTGGAGAAAGCTGTCGGTGTCCGAGCCGCTTAGGCGCAATATACGGCGGTTGGGCATCTGGGTTGTCCTCGTCTTTTCCTCGGACCTCGTGATATAGGAGTTTCCGCTGCCATGACCAGAGGGTTTCCGCCGTGCCTGCGCCGATTAGCATCGTTATCCCGACCCTGAATTCGGACGGGAACCTTCCCGCGACCCTTGCAGCCTTGATGGAAGGCCTGCATGCGGGGCTGATCCGCGAATTGATCGTCTCGGACGGAGGATCGGCCGATCAGACTTTAAAGATTGCGGATGAGGCCGGGGCTGAGATCGTGACCGGGCCGCCTTCGCGCGGGGGGCAATTGGCCCGAGGATGCGCCGCAGCCAAAGGGGACTGGCTGCTTGTTTTGCATGCCGACACAGTTTTGCAAGCGGGGTGGGGTAAGGTTGTAGGCGACCATCTTTTCACCGGAACCCCGGCGGCGTTTCGTCTGGCGTTTCGGGCGTCAGGCTTTGCGCCGACATGGGTGGCGTGCTGGGCCAATCTGCGCAGTCGTCTGTTTGGCCTGCCTTATGGCGATCAGGGCCTGTTGGTACCGAGTGAGATGTATCGAAAGGCGGGGGGCTTTCCTGATCAACCCTTGATGGAGGACGTCGCTTTGGTCCGCAGCCTGCGTGGCATCACTTTGCTGCCCAGCCGGGCAGTTACGAGCGCGGATCGCTATGAGCGTGCGGGCTGGTTGCGTCGGGGAGGGCGGAACCTGTGGACTCTGACGCGGTATTTACTGGGGGCAGATCCTGCGAAGCTGGCGCAGGACTATCGGCGCTGAGCGACGCGCGCAGTTCGACCACGGATTTGCCCAGCCGGAAAGGCGCCGCGAAACTGACCAGACACAGCGCGATGATCTGCAGCACAAGTATATGCGCATTGTCCTGCAGATATTCCCATTCGTCCTTCAACTTGCCGACCTGTTCCACCAGATCATCATAGCTTTGCGCCAGGATCAGATAATCTCCGGCAATCGCGGGAACCTTGCGGCGCATGTTGTCGATCGCGGCCTGTGTTATGTCGTCCAACGTGGTAAAGACTAGGAACTGATCGATGTCGAACGCATCAGCCTTGTCGGCCATTGCGCGCATTTCGTCCTGTTCGTCTTTTGCCTGACTGCCAAACAAAAAATGCAGCCCCTGTAGCGGCGCGACCTCATTTGTGACTGCGATAAACAATGGCAGGTCGGCATTGCTGGCGGTTGAGGCCGACAGGAATTCGACCTTTTCGCACAACACTTCGGTATCCGGGTCAAAGGCCGGGTCGCAGAACCGCAGCCGGAATCGCGCGGCATCGCGGTCAAAGGCCAGCCCGGCGGCGTAAGCGACGTCTATCTGGCGATCCAGCCGTGAGCTATCCGAAGTGTAAAGCCCGGCCAAAACCGCGACTAGAGCGCCAACGCCACCCAGCACAACCCAGACGAGGTCCGCAAGTTTCCAGGCACGATGCCCGGCGGGTTTACGGAAAAGAAAGGCGGTGCCAATCAATCCAATCAGAAAGAACAGGATCAAAAGCGGCAGTTGGTTTTGGGTCACGAAACTCATGCCTTCAAAGTGACGGCCTGCCATGCGGCTGGCAACACTCCTCACGCTCAGTTGTTCCGTTTGGGTGCTAAAAAGCCGTTATGAGCCCGAGCTTTGACCGAACTTCCGGAACAGTTTGGTGCGGTCAAAAGCCTGTTCCAGCTCATCCGTGCGCTCTTTAACCGAATCCCACAGCCTTTCCTGTACTTCGGCGATGACGCATTCCATCAAAACCAGAATGGCTGCCATGGAGTCCCACGCGGACGGAACGGCGATGCGTGCAGCAAAAGTGTGTTTGGCCAGCCGATGAATGGGTGAGCGCCATTGATCAGTGAACAGGACGATTTCGGCCTCACGTTCATGGCACAGCTGGCCGATCAGCAGAGACGCGTTTTCATATCGGCGGACATCCAGCGTCACCAGCACATCATCTTTGCGTATGTCCAGCAAGTCATGCGTCCACGATGCCGCAACGGGCAGCAGTCGGACATCCGGGCGGATCATCTGCAGGTGCAGGTACAGGTATTGTGCCAGCGTACCGGTAATGCGCCCGCCGGTAATGAAAATGCGCCTGTTGGGGTCACATAACAGATTGCAGAAGCTGTCGAATTCACCGGGGTCAACCTCATCAATCGTGCGTTTCTGATTGGCGAGAGTCTGTTGGGAATACCGGTTCAGAATGTGTTCTTCGGGCAGGTCGTTCTGCCACAGGTCACGTTTTGCGACCGGCCCCGAGATCATCTCTTTCACCTCACCCCGCAGGGCGGCCTGAAACTGCGGATAGCCGTCAAAGCCGGTTTTCTGCAGCATCCGTGCGACGGTCGTGGTGGAAACCGAGGCCGTGCTGGCCAGTTCGGTAATACTGCCAAGGCCGGCCATGGGGTAGTCGTCCAGCAATACACTGACCAGTTGCCGCTCGGATGGGGTCATCTTGTCTTTGTGGGCCAGCAGCCTGTCCGTCACCCGCACGCGGCGTTCCTCCTGCATCTTTTCGATCTTAGTGTGAATAATTTTTCAGCAAGATCAAGAGTGGTGAAATTTGTACAGGAAAAATATTGACAGGTTAAGGTCTCATGTGGAAATTTTTCCACACGCATCTTAATTGGAATCGCAAGGCGGTATTTTGGACTTCGGAACAGTCGTTCACACGGACACAGTAGATGGTCCCCTTTCGGTAATGCTGGTCTGCGAACACGCGTCCAGCCGCATTCCCGCGTTTTTGGGTGATATGGGATTGCCTGTGGACGCGTTGCAAAGCCACATCGCGTGGGATCCGGGGGCATTGGCCGTGGCCAAGCTGATGGCGGCACGCCTGTCGGCACCGCTGGTGTATGGCGGGGTGTCCCGGCTGGTCTATGACTGCAATCGCCCTCCTGAAGCCGCAGGGGCCATGCCGGCGCGCAGCGAGGACTATCAAATTCCAGCGAATGTCGATCTGTCCGAGGAAGAGCGCGAAAGCAGGATTGAGAGCATCTACCGGCCCTTCAGCAGGGCGCTGTCTGACCTGATCTCCAAAAATGGGGATACGCTTGAACTCATGGTGACAATCCACAGCTTTACGCCAGTCTACCATGGTCAGACGCGTGAGGTGGAACTGGGCATATTACACGGGGTGGATGACCGGTTCGCCCGGGCAATGATGACGACAGTACCCGCCGACCAAACCTATGAGACTCGGTTGAATGAGCCGTATTCGGCGGCGGACGGGGTCGCCCATACCCTTGACACGCAAGCGCTGCCGAACGGGCTGTTGAACGTCATGATCGAGATCCGCAATGACTTGATACAAACGCCCGAGCAGCAAGAGGCGATGGCCGATTGCCTGGCGTCATGGACCGCGCGGACCCTTGCAGATTTTCAGAAAGGGGGCGCGGCGTGATCAAGGCGATGGCGTCATATGTCCGGATCGTCGATGCGGTCAACTACCGGATCGGACGGGTCATGATGTGGGGCCTGTTCGTGATGATGGGCATCCTGCTGTGGTCCTCGATCTCGAAGACGTTTTTCGTGCCATCGCATTGGACGCTGGAAATGGCGCAGTTCGCGATGGTGACCTATTACATTATGGGCGGACCGTATTCGATACAGCTGGGATCGAACGTCCGAATGGACCTGTTTTATCACAACTGGAGCCCGCACCGTAAAGCCTGGTTCGATGCCTTCACCGTTCTGCTGCTGATCTTCTACCTGGGGGTATTGTTTTATGGCGGGCTTGGGTCGACGGCCTACAGCCTTGGCTATTGGGGCGATGAACCGGTCTCCTACTTTTTTGGACTGTTGACAGGCAGTGAGGAAATTGGCCGGCTTGAACGCTCATCAACAGCGTGGCGGCCGTATATCTGGCCAGTAAAAACCATCATGGTGTTCGGCTTCTTCCTGATGCTGCTGCAGGCGATATCGGAATTCTTCAAAGACATAGCCCGGATCAACGGGCAGGAAATCGGGGTCGTGCGGGCATGAGCCAGGAATATATCGCCATCTTCATGTTCGCATTGATGATGCTGATGCTGTTCACAGGTCAGCGGGTCTTTGGCGCGATTGGCGCGGTGGCTACCATTGCCGCGCTGGCGCTTTGGGGAACAGGCGGGCAGGACATCACGTTCTCGGCCGCGATGAAGCTGATGAAATGGTATCCGCTGCTGACGCTGCCGATGTTTATTTTCATGGGGTATGTGCTCAGCGAAAGCCGACTGGCGGATGACTTGTATAAGATGTTCCACGTCTGGATGGGGCCTATCAATGGTGGTCTGGCCATCGGCACCATCGGTCTTATGGTGCTGGTCTCGGCCATGAACGGCCTGAGCGTTGCAGGTATGGCCATTGGCGCGACCATTGCGCTGCCGGAACTGCTTCGGCGCGGCTACGACAAGACGATGGTGACCGGGGTCATTCAGGCGGGTTCTAGTCTTGGTATTCTGGTTCCACCCTCGGTGGTTCTGGTCCTCTATGCGATGATCGCGCGCCAGCCTGTTGGGCAACTGTGGCTGGCGGGGATTATCCCGGGTCTGCTGATGGCTGCGATGTTCATTCTCTACATCTGGATCCGCTGCCGCATTCAGCCCGAGCTGGGACCCGCAATGGAAGACGCGCATGAGGTGCCGCGGGCCGAGAAGATCCGGCTTCTGGGGGCAGGGGCGCTGCCGCTGATCATCTTTGCGGCCATGATGGTGCCGTTTGTGAATGGCTGGACGTCACTGGTTGAAAGCTCGGCGATCGGAGCGCTGACCGCTCTGGCTGTGTCCGTCATCAAGCGCCGCATGACCTGGAAGATTTTCGAAGACTGCACCAAGCAGACGTTGGCCATTTCCTGCATGTTCATGTGGATCATTCTGGCCGCGCTGGGCTTTGGGGCCGTATTTGACGGTCTCGGCGCGGTGAAAGCCATCGACAATCTGTTCACCGATCAACTTGGCTTGTCGCCCTGGATGATCCTGATCCTGATGCAGCTAAGCTTTATCGTCATGGGCACGTTCCTGGATGACACGGCAATGCTGGTCATCGTGGCACCGCTTTATGTCCCGCTGGTCGGCGAGTTGGGCTTTGATCTGATCTGGTACGGGGTGCTTTATACGATCACGACGCAGATCGCCTATATGACGCCGCCCTTCGGCTATAACCTGTTCCTGATGCGCGCGATGGCCCCGCCCGAGATCACCCTGCGGGACATCTATGGTTCGATCTTTCCTTTTGTCGCGGTGATGGTGCTGGCGCTGACAATCATCATGGTTTTCCCGGAAATCGCACTGTGGTTGCCCGGGTATGTCTATGGAAATTAACAAGAATGCTCGGTGAACGGGCACAGAAACTTTAACGGAGAGGAATTGACATGACGACAAGACGTAAGTTTCTGAAAACCGCTGGGGTTGGCGTTGCTGCCGCACCGCTGGCGACGCCTGCCTTGGCGCAGAACACGATCACATGGCGGATGCAGACCTATGCAGGTCCTGCGCTGGCCGAGCACGTGATTGATCCTGCGATCAAGATGTTCAACCAAATCGCCGGTGACCGGATGCAGATCGAGCTGTTCTATGCTGATCAGCTGGTCCCGACGGGCGAGTTGTTCCGCGCGATGCAGAAAGGCACCATCGACGCGGTACAGTCGGACGACGACTCGATGGCATCGCCTACCGAAGTAACTGTGTTCGGTGGCTATTTCCCGTTCGCTTCGCGCTATTCTCTGGACGTGCCTGTGCTGTTCAACCAGTGGGGCCTGAACGAGATCTGGGACGAGGAATACTCCAAGGTCGGCGTCAAGCACATCAGCGCCGGAGCATGGGACCCTTGCCACTTTGCGACCAAGGACCCGATCAACTCGCTGGCGGATATGAAGGGCAAACGCATCTTCACCTTCCCGACGGCGGGGCGCTTCCTGTCTCAGTTCGGCGTCGTGCCGGTAACCCTGCCGTGGGAAGACATCGAGGTTGCGGTTCAGACGGGCGAACTGGACGGTATCGCTTGGTCGGGCATCACCGAAGACTACACCGTCGGCTGGGCCGATGTGACCAACTATTTCCTGACCAACAACGTGTCGGGTGCCTGGGCGGGTCACTTCTTTGCCAACATGGATCGCTGGAACGAACTGCCCGAAGATCTGCAGACCCTGTTCAAGGTTTGCTGTGATCAGTCACATTACTACCGTCAGTGGTGGTATTGGGGTGGTGAGGCCAACCTGCGCGTCAACGGCACCAAGATGCAATTGACTTCTATCCCGGACGAAGAATGGGTAACCGTTGAGGAAGCCGCCGTGAAGTTCTGGGACGAAGTGGCAGCCGAGTCCGAGACCAAAGCGAAAGTTGTCGACATCTTCAAGCGTTACAACGCCGAGATGCTAAAGGCTGGTCGGCCCTATCGTTACACCTAAGAAACCCTTCTTCCCGACGCGTGGGGCACCCCGTGCGTCGGGATTGGACATCAATAAGCGACATCATTTATGCTCTCGTCTGTTCCAAGAATAGAAAAACAAAACCGGAAGCACATTTGTGCGCACCGGTCAGACGAGGTGTGAACATATGGCTATCGCGAGCTTTTTGATTGAGATTTTTGCCGCAACCATGTTGCTGCTATTCGCCGTACGCTTGGTTCGTACCGGTATCGAACGGCGCTTTGGTGCGCTGTTCCAGTCGATCCTGACACGCCACTCCAACAGCTTTGTTGCAGGGGGGGCTGGCATGGTTCTGGCCACGATCCTGCAAAGCTCGGCCGCCGTTACGGTTTTGCTGACCGGTTTCGCTGCGGCGGGGATGGTGACGTTTGGGATGGCGCTGGCGGGTGTTCTGGGCGCGGATTTGGGCGCCGCTTTAGTTATTCAGGTTCTGTCCTATGATCTGGGCTGGCTTCAACCCGCATTGCTGGCGTTGGGCGGTTGGCTGTACCTAAAATCCGAACGGTCGAATGTCCGGCTTATGGGGCGGATCGTTCTGGGCGTCGCCTTCATCCTGATTTCGCTTCAGTTCTTGCGCGAAGCAGTTGAGCCGATCCGCGAAAGCGCGTTTTTGCCCGCAATCGCGGGGTATCTTGAGACCGATTATTTCAGCGCCTTTATTGTCGGCGCAGTGCTAGCCTTCGTCATGCACAGCTCGGTCGCGACGATCCTGATGTGCGTGGCCTTGGTTCAGATCGGTGCAATTCCCTTTGCCGCCGGGTTGTCCCTGGTGCTGGGAGCAAATCTGGGTTCGGCCTTTATTCCAATGTGGCTGACGCGCGATATGACCGTCTCGGCCCGGCGTATCCCTCTGGCCAACCTTTTATTGCGGGGAAGCGCGGCGCTGGTAATGCTGATCGTCGTGAATGTTGGCGGGTTGCACGAGGCGCTATTGGTGACGAGCCCGGCGCAGTCTCTGATTTTTGCACATATCGGATTCAATTTGGCTGTATTCCTTCTGGCCACGGGTTTCGTGAACCAGTTGGAACAGCCGATGGCCGTTCTGATGGCGGAGCCCAAAGCCGAGGCCAATGCGCTGGATCAGTTTTCGGATGCGCTGACACCGCTGGGGGACCCCAGCGGCGAAAGGGCGAGCGTTGCGATGTCCTCGGTGCGTCACGAGCTGTTGCAGATGATCACGCAGGTCGAGCGTATGTTCCGCCCCGTTTTGGATATCTACGAACAGGATGACAGCGACGCGATTTCCGCGCTTTGGCAGCAGGATGAGCGGGTCAATACGCAACTGACCGAGATCCGCCGTTTCGTCGCGCGCATGCCGCGGCAGAATATGAGCAAAGGGCAGATCAAAGCCGCACGAGGGTTGGTCGAATATGCCATCCGTCTTGAAGCTGCGGGCGATGTCGTCTCGAACCGGATGACCCGGACGGCCCAGATCAAGCACACCGAACGTTCGGAGTTCTCAGCGCAGGGCTGGAAAGAGCTGAAGGATTTGCACGCGGCCATTCTGGAAAGCTTCTCGCTGGCGCGTCACGTGCTGTTGGTGGACGACATGGATTGTGCCCGCCGGCTGGTGTTGGACAAGGCCGAGGTCAAGCGGATGTCCCGCAATAGCCGCAAGGCGCACCTCAAACGGTTGGAGCGGGGTCAGACTGAGAGTTTCCAGTCCTCCGATCTGCATCTGGAAACGCTGCGGTCCATGCGGGACCTGCACGGGCATATCGCCGCCATCGCCTATCCGATCCTCTACAAAAGCGGTCAGGTTCTGGAAACGCGGCTGGTGATGGAAATGGAAAAAGAAGCCAACGATGACTGATGGCGGGTAAGTGAAACCGGGGTCTCTGTAAGTGACAAAGGATACCAATGATGGGCAATGATGCGATTTTGGCCGATCTGAAAGCCAAATTCGAGGCGGGCGAGGTCGACACGGTGCTGGTCTGCATGGTGGACATGCAGGGCCGCCTGATGGGTAAGCGGTTCCACGCAGGCCATTTCGTGGCGGGCGCATGGGAAGAGACACATTGCTGCAACTACCTGCTGGCCACAGATCTGGAGATGGCGACACCCGACGGCTATGCCTCGACCAGTTGGGAGCGGGGTTATGGCGACTATGTCATGAAGCCGGACCTCAGCACTCTGCGCCCGGTGCCGTGGCTGGAAGGCACGGCGATGGTGATGTGCGATGTGCTGGATCACCACACCCATGATGAGGTTCCACACGCGCCTCGGTCTATTTTGAAGAAGCAGGTCAACCGGCTGAAGGCCATGGGCTATGACGCGATGTGCGCCACCGAGCTGGAGTTTTTCCTGTTCGAAAAGAGCTTCGATGCGATCCGCAAGGAAGGCTTCCGCGATCTGGAGCCGATCTCGGGCTATAACGAAGATTATCACATCCTCCAGACCACCAAGGAAGAGCATGTGATGCGCCCGATCCGCAACCATCTGTGGAACGCGGGGATTCCGGTTGAGAATTCGAAAGGCGAGGCCGAGACCGGGCAGGAAGAGCTGAATATCAAATACGCGCCGGCGATGGACACGGCCGAGTACCACTCGATCGCCAAGAATGCGGTGAAAGAGATCGCCTGGCAACACGGTCACGCTGCGACGTTCCTTCCAAAATGGCATCACGACAAGGTCGGCAGTTCCAGCCACGTGCACCAATCGCTATGGGCGGACGGCAAGCCAGCATTTTATGATGCGGATGATGCGTTGGGCATGTCGGCGCTGATGAAAAACTATATGGCTGGTTTGTTGAAATACGCCGGTGACTACACCTATTTCATGGCGCCTTACATCAACAGCTACAAGCGGTTCATGAAGGGCACATTCGCGCCGACGCGGATTATCTGGTCGGTGGACAACCGTACGGCTGGCTTCCGTCTGTGTGGCGATGGGACGAAGGCAGTGCGGGTTGAGTGTCGTATTCCGGGCTCAGATATGAACCCTTATCTGGCGATGGCTGGCATGTTGGCCGCCGGGATTGCCGGTATTGAAGAAGGCCTGGAACTGCAGCCGCCAACCACCGGTGATGTCTATCAGGGAGACACCGGCATGATCCCCGGCAATCTGCGGGCAGCACGGGATGCGTTGCACGGGTCATCGATACTGCGGGCTGCTATGGGCGATGAGGTGGTCGATCACTATACCCGTGCGGCGGAGGTCGAGATCGAGGAATTCGAGCGGGTTGTGACGGATTGGGAAATTGCCCGAGGGTTTGAGCGGGCTTGAGATTGGGTCCGGCTGGGGGCTTTGCCCGCCGCCATTGGCGCTCGAACCAATGGCGCACCAAGGGCAGCCTCCAGGATATTTGTGGCTAGATGAAGCAGGGATCCTGTTTCTTTCGGAATTGGAGTGGATATGGGGCAGATGTTGAAATGTGTCTCGCCGATCGATGGATCGGTTTTTGCTGAACGTGAGGTGTTGTCACGGGATGCAGCGTTTGAAGCGGCAGTGCGATCGCGGGCGGCACAGGCAGAATGGGCGGCGCGGCCGTTGCAGGAACGTATCGATCTTGTCATGGCCGGAGTGGCTGCGGTTGGGGCGATGAATGACGAGATTGTGCCCGAGTTGGCGCATATGATGGGGCGTCCGGTACGTTATGGCGGCGAGTTCGGCGGCTTTAACGAGCGTGCGAGCCATATGGCTCAGATTGCCGAGGCGTCTCTGGCTGATATCGCAGTGGGGGAAGATGAAACCTTCAAACGCTATATCAAGCGCATTTCGCATGGCGTGGTCTTTGTGGTGGCACCGTGGAACTATCCCTACATGACCGCAATCAACACAGTGGCCCCGGCGCTGATCGCGGGGAACACAGTGATCCTGAAACATGCCACGCAAACGCTGCTGGTGGGCGAGCGCATGGCGCAAGCGTTTCATTCCGTGGGTGTGCCCGATGATGTGTTTCAGAATGTCTTCCTGAGCCATGACGTGACCAATGACCTGATCGCAGGCAATGCGTTCGACTTTGTGAACTTCACCGGGTCAGTAGGGGGCGGTCAGGCGATGGAGCGCGCGGCTGCTGGGACATTCACCGGTGTTGGCACCGAGCTGGGTGGCAAGGATCCGGGCTATGTCATGGATGACGCTGATCTGGATGCAGCGGTCGAAACGCTGATCGACGGTGCCATGTTCAACTCGGGCCAGTGCTGTTGTGGGATTGAGCGGATTTATGTTCACGAAAGCCTTTATGACGACTTCGTCGCCAAGGCAGTCGATGTGGTGAAAGGCTATAAGCTGGGCAATCCTCTGGACAGCGATACAACGATTGGACCAATGGCCAATGTGCGCTTTGCCAAAGAGGTGCGCGCGCAGATCGCCGAGGCTGTTTCGGCCGGGGCGGTGGCTCATATCGACACGTTCCCCGAGGACGATGGTGGGGCCTATCTGACACCGCAGATCCTGACCAACGTCACCCATGACATGCGGGTGATGCAGGACGAGAGTTTCGGCCCCGTGGTCGGCATCATGAAAGTGTCCTCGGACGACGAAGCCATCGCCTTGATGAATGACAGTGAATTTGGTCTGACCGCCAGCCTGTGGACCCGCGATGTAGAGCGGGCTGAGCGCGTGGGCGATGCGATCGAAACCGGAACCGTGTTCATGAACCGTGCCGATTATCTGGATCCGGGCCTTTGCTGGACCGGCTGTAAGAATACCGGCCGCGGCGGCGGTTTGTCCGTCATTGGCTATCACAACCTGACACGTCCTAAATCCTACCACCTGAAAAAGGTCACGGGCTAAGGGCACTGGCCTGTCCGGTACTGACCCCCTCGGCCGGGCAGGTCTCAAATCACAAAGGAATCCTGACATGTCACTTGTTGGAAACTGGTCTTATCCGACCGCAATCAAATTCGGCGCGGGCCGCATCAAAGAACTGCCTGAGGCATGTGCCGCCGCTGGTATGCAAAAGCCGTTGCTGGTCACCGACAAAGGGTTGGCCGATCTACCGATCACCGCGGCGACGCTGGATATCATGGAGGCCGCAGGGCTGGGGCGCGGGCTGTTCAGCGATGTGGACCCGAACCCGAACGAAAAAAACCTTGAGGCGGGGGTCGAGGCCTACAACGCGGGCGGCCATGATGGTGTGATCGCTTTTGGCGGCGGTTCCGGCTTGGATCTGGGCAAGATGGTTGCCTTTATGGCAGGGCAGGCGCGCCCGGTTTGGGATTTCGAGGATGTCGGCGATTGGTGGACACGCGCGGTTTCGGATGTCATTGCGCCGATTATCGCTGTGCCGACCACAGCCGGGACCGGGTCCGAGGTCGGGCGCGCCAGTGTCATTACGAATTCCGAAACCCACGCGAAAAAGATCATATTCCATCCCAAGGTGCTGCCGACCGTGGTGATCTGCGACCCAGAGTTGACGGTTGGTATGCCCAAATTCATCACGGCGGGCACCGGTCTTGATGCATTTGCGCATTGTGTCGAGGCGTATTCCAGCCCGCATTATCATCCGATGAGCCACGGCATTGCGTTGGAAGGTATGCGGCTGGTCAAGGAGTACCTGCCACGCGCCTATGCAGATGGCACGGATATCGAGGCCCGCGCGCAGATGATGAGCGCGGCAGCGATGGGGGCGACCGCCTTCCAGAAAGGCCTGGGCGCGATCCACGCCATGAGCCACCCGATTGGCGCGGTTTTCAACACTCACCACGGCACCACCAACGCGGTTTGCATGCCCACAGTGCTGGAATTCAATGCCCCAGCTATCGCTGATCGGTTTCAGTCGGCGGCGGCCTATCTGGGAATTGATGGCGGCTTTGATGGCGTCCGCGGTTTTGTCCAGTCGTTCAACGACGCGCTGGGTATCCCAACCAGGCTGTCCGAACTGGGTGTGACCGAAGCTGCGATCCCGGAACTGGTGCAAGGTGCGATCATCGATCCGTCTTGTGGGGGTAACCCAATCGAATTGACTGAGGACAATCTGACCGCTCTGTTCAAGGCTGCATTGTGATCGGTCTTGCTCTGTGCAAGTAACGAAACCGGCCCGTATCTTGGGCCGGTTCTCTCTGCGCGAAAGGTTCGGAAGTGACTCTGTTTGTCATCGCCATCATTTTGACGGCTGCGTTGCTGCATGCGGTGTGGAACGCCATCGTCAAAACAGCCGCCGACCGAACGACCACTTTGGGTCTTGTCGCATTTGGGCATGTCATCCCTGCAACGGCCATGGTCTTGCTGCTGCCGCTGCCCAGTGCTGAAAGCTTTCCATACATCCTGATCTCGACCGTCGTGCATTTTGGGTACTACTACATGCTGGGCAAAGCCTATCAGCATGGGGATCTGAGCGTCGTCTACCCGATCGCCCGTGGTATCGTGCCTGCGTTGGTCTCGCTCTGGGCGATGATACTGGTGGGCGAGGTGCTGCCACTGCAGGCTTGGGGCGGGATTGCGCTGATCGCGCTTGGTATTCAGCTCAGCAGTTGGAGTGCCTTGCGGTCCGGCGTCGGGCGCTGGGCGCTGTGGTTTGCACTGGGTACGGGGTTTTGCATCTCGATCTATTCAGTTGTGGACGGCATCGGCGTGCGGCTGTCGGGCAATACGCTTAGCTATTGGGCCTGGGGCGCGTTTCTGCACCTGTTCATTGCCGGGTTCGTCGGCATCAAAAAGCGGGACACACTGGCCAGCCTTCCAGCAAAGGTCTGGATGATCGGTATCCTGGGCGGGCTGGTGTCGATGACGGCCTATGGTCTGGTGCTTTACGCCAAGAATTTCGCACCACTGGGTGCGGTTTCAGCATTGCGCGAGACCTCGGTGATCTTCGCTGCGCTGATCGGGTTTATCTTCCTGCATGAGGGCAACTGGATGCGTCGCCTTGGCGCGGCCCTACTGATGGCCGTTGGCGTTGCCCTGATCGGTATGTCCGTCTGACCCCGACGGCCTTGCCGCGCGCGCCTGTCGTCTCGCATAGTGGGGGCGAGTGACGAGAGGGCGTTTTGATGACCAAAGAGATTGTTCTGATCCACGGGGCCTTTGCCGGACCTTGGTGTATGGCGGACTACGCGGGTTTCTTCCGCGCGCGCGGCTGGACCGTGCATACTCCTGCGCTGCGCTTTCATGGTGGGGACCCCGAGGCCGAACCTGACCCCGGACTTACGGATACCAGTGTCGCGGATTATGCCAATGACATAGCCGAACTCGTGCAGAGCTTGGACAGCAAGCCGGTCATCCTCGGCCATGCCATCGCGGGCGTGGTGGCGCAGCAAGTGGCCGCGCGCGGGTTGGCCAGTGCTATTGTCCTGATCAACCCGAACGCGCCGTGGGGCACCTTGCCCGAAACCGACGATGAGCGCGCCATCCCGCGCGCGCTGATGGAGGGCGGGGCGTTCTGGAAACAGCCCATGCATGTCGAGTTCGACCTGATGGCCCCCTTTGCGCTGAACAAGATGCCCGAGGCGCAGCAGCATGAGGTGTTCGACCAGCTGGGTGCAGAGAGCGGGCGGGTTATGTTCGAGATGTTTTTTTGGATGTTCGACGATCAGCATGCGATGAAGGTTGATATCGACAAGGTCGACTGCCCGGTGCTGATCGTATCAGGCACCGAGGATCGCGCCGTCAACCCAAACACCTGCCGTGCGCTGGCCAATCTGTACGGGGATCGCGGAACGTTTATGTCGGTGGAAAACCACGCGCATTTCTTGTTCATGGAGCCCGGCTGGGAGCATCCCGCCGGCCAGATTGCAGACTGGCTGGAAGGGGAATGTGGGCTAGAAGGCCCGACCTTTCAGTTCAGCGATTGACCTGAATACCGCTCTCCGGTTTCCACTTCATGACACCGTCGCCGCTTTTGATACACCGCAGAAGGTGTTCTTCGCGCGTACTGGACGTTTCGGTCACGGTGTTGTTGCCAGAGATCACAACAAAGGCGTCCACCGAATAAGCGAGGCCGTTGTAATAGCAGAACCGTAACTCTGCCCCGACCGGAATAGGCGATGCGCCGATCAGCGACTGCTGCGCGCTTGCCTGACTGGCCAGCAAGGCAAAGGCCAGCCCGAGGGTTACTGATTTCATGTCGTCCTCCCGTTCGAAAAATTTGTTCGTTCAAATTGGGTCTTGGACGCTCGGATCCTCAGAATTTGTTCTTGGATGACAATTGCGCGCAAGTTTGAACGGGATCAACGGGTTAGGCAAGGGGATTATGGGGAGCCGTGTGGTGATGGTTCGCCCTATCCATTCCGTGTTTGATGCGAAGCATCAAGCACTAGGTTGCCCCGCCCGCATAAGTGTACGAGCATGCTGGATCGATTTAAATTCGACTTGCAAAAAAGGTGCAACGAAGTTGTCGCTATTCGCAATCTAACTTTCTGAGCCTGTTCCAGTAGCTTAAATCCACGCTCATTCTCAGAAGCGACTTCATCTTACCAGTCCATGATATCTCGAAGTCGTATTCCTTTATCTCGTTGTCGTATGATGTATTGAAAGACTTTCGCTTTATTGACACTGCGTAAGGGGCGGGATCAAACCCCGAAGGCGTTAATTCCGGAACGGAAACACGATAGTAGTTATTGAGGAATTCCTGAAAGGATACAGGTTCTCCAGTCCTTATGATTTCCCATTCGTGCCAAGTTCTCGCAATATCACATTCGTCGATAGGCTCGATTACCCAGTCACGAGGAATGGCGGCCGCAGACACTGCAAGGCCACCTAGTACAACGAAAAAAGCGATTTGAACTGTTTTTCTGCTAGCCAACTGCTTTTCAAAAGTCCTTATAAGCCGATTTTAGGCAGGAATATTGTGCTCTATAGAGAATTCTCAAACATCCAACTCCTCCACAAACCGCGCGTTCCCTGCGTGTTTTGAAGCCGCGAGTCGGGTTTGATGCTCGCCAGAGATTCGATCATATGCTCGTGCAATTTTACTTTATCTTTTGACGTTATTATTTTCATACAACGCGTTATGAAGCGACGCAAAGGCACTTCCGCGATCGACAGGTGAGGCGTTGAACAAGATGACAATGGTCTCTCCGTCGGAGAATCGAAATATAGCAGTAAAAATACCCTGAAGGCCGCCCCAATGGGTCAGGTGCTGGCCGTTTTCCTCTGGCCACACATGCCATCCTGAAGCATAGAAATCAGTGTTTTCATCATGGGTCGCCGTCGCCTCAAAATGGGGTTGAGGGACCGAGGCGAAATACCAGATCGCTTCGGCTGTGCCGATTGCCCCGCCAGCGATACCCAGCCCCAAAAGCCAGTTTTGATCAGCCTCAGAATCCAACACGCGGGTCCAGCCATCGATGCCAAATTCCCAATTGGGTCCGACGGCACCTTCGAGATGGATATCGGCGACCTGCTGCAAGGCGTGTTCGACAGTCATTCCCGGCGTGCTGGTTATCAGGTTGCTCAGAAGGCAGAAACCAACATTCGAGTACGCCGTTTTTCTGTTAGGCGCGTGATCCAGGGGCATGGTTTCCCATACGGTTTGGGCCACTTCGGGGCAACTGGCCGACAAATCGAGGCCGAGGCGTTCTGGAGCGAAGATCGGATCGTAGCTAACGTTTTTGTCAAACCCCCCCGTATGCGCCAAAAGTTGCCGGGCCGTAACCTGAGAGGATCGCGGATCAAGAGGCGGGGGAAGGTTGGCTAGCTCGGCTATTGGACGCTCCAGGTCGAACTGACCGCGTTCCTCAGCTTTGATCAAGGCTCTGGCCGCAATGGGTTTGGTGAGCGAGGCTAAACGAAATGGCTGGTCAGGCTGCATAGGAGTATTCTGAATTGGATCGGAAACACCGAATGCCACGATTTTAGGGTCCGCACGCCATGGGCCATAGGCCAGCACAGCACCAGGAATATTGTGGATGTGAAGAAATGAGTCGACAATTTCTTCAACAGTGGCTGGCCTGCGACGATGATCCGCCTGCAGTGCAATCATACCAGCAAGAAAAAGAATAGCGGCCGCCCATCGCAGCCTTGCCTTACGTGACCCCAACATATGGCCCCTGCATTGCTTGTTGATTTATGAGACCATTTTCCTGATTGGGTTTATCCATGTTCTGCGCATTGCTTTAAACCGTCTCAAACATCCAACTCTTCCACAAACCGCGCGTTCTCCTGAATGTACTGGAACCGCAGTTCGGGTTTTTTGCCCATCAGGCGCTCGACCAGATCGCCGGTCTCGCCGGGTTCGTCCTCGTCGATGGTGACGCGGATCAATTTGCGGGACGCGGGGTCCATCGTGGTCTCTTTCAGGTCCTTGGCGTCCATTTCACCCAGACCCTTGAAGCGTGAGACGTCGATCTTGCCTTTGCCGCCCAGACCTTTCTCAAGCCACTCATCCCGCTCGGCCTCGTCAAGGCAATAAACCCGCTTGGCGCCTTGGGTCAGGCGATACAGAGGCGGGCAGGCGAGGTACAGGTGGCCCGTGTCGATCATCGGCCGCATCTGGGTGAAGAAGAACGTCATCAACAGCGCCGCGATATGCGCGCCGTCCACGTCCGCGTCTGTCATGATGATGATCTTGTCATAGCGCAGGTCATCGACATTGAACTTGGTGCCAAGACCGACACCCAGCGCCTGCGTCAAATCGTTGATCTCGGCATTGGTGCCCAGCTTGGAACTGGCCGCGCCCAGCACGTTCAGGATCTTGCCGCGCAGGGGCAGCAGGGCCTGCGTTTTGCGGTTTCGGCCCATTTTTGCAGAACCGCCCGCAGAATCTCCTTCGACGATGAATAATTCTGTTCCGTCGCGTGTTGAACTAGAACAGTCCACCAACTTGCCGGGAAGACGAAGTTTTTTAGTGGCGGACTTACGTTGTGTTTCTTTCTCGGCGCGTCGGCGCAGGCGTTCTTCGGACCTCAGAATGAGGAAATCGAGAATAGCACCGGCGGATTTCGTGTCCGCGGCCAGCCAGTTATCGAAATGGTCGCGGACCGAATTCTCTACCAGCCGCTGCGCCTCGACCGTCGCAAGGCGGTCTTTGGTCTGGCCGACGAATTCCGGTTCACTGATAAAGCAGGATACCAGCGCGCAGCCACCGGTGATCAGGTCGTCGCGGGTGATCTGCGCGGCCTTCTTGTTGTTGATCAGCTCTCCGTACGCCTTGATGCCCTTGAGGACTGCAGCCCAGAAACCTGCCACATGGGTGCCGCCTTCGGGGGTGGGGACGGTGTTACAGTAGGACTGGATGAACCCGTCGCGCGAGGGCGTCCAGTTGATCGCCCATTCGACCTTGCCGGCGGCGCCGAATTTTTCCCGAAAGTCGACAGTGCCGGCAAAAGGTTGTTCGGCATAGGTGGACGAGCCGTTCATCGTTTCCTTCAGGTAGTCCGACAGCCCGCCGGGAAAGTGGAAGCTGGCCTCGGTTGGCGTTTCGCCGTCGTCGATATGGGATTTCCAGCGAATTTCGACGCCCGAGAACAGGTAGGCCTTGGAGCGGATGGATTTGAACAACCGCGCGGGTTTGAACTTGTGATGGCCGAAGATTTCTTCGTCCGCGTGGAATGTCACGGTGGTGCCGCGCCGGTTTGGGGCTGCGCCAACCTTTTCGACCGGACCCAGTGGAACACCACGCGAAAAGCGTTGTTCATAAAGTTGCTTATCCCGCGCTACCTGTACAACCATGGAATCTGACAACGCATTAACAACCGATGCACCCACACCGTGCAGACCGCCCGAGGTCTGATAGGCCTTCCCCGAGAATTTGCCGCCCGCATGTAGGGTGCAAAGAATGACTTCAAGCGCCGATTTGTCCGGGAATTTGGGATGCGGATCAATCGGGATACCGCGCCCGTTGTCGCGCACCGTCAGAGCGTAATCGGCGTGCAGCTCAACCTCGATCCGGTTGGCGTGGCCCGCAACCGCTTCGTCCATCGAGTTGTCGAGGATTTCGGCCACCATATGGTGCAGCGCACGCTCATCCGTGCCGCCGATATACATACCGGGGCGTTTGCGGACCGGTTCCAGACCTTCAAGCACCTCGATCGAGGAGGCGTCATAGGTATTGGTCGCTTCTGGCGTCAACAGATCGTCGGGCATGGGTGCTGCTCTTGTTTTTGGGTTTGGTCCCATTATGGCAGGGGATGTGGTCCGGGGGAAGGGGCGCGCGAAGTGTTGTGTGCGGTTTGTCGGCTATGATGCGCCCCGATGGGGAACTGAAGTTGACACGCTACATGTTTGACTTGGCGGGACCCACGGTCACAACGCCAGCCAGAGAGCCCCATTCCGATAGCCACCCTGCACAAGCTCTTTGGCCTGTAGCACATCCGGATAATCGTCAACCCAGTCGCGAAAACGGTCGTTTGTGACAATGGTAGCCCCTAGGTCACGAGCGACCTGTAGAACAAGCGGGTCGGCTGGCGTTCCTTTGGGTGCGACCATAACGTGGTCAACGGGCAACCCAAGCAGTGAGGCAAGAGTTTTGTCCTTCATGTAGCGATCTGAGATTTTGTAGCCGACATTTGCATCGAACACGACGCCAGGGGTTAGGCCGGAGGCGGTCAAAGCGTCGACAACTTCGCGCACGGTGGCAATGTCCGGAATGCCCTCTCGCCAGTGCAAAATATTTGATCCATCAACCACGGCCCAGTCCTTCGGCGCTTTCGATCTGCGCAACCATTTTCCAAGCCGCAATATCGCGCTTGCGACGGTGCAAAGCCCTGCGACCATTACCCAATCAGAAAGAGCAGGGTGGAACAGTGCCGCGAACAGGCCGCAGATTGACAGGACAAACAAGAACAGAGGAAGGCGCATCGCTGAAAAATCAAAATAGTGAAACGGGGTGTCGGCAGTTCTTTATCAGGTGGCGGTGGAGAATGCCCAGAGCGCTCTCATTGCAGTCAGGTGAAATGCTCCAGGTAGACGTGGTCGCCAAGGCCTCGCATTGTTTCTGCAATCTGTTTAGGTTTGGCTGCAAAAGCAAATGGATACGGGAGGCAAAGAGATGAGCTGGATCAGAACCATCCCTTTTGATGAAGCAACAGGAAAACTCAGGAAACTTTACGACCGTGTTACTGGCCCCGGCAACAACGTCGATAACATCATGATGGTGCATTCCTTGCGGCCACATTCGATGGAAGGTCACATGGCCATGTACAAGAACGTGCTGCACCATTCGTCCAACACGATCCCGAAATGGTTTCTTGAGGTGCTGGGCGTGTGGGTCAGCGCGCTGAACAAATGTAGTTATTGTGTTGAGCACCATTACAGCGGTTTGCAGCGTTTGTTGGGCGATCCGGAGCGTAGCCAGGCAATTCGCGCGGCGATTGAGGCTGACACACCAGAGGAGGCCCCGTTGGATGCGGCTCAGATTGAGGCCATGCGTTACGCGCGCAAACTGACCGAGGCCCCGGCGGAGTTGAAACGGCAAGACGTGGAAGCCCTGCGCGCGGCCGGATGGGACGATGGCGAGATCCTCGAAATCAATCAGGTGTGCGCGTATTTTTCTTATGCGAACCGGACCGTTTTGGGGCTGGGGTGTTCCACAGATGGTGACATATTGGGCCTGTCACCCAACAACTCGGATGACCCGGCGGATTGGGGGCACCGGTAAACGGATTTAGCGCGCCATCCACCCAAGGATTGCCTGCGCCACCGTTTTGGGTTGTTGGTGATGCAGCCAGTGATCGGCGTTCGGTATGTCGATGCGCGTCAGGTCGGGCGCGTAGTCTTCCAGCCCCTCCGTCGATTCTGGTAGCAACGCCTTGTCTTCACGCCCCCACAGCAACAGGTGGGGGCAGCGAACCATCAACCGGTCCTTCGGCAGCTCTGGCAGATCCGTGCGCGGTGCGCCGGGTTTCGCAACCACCAGCGGCGATGCCCGGTACCAGTTCAGCATAGTCTCCAGCCGCCCGGGCCGGCCCCATTCTGTACGATAGACCTGCATTTGCTGGTCCGTCAGCCAGTCTGTACCCATCCCGAAACGAAAGAACTGTTCGAGCTTGGCGAAATTGTCCGCCGACAAACGCTCTGCCGCGTCTGGTGCGCGCAGTGCATTGATGTATTGCGAAGCCTCGGATTGCGCCCCGCCTGCGGCCATGGCCCGTTGGAAGGGCGCCGGATGCACGCCGTTGGCGATGATCAACCGGTCCACCAGATCAGGGCGGAACATGGCCAAACCATAGGCCACAGACGCTCCCCAATCGTGGCCAAGAACACAAACCGGGCGGGCGAACCCCTCGATCAGCGTCACCATGTCCGAGACCAGTCGCGACAGGGCATAATGGTCGACGCCTTCCGGTGCCCAGCTTTGCCCATAACCGCGTTGATCGGGGGCGATGCAATGAAAGTCGGAGGACAAATGCGGGGCCAGGTCCTGCCACGCGCCGCCATATTCGGGAAAACCGTGAAGCATCAACAAGGGCGGAAGTTCGGGGTCCCCCCAGCTGCGCCGAAGGAACCTCTGGCCGTTAAGATCAATGAACTTTTTTTCCATAGCCGAAGCCCTTTGTTGTACCTGAAGCACACGCCCAGAAAGATGTAAAACTTTGACACCAATCAAAGCGTGTTTTTCACCCGACTGCTAGGCGTTTTCCCGGACAGTGAGACAAGGAGAACCTGAATGGAAGTAGTGACGCAGATCGAGAATGTGCAAGACCCTGCCAACCTGTCGGCGATAGCCAAAACCTCACCGGCCGAGCCTAGCCCCGAGAGAATTCGTCAGGCCTTTGAAAGCGGCAAATATCCTTATGATCGCAAGATGGCGCGCAAAGCTTATGAGGCGGAAAAGGCGCAACTGCAGGCAGAATTGCTAAAAGTACAACATTGGGCACAGGAAACCGGCCAGCGGTTTGTCCTGCTGTTCGAGGGCAGGGATGCCGCAGGCAAAGGTGGAACGATCAAACGCTTTATGGAGCACCTGAACCCACGCCAAGCGCGTGTCGTTGCCCTGAACAAGCCCACCTGGGAAGAGAAGGGGCAGTGGTACTATCAGCGCTATGTTCAGGAATTGCCCACGGTCGGCGAAATGGTTTTCTACGACCGGTCCTGGTACAACCGCGCGGGGGTTGAACGGGTCATGGGATTTTGCTCACCCAACGAGTATCTCGAGTTCATGCGCCAAACACCCGAGCTGGAGCGGATGCTGGTGCGCTCGGGCATCCAGCTCTACAAATACTGGTTTTCGGTCACGCAACCCGAGCAGCAACGCCGGTTCAAAAGCCGCGAAACCGATCCTCTGAAACAGTGGAAGCTTTCGCCGATCGACAAGGCCAGCCTTGATAAATGGGACGATTATACCGAGGCCAAAGAGGCGATGTTTTTCTACACCGACACAGCCGATGCCCCGTGGACCATCGTGAAATCGAACGACAAAAAGCGCGCGCGTCTGAATTGCATGCGCCACTTCCTGTCCACACTGGATTATCCGGACAAGAACCATGAAATCGTCGACAGCCCCGATCCTTTGATCGTCGGGCAGGCGCATCACGTGATCCAGCATTCGGAACATATTCTGGGCAATTCACTGCATCCTGAAACGGTGTGACAGTAGTCCTCTCAGGTAACATTTGAACCTGCGGGTGTAGTCTCAAGGTGAAATTTCGTCGTTCGCCTCTTGTCCCGGCCTCGGGCCGGGCATAAGGCTGTTCGGATGAGTAAGGTGATGACATATGGTGGCCACTTCCGGGCCATTTCTGTGCTGGGCCTGCCGCTGATCGGCGGGCACCTGGCCCAATTTGCAATTGGGCTGACGGATACGGTCATGCTGGGTTGGTACGGTGTCGAGGCGCTGGCCGCCGTGACCCTGGCCAGCAGCTATTTCT
This sequence comes from Ruegeria sp. CDSA033, assembly GCF_059612305.1. Classification (NCBI taxonomy): domain Bacteria; kingdom Pseudomonadati; phylum Pseudomonadota; class Alphaproteobacteria; order Rhodobacterales; family Roseobacteraceae; genus Ruegeria; species Ruegeria sp. CDSA033. Next base: position 20,775 of record NZ_JBXWQI010000014.1, on the reverse strand, counting down.
TTGTGCTGTTCCTGTTTGGGGCCGGATTCGGTTTGGCCGTCATGCCAATGGTGGCGACGGCCGCGGCCGAAGAAGACGAAACAAGCATTCGCCGTACAACGCGCATGGGGTTGTGGTTGTCGTTGATCTATGCGGCGGTCATGATGCCAATGCTCTGGTGGTCTTACCCAATTTTTCTTGCGTTGAAGCAGGACCCGCAGGTTGCCGACACCGCGTCCCAGTACCTAAGGGTCGCCGGGTGGGGCTTGATTCCGGCGCTTTTGGTCATGGTGTTGAAATCCTATCTGGCCGCGTTAGAGCGGACTCAGATCGTTTTGTGGATCACCGTGGCGGCGGCGGTGGTTAACGCGTTTACCAACTATGCCTTGATCTTCGGCAATTGGGGAGCCCCTGAGCTGGGTGTGATGGGCGCCGCAATCGCGTCGGTCGTTACGCAGATCGTGTCGCTGGTTTGCGTGGTGATTTACGCCATGCGCGTTCTGCCCGAACATAGCCTGTTCCAAAGGTTCTGGCGTCCAGATTGGGAGATGTTTCTTAGCGTTCTCCGCCTTGGCGTGCCGATTGGCCTGACGACCCTGTCCGAGGTCAGCCTGTTCGCAATGTCAGCGATCATGATGGGCTGGCTGGGTCAGGTTCCGCTGGCGGCACATGGCATTGCACTTAATTTGGCATCCGCGACGTTCATGGTGCATCTGGGGTTGTCAAACGCTGCGACGATCCGGGCCGGGAACGCGTTGGGCCGGAAAGATAGGCCACATCTGGAACGCGGCGCGATTGCGGTGACGGGGATGTCTTTGGTGATCTCGGTCCTGACTGTCATCCTGTTCCTAGCCTATGCCGAGCCTTTGATTTCCCTGTTCATGGAACCGGATGACCCGCAGCGTCCGGAAATTCTGATGATCGGTACAGGCCTGCTGGCCATGGCTGCCTTGTTTCAGTTGGTGGATGGCGCACAGGTCATTGCGTTGGGTCTGCTGCGCGGCTTGCAGGACGCAAAGGTCCCGATGGTCATGGCCGCGCTCAGTTATTGGGGCGTGGGGATCACGTCCTCGTACTACTTTGGCTTCGTATTGGGCATGGACGGAATCGGAGTCTGGCTCGGCCTTGTTCTGGGCCTGGCCTGCGCAGCGGTTATGCTGATGGCGCGGTTCTGGATGCGCTCGGTCCGCGAGGTCGGTGTGCCCGCCGAGTAAGATTCGGCGGGTCAGTCTTTGCCGAAGCGGTCTGCCTTTTTTCGCACCAGGACAGAACGTAGATCATGCATGGCCAGCAACAACCGGTCGGTTACGTCCTCAAGCTGCTCTGGTGTCGCCTTGGATTGCGCCCATTGCGTGGTGAGGTTCAGATAATCAACCGCGCGGTGAATGTCATCGATGTCGCGCTGGGCCAGCAACGCTTTTCGCGCCTCCATCCAACGGGCAATCTCGGCCTTGTCGGCGTCGGACAACGTGCGTTGGCCTTGCGGTTTCACCTCGCCATTGCGGATGTTGATGACCGCGATCTGATCCATCTCGATCCGGCGCTGGCGGTTTTCAGTGTCGATCCTGAAAACCGCCGCACCATTTTCGCGAACGCGGAAATAATATTCGGGCAGTTCCGACGTCATTTGCGCTTACTCAAGTCGATGATGCGCAAAAGCGCTGGATGCGGGTGCAGGCTTTGGTCAGCGCCTCGTCCGAGGTCGCATAGCTGACCCGAAAGTTTGGCGACAGGCCAAAAGCCGCACCGAACACGACGGCCACGTCTACCTCTTCCAGCAATGCGGTGGCAAACGCCTCATCCGAGTCGATCACAGTGCCTGCGGGGGTGGTTTTGCCAATTAGCCCGGCAATGGATGGATAGACGTAGAACGCCCCCTCGGGCGTCGGGCAGCTGATGCCGTCGATTTCGTTCAGCATGCGAACAACCAGATCACGGCGGCGTTTGAACGTTTCGTTGTTGGGGGCCAGGAAGGACTGAGTGCCGTTCAGTGCTTCAACCGCCGCCCATTGGCTGACCGAGCAGGGGTTCGAGGTCGATTGCGACTGAATCTTGCGCATGGCGGCGATAACCTCGACCGGTCCTGCCGCGTAACCAATGCGCCAGCCAGTCATCGCATAGGCTTTGGAGACACCGTTGCAGGTCAGCGTCCGGTCATAAAGGCGGGGCTCGACTTCGGCCGGGGTGCAAAATTCGAACCCGTCATACGCCAGATGTTCATACATGTCGTCGGACATGACCCAAACATGCGGATGGCGCATCAGGACGTCGGTTAGTTCTTTCAGCTCTTCACGGCTATAGCCTGCACCAGTGGGGTTCGACGGTGAGTTGAAGATAAGCCACTTGGTCTTCGGCGTGATCGCAGCCTCAAGCTGATCTGCGGTCAGTTTGAAGTTTGTCTGGATCGAAGTTTCCGCGATTACCGGAGTGCCTCCGGCCAATAGCACCATATCCGGATAGCTAACCCAATAGGGCGCAGGGATCACAACCTCATCGCCTTCGTTCATCGTGGCCATCAGGGCATTGTACAAGGTTTGCTTGCCGCCGGTGCCGACCGAAATCTGCGCGGGCGTATAGTCCAACCCGTGGTCACGCTTCATCTTGGCGCAGGCAGCTTGTTTCAATTCAGGGATGCCGTCAGGCGCAGTGTATTTGGTCTTACCGGCCGCGATGGCCGCTACTGCTGCGTCCTTGATGTTCTGCGGAGTGTCGAAATCGGGCTCGCCCGCGCTTAGGCCGATGACATCGCGCCCGGCAGCTTTCAATTCGGCCGCTTTAGCGGTTATCGCAATGGTGGGCGATGGCTTCACGCGTGACAGTGTCGCAGAAAGGAAACTCATGGTCGGCCTCGATTTGTATGTTCAGCTTGACTGTCATAGGGTGCGCTCGAATGACGATCAAGCGATATGAATAATGGAATTGGAGAGCCCGATGAACGACGAGAATGACTGGTACGGACCGGACTCTGCGACATTCGGGGACAGGCTGGCAGGGGCACGCGAAGCGGCTGGTATGACCCAGGCCCAGATGGCCCGCAGGCTTGGCGTGAAAAAGACGACAATTGCAGCCTGGGAAAATGATCTGTCCGAGCCACGCGCGAACCGTCTTTCCATGATGGCAGGCATGGTCAACGTGTCGATCATGTGGCTGCTGACCGGCGAAGGCGAAGGCATGGATGCCCCCGTCGAAGCGGAAGAAGGCGCACCCGAGCTTGCGGATGTCGTGGCTGAGCTGCGTTCCATTCGCGGTGAAATGCGCGCCAGCGCCGAGCGGGCCGCGAAGCTGGAGAAAAGGGTGCGTCTGATGCTGGAGCAGGGTCGGTGAACGAACCACGGGACGTTCGTATAAAGCGGCTGAAGATGCGATCCATGCGGCGTGGGATCAAAGAAATGGATCTGATCCTGTCAGCCTATGCTGACCGAAATCTGACGGCCATGGAGCCGTCGGATCTGGATAATTATGATGCGTTGTTGCACGAAAACGACCAGGATCTTTATCAGTGGGTCACAGGGCAGGTGCAGCCGCCCGAAACCTATTCCGAATTGATATCGGACATCGCGCAGACCTTTCAAAAATAGAAGAAAACCCGGCTTAACCGATTTTTCGGGATTTCCATTCATCCTGCCTGAAACAGCGCGACTGAATCGGAGGATCGGATGAGTATGGAAATGCAGGTCTCCGCGCCGGGAACCAAAGGGTTCATGACCAGCTATCTTGAGGCACTTGCCTTGGTGGAACGGCTGCACCGGTTGCTATTGGACGTCATCAAGGATGAGTTTGAGCGTGTTGGCGTATTGGAGATCAACGCCGTACAGGCCTTGCTTTTGTTCAATATCGGCGACCATGAAGTCACCGCGGGTGAACTGAAAAGTCGCGGGTATTATCAGGGCAGCAACGTCAGCTACAACCTTAAGAAACTGGTCGAAATGGGGTACATGCACCATCAAAGATGCGAGATCGACCGCCGTTCCGTAAGGGTTCGATTGACCCCACGCGGTCGTGAAATACGCGATGTCGTATCCGAGCTGTTTTCGCGCCACGTTGAGGGGCTGCAAAATCGCGGCGTGTTGGGGCTGGAAGGCATCGACGACATCACCACATCCCTGCGTCGGGTCGAGCGGTATTGGACGGACCAAATCCGGTACATCTATTGATCAAGGGTGCAGGGTATCTGCGGCGTCGGACAGGGTTAGCCCCTCCAGCTCGCGTACCAGTTTTCGGGTCATCGCGTCCTCATAGGCCTCAAAGCCCAAAGCGACTTCGACGAAGGCTCCGGGCCCCAGTATTACCCATGTGTTGTAATAGGCGGAAAGCTCACCGACTTGGACATAGCGTTTGTCGCCATGACTGGGATCGTCTGCGCCGATCACGAGCCCGTTGATCGTGATGCTGGTGTTTTCCAGTTCGGCTTTCACGCTGCGTGGATGGGGGCCCAGATTGTGCTTGCCGTCCCCTGACAGATCCAATGTGCGTTTCCAGCAATTCGGTTGCTGCGACAGTAGATTGGCTCCGAACCGCATTGCCGACCCAACAGCCGTGCCCTGTGGTGCGTTACCCCGCGCGACGGTCTTCAATTGGTCGCTGATCCGTGCAAGATCTTGTGCCGTGCGGATCTCAGTCCAGTTTACCAACATATGTTGATGGCGGGTCTCGCTCCATTCGTAGATCGCCAATCGCACAGGCGCGCCGATGTCGGACAGGATCAGTTGAACAACTTCAGGGCGTTGCAAGGCCGCAGCCAGACCGCCGGTTTGCATCCTATACTCGGCGCTGTCGACCGAACCTGACACGTCCAGCCCCAACGCCAGTGCTTGCCTGCATTCCGACGCAGCGGCGCTGGCGAACATGACAAGTATCGTGGCCAGGGGGCGGATCATTGATGTGCACCCTCCTTCAACGCACCGATCTGCAACCCTTTCAGCTCACGCTCAAGTTTGCGGCGCATCGCACGCTCAAAATCCTCGAACCCTTGTGCGATTTCTAAAAACGCGCCAGGGCCATGCAGAACGTTGTTCTCGAAGAACGGGATGAGGAACAATTCTCCTTCGAAGTCCGCAGCGTTGATCACCAACCCGTTGACCACGACGTTTTGAAAGGGAAAGTGCCGGTATGCCGAATCCGGCCCATAGCCGTCATTGTTTGAGCCATCCCCGGACAGATCGATAGTTTGGAACAGGCAGGGCGGTGCTTGCTGCATCAAAGTCGCGCCAAATGCCAAGGCATAGCCCATTGCTGTGGCTGAGCCACTATCCGAACGAACAGATTGTTGCACTGTTGAAGCTGCAACCAGCAGGTCGGCTTCGGTGTTGATCATGGTCCAGTTCAGAACAACGCGTTGTGTGGTGCGACCACTCCACTCATACACGGCCAGCGCCACCGGTGCGGGCGAGGAAAAAAACGCCTCGACCACTTCTGGTGCGATCAATGCAGCCGCAAGACCCTGCCTTTGCAAAACGTCTTCGTTCTCGTCCACGGAAGTCGAGATATCCATAGCGAGTGCCAGTGCAAGCCGGCAGGTCTCGGCCCGAACGGGGCTGGCCAGAACGGCCAGACCCAATGCTATCAGCCAGCGGATCACCAGTGACCGGCACTTTCCATGCTGGCCCAGGGCTCGGCCGGTTCCAGCGCGTCACCATTTTGCAGCAGCTCGACCGAGATATTGTCGGGTGAGCGCACAAACGCCATACGCCCGTCACGCGGTGGGCGATTGATCACGACGCCGTTATCCTGCAGGTGCTGACAAACTTCGTAAATGTTGTCGACCCCATAAGCGAGATGCCCGAAATGTCGGCTGTCGCTGGGCAAAGTGTCATCCCCATCCCAATTGTGGGTCAGCTCGATCGGCCGATCCTCTTGTCCCGGAGGTGCCATGAAGATCAGCGAAAACCGCCCCGCTTCGCTGTCATAACGGCGGGTTTCCTTCAGGCCCAGCAGTTCATAGAACGCCATCGACTTCTCCAGATCCTTCACGCGGACCATGGTGTGAAGATATGTCAGCCCCATTGTGGCTTCCTTTCTATTCAGGTGATGGGCTGCAGCTTAGCGCGCGGGCCAAGCGTGTCGAGGGGCAGGGTGGACACAATTTGGAAATTGCGACGCTTGGTGCACATGTCGCGGTTCCTGTCTGTGAATTGCCGATATATAGTGGTGAGCGACTCATTGCTGGAAAGGAACTTTCATGCCGCTGTCCTCTGACCAACTGGCCGAGATCGAAGCGCAACGGGCGCAATCGCATCCAACACGCCGCGTTGTGGCTGAGGGGATGGAAGACCACCTCTATACCGCGCATCAAGTACTGGACCACGGATTTGTGCGCGTCATTGACTACATGGGGGATGACGCAGCAATTTGTCAGGCGGCACGCGTATCTTACGGCAAGGGCACCAAGTCGGTGCAGAATGACGAGGGTCTGATCCGCTATCTGATGCGGCACTGGCACTCGACCCCGTTCGAGATGTGCGAGATCAAGCTGCATGTCAAACTGCCGGTCTTTGTCGCCCGACAGTGGATTCGTCACCGGACCGCAAATGTGAATGAGTATTCTGCGCGGTATTCTATTCTGGACCGAGAGTTTTATATCCCTGCACCGGACCACGTGGCCGCACAATCCGAAGTGAACAATCAGGGTCGCGGCGACGCCCTGCAAGGCGAAGAGGCAGCCCGCGTACTAGAAATGCTCAAGGCCGACAGCGCGCGGTGCTATGACAATTACGAAGCCATGATCAACCAGGATGGTCAGCAGGGGCTGGCGCGAGAACTGGCGCGGATGAACCTGCCTGCGAATATCTACACGCAGTGGTACTGGAAGGTCGACCTGCACAACCTGTTCCATTTCCTGCGCCTGCGGGCCGATCCACATGCTCAGTACGAAATCCGAGTTTACGCCGACATGATGTGCAAGATCGTCGCCGACTGGGTGCCCTTCGCGTATAGAGCGTTCGAAGATTACCGTTTGGGTGCGGTCAACCTTTCGGCGCAGATGGTTGATAGCCTGCGACGCATGTTGGCCGGTGAAACTGTGACGCAGGAAAACTCGGGCATGACGGCACGGGAATGGCGCGAGTTCGAGGCTGTCATTCGCGAGAGTTAAAGCCGACAGAACTCTTTCTTCTGATGTCATGACGCCTTTTTGAGTGGTTCATGACATCAGTCATCAGTGTGATGTGTGAACGCTCGGAAATCGTGGTGTTCGGCTAAAACGAAAGCGCTCATGCCGATACCAAACCGACGCGAGGGTAAGGTTTCAAACCCTTGAGAATGGACAACGGCCGGAAATTGGCCGTTGGCCTGCTTTTAGTACCCGCAGATGACGGGGTGTTTTATAATGGCTTCAAATCAGAGGCCATTTGTCGGCCGTCGCGTCCGTCTTCCAACTCATACGAGACTTTCTGATTGTCAGCGAGTCCGGTCAGACCGGACCGTTCTACGGCCGAGATATGAACAAAAACGTCCTTGCCACCTTCGTCAGGGGCAATAAACCCATAGCCTTTCGTGGTATTAAACCATTTCACGGTGCCAGTTGGCATTTCCCGTGTCTCCTTCTACTTACACGTTGTCCCACAAATTGGTGGGGGCAGTGGTTGACGCAACCACAACGCATCACCGCTTCGCCCACACGACGCAGCCCGAATTGTGTGTTTCGTCTTTTTCAACATTGCACGGTGAAGTAAAAAATCAAGAATAACTGGATGTAGCAGGCAAAAATGCCAAAAATTCATACAAGTACAGGAACGGTCCCAAAATGCGTCTATATGGCCTGAAAAACTGTGATACTTGCCGTAAGGCACTGAAAGAAATTGAAAATATTGAATTTGTAGACGTTCGCGCGCAAGGAGTTCCCGATTCTGTCCTGACAGAGGCGTTTGCTACGTTCGGCGAAGCTTTGCTCAATACCCGGTCGACAACTTGGCGTGGATTGGACGCGGAACAACGCACGCGACCACCTTTGGAGTTGCTGAAGGAACACCCGACTTTGATGAAGCGCCCCTTGATCGAAGATGACGGTACGTTGTTGTTGGGCTGGACCGCGAAAACCAAGGCAAGCCTTGGCGTTGCCTGATCGGGCGCTTATGTGTCTGACGTAAATATGAGGGTTTAAATGCGCAACGCATCAATGATTTTGGGCGTCATTGCCGGTTTGATCGGAATGATTGTTGGCTTTTTTGGCTATGGCTATATCGAATTCATAAACCACTACGGCGAGATCGAAGGCCTTGCTGAGCAAGTGGACAACGTACAGTTCATCCAGACCGCTTCCATTATTGCGCCTTTGCTGGCCATCGCGGGGGGCGCAATGGCCCATGCGCGGGCCCTTATCGGTGGAATATTGCTGCTGATCTCAGCCGTCGGGATGTATTTTGCGTTTGGATTCAACGCCTTTACGATGTTTCCGGTGGCCTTTGCCGCCGTGGCGGGCATTCTTGGGCTGGCCGCGGGAAAGCCGGACGAGCCCAAGGCACATTTCTAGGTCACTTAATGCGCAGGATTCGGTCGGCCGAGAGCGGACCTGCACCGTTAATGACGATGACCAGGAACAGGAAAGTCCACATCATGCGTTGGTCTATCAGTGAGATCGCATTGTCGAACAGGCTGCCAAGTTTCACGCCGTGCCCGGTAACGTCAGTGGCGGTCTGAACCCAGATAAAACCGATCATGCCCAATGCTGCCAGGCGTGTAAGCAGGCCAATCAGCAGCAGCGCGGGCAGAACGAACTCTGCAACGGTACCTAGGAAAATCACGATACGCTGAATAATGGTCAGCTGAGAAATATCGTACAAGGCGGCTTCGGCCGCTTTTGGGAAGATCTGACCAAATGCGCCTGCAGACGGCGAAAATATCGAACCGTCGATTTTCGTCATTGCTGAATTCCAAAAATAGAACAGCAGAACCGCGATGAACACGACCCGTGCCAGGGTCGGTGTCAACCAGCCAGAGGTCAATTCCAACCTTCCCAGGGTATTGTTGTGCAATGAGATCAGGGCAGTCATGTTGCCAGCCTTTCGATAGTCACAGAGGTTATTGCGCCGCCCTGCAAAAGCAGCGCCAGAGTGGCCCCAAGGTCAAATTCGGGGAATTCGGCAGAGGTTTGTTCGAATGCCTCGCCAATGGTAACCCCGGCCTGAACGCGGGCGATCCAGTCCGCTCCGCCTTTGGGCAGCAAATGCGGGGCCGGGTCGAATTCGGGTCGGGTGATCAGGATATCTTCGGACCCGGATGCAGGTTTGGGTGCACCCTCTTCGGAATTGAAGCGCCAGATCGAAAACAGCGGCCAATCTGACCGAAGAACCTTCATGGATGGCGCAAATTCCAGCTTTGCCAGAACGATCTCTTCCGGTGGGATGGCCAGCGCATCGGGTCGTGCGGCCTGGCTGTCGGCAGAGTGGTAGGACCGGCGCAGTGCCAGTTCCAGACGCGCTACGTCGGCAAGGTAGCCAAGGTGCGACAGTTGCTCCATCCCGGCAAGAAATTCGGGGAATTCCTCACCGTAGAACATCATCAGCGGTGAAGACGGGGGGTGTTTGCGCAGGAAAAGCCCGGCAAGCCCATCCATGTTCTGTGTGCCCAACAGTCGTGCGATCACGGGAAAGGCCTGATGCATCGCTTCGGTCAGCGAAACAGCCACGTTGTTGCGGTAAACGCTGAACCGCCGCCCGGCAGGGCGTTCTGCGGCATCCCATAATCCGTCCGGAACAGCCGCCGACGGGTCAAGCAGGGCTACGCGGAACGAGGTTTGCGAGACGCTCATGCGGGAATGCGGTCCAGTGCCGCCTGAGCCCGATCTGCTTCGGCCCGAAGAACGGACCAGTCGGGTACGTCCGTATCCCATTCGATCAGAACGGGTTTGGGGCCGGAACGGTTCAACACGTAGTCCAGCAGCGCCCACACCGGATCGACGACTTCGCGACCGTGGCTGTCGATCAGCAAAGGTCGGCCATGATCGTCTTCGTCTTCGTCATGACCACCAAGGTGTATCTCGTGGACGTTGTCCAGCGGGTAGGCGTCGATGTAGCTCTGCGGCGAGAAGTCCAGATTGGTTGCCGACACAAAGACGTTGTTCACATCCAGCAAAAGACCACATCCTGTCCGACGTGCGATTTCCCGCAGGAAGTCAGGCTCGGACCATGTACTTTCTTCAAAAGCCAAATAGCTGGATGGGTTTTCCAACAGCATTTGCCGTCCCACGGTTTCCTGAACCTGGTCTATATGGCCACAGATTCGCTCCAGCGTTTCGTCAGTGTAGGGCAGGGGCAGAAGATCGTTCAGGAAATAACTGTCATGAGTCGACCAGGCCAGATGCTCGGAAAAGCTGGCTGGGTTCAGCCACCCTACCAAGTGTTTCAAGCGCGCCAGATGATCGGGGTCCAGGGGGCCTTCTCCACCGATCGAAAGGCCAACGCCGTGGACGGAAATGGGGAATTTTTCAGAGAGGTGGCGCAATTGCGCAAGCGGTCTGCCGCCGTCACCCATGTAGTTTTCGGCATGGATTTCAAGCCAGCCGACCGGATGCGCATGGTCCAGAATCTGGTCGTAATGCTGGGGTTTATACCCGACCCCCGGTGCCGCGGGCAGTCTGTTCGATCGAAGTGAACTATCCAGCATGTGCAAATCCTTCGGTCACGAAAAGAGGCGGGCGATAAGGCCCGCCCCTCCGATTCTCAGATGCTTGGGCTTATGCCGGCAGGTCGCGCTCCAGCGGTTCCAGCGAACCTTCACGCGCTGCACCATCTGCCGACTTGGGCAGTTCGATATCGGCGCAGGTTCCAGCGTCGACCAGTGTCCAGGCATTGCCCTGATAGTCAACGGTCGAGGTGCCCGCGCAGGTGGTGCCGGGGCCAGCGGCACAGTCGTTCTGACCGGCCAGCGAAACGCCATAGCATTTCTCTTTGGCTTGTGCGGAGGCGGTTGTGGCGACGCCGGATACGGCTGCTGCAACTGCGCTTGCGATAACCAGGGTTTTTGCGGTGTTCGACATCTCGGTAATCCCTTTTGATGACTGCGTATGTCTTCTTGTGACAATGACAAAGGTAGTAGCTAAATCGGGGCAGGTGAATTCACGAGCCCGTGTCTCACAACCCCGTCAAAGAGCGTAATGCCATCTTGAAGGTTAACAAACTGTTTTTGAAATGAAAAATGGAAAATGTTTCAATCCGACCCCGAATTTGGGGTCGGATTCCGTGCAAATTATCGCCGAATGTTACAGAAGGTCAGGCGGGGTAGCCGCCAAAGACAACTCTTTTGTTACAGCCTCAAGCGATTGAACCTGTGTCTGTTTTTCGCCAAGGCGGCGCACACTTACCGTACGCTCGTCAACTTCGCGGTGACCGACGGCCAGAATGATAGGCACCTTGCCGACCGAGTGCTCGCGAACCTTGTAGTTGATCTTTTCGTTGCGAATATCCGCCTCGGCCCGCACGCCTGCGGCCTTCAACGTTTCGACAACTTCCAATACATAGTCATCCGCCTCTGACGTGATCGAGGCGACCACGACCTGTCGCGGGGCCAACCAGAACGGCAACTTGCCAGCATGCTCTTCGATCAGGATACCGATGAAGCGTTCGAACGAGCCCAATGTCGCACGGTGCAGCATGAACGGACGATGCTTGCCGCCATCAGCTCCGATAAAGTTGGCATCCAGACGTTCGGGCAAGTTGGGGTCAACCTGCAAGGTGCCGCACTGCCATGTCCGGCCGATCGCGTCGGTCAGAGTGAATTCCAACTTGGGGCCATAGAACGCGCCTTCGCCTTCCAGAACCTCATAGTCATAGCCCGCTGCCTTACAGGCATCACCCAGCGCCTTTTCGACCAGATCCCAGCTTTCATCCGATCCGATCCGCTTTTCCGGGCGAGTCGACAGTTTGATGGTCCAGTCATGGAACCCGAGGTCAGCATAGACCTTGGACAGGAACGCAATGAACTTGGCGGTCTCAGATTCGATCTGTTCCTCGGCACAGAAAATATGGCCGTCATCCTGCGTAAAGCCACGGACCCGCATAATCCCATGCAAAGCGCCCGAGGGTTCATACCGCGCGCAAGATCCGAACTCGGCCATGCGCAGAGGCAGGTCGCGATAAGACTTCAGACCCTGATTGAAAACCTGCACGTGACACGGGCAGTTCATCGGCTTCAGCGCATTGATCGCCTTTTCGCGGGCGTGTTCTTCGTCCACTTCGACGATGAACATGTTCTCTTGATATTTGTCCCAGTGGCCAGACGCTTCCCACAGCTTACGGTCAACGACCTGTGGCGTGTTCACTTCGACATAGCCGTCTCGTTCCTGCATCCGGCGCATATAGTCCTGCAGAGTGGTATAGATTTTCCAGCCGTTCGGATGCCAGAAGATCTGGCCCGGCGCTTCTTCCTGCATGTGGAACAGGTTCATCTCGCGGCCCAGCTTGCGGTGATCACGCTTGGCAGCCTCTTCCAGCATATGCAGATGCGCTTTAAGCTTTTCCTTGCCGGTGAAGGCCACGCCATAAATGCGCTGCAGCATTGCGCGGTCGCTGTCGCCACGCCAATAGGCTCCAGCAATGCTCATCAGCTTAAAGGCGTCGCCCGGCAACTGGCCGGTATGCTGCAAGTGCGGGCCACGGCAGAGATCCTGCCAGTGGCCGTGCCAGTACATGCGAAGCGGTTCGTCACCCGGAATGGCTTCGATCAGCTCGACTTTATAAGGCTCGTTATTGGCCTTGTAGAATTCGATTGCGCGCTGACGGTCCCAAATTTCGGTGGTCACGGGATCGCGCTTGTTGATGATCTCTTTCATCTTTTTCTCGATGAGGCCGAGATCTTCGGGCGTGAACGGTTCTTCCCGGTCGAAATCATAGTACCAACCGTTGTCAATCACGGGGCCGATGGTGACCTTGGTTGCAGGCCAGATTTCCTGTACCGCGCGCGCCATCACGTGCGCCAGATCGTGACGGATCAGCTCGTTGGCCTGTTCCTCATCTTTCATGGTGTGGATGGCGATTTGCGCGTCAGATTCGATGGGCCACTGCAGGTCCCAGTGCTGGCCGTTCACGGTGGCTGAGATGGCCTTTTTGGCCAGTGAGGTCGAGATGTCGGCAGCGACCTGCGCGGGCGTAACGCCTGCGTCGAAGGATCGGGAATTGCCATCGGGAAAAGTAAGGGAGACTGACTGTGAGTCCAGGGCCATATCGGCTCTCCTCGTCGGTTTGGCGCCCACTGAACGCCCGGTTGCGGGTTATGTGTGTTCGATCCATTTGGCAGTTGCAGCATGACCTGTCAAGCACCCAACCGCGCTGTGGCTGACGCGGCGGGAGGTTCGAATTCGGGAATTGCAGCCACCGGGCAGCCGTGCATGATGAACCCCAAAAGGAAAGAGGGCGACATGGCAGCGACGGATTTTCTGGAAACGGCGCAAGGGCGGCGGCTGGCTTATCACAAAAGCGATGGGGCAGGGCCGACGGTTGTATTTTTGGGCGGGCTGAAGTCTGACATGGATGGCACCAAGGCGGTGCATCTTGAGGCTTGGGCCAAGGCGCGCGGTCAGGCATTCCTGCGGTTCGATTACTCGGGCCATGGCGAGAGCTCGGGCAAATTTGAGGACGGATGCATCGGCGACTGGCACGAGGATGCGTTGGCCGCGGTGACTGCGCTGACCGATGGGCCGCTGATCGTAGTCGGGTCGTCTATGGGCGGCTGGCAAACGCTTTTGCTGGCGAAGGCAATGCCGGATCGGATTGTAGGGATGGTGACCATCGCCGCCGCGCCTGATTTCACTGAAGACGGTTATTGGGCGTCGTTTTCTGACACGCAAAAACAGGTGTTGGAAACCGAAGGGTATGTCGAATTACCCTCTGACTATATGGAGCCTTATATCATCACGAAACGCATGATTGAGGACGGAAGACAGCAGTTGGTTCTGCGGGATGCAATTAATCTTCAGTTTCCGGTGCGTTTTCTGCAAGGGACCGCAGATACTGCTGTTTCCACCGCAACCGCTGTGCGCCTGGTGGAACATGCCACCGGTTCAGATATGCGCCTGCTCTTGGTCAAGGATGCAGACCACAGGTTCTCGGACGGGCCATGCCTGGAAATCATCGAAAACGCCGTGCTTGAAGTGATGGGCGCGCAATGATCCGGGGGGTGGGCAAAGCCATCGGGCGTGTTCTTCTGGTGCTGGTCGCGGCTGGTGCCCTGATCTATTGGTTCGGTCCGCGCGAAGAGGTGAACCTGAACCCGACGTTCGAGCCACGCAAGTTTGGCGAAGGGGTGCAGGTCTATTTCGAAAGCGTCGAGTCCGCTTTCGATGACATAACTCCGGGTGTTGAGAAACGGGTTGTCTGGCAAAACGGGTTCAAGGAACAGCGCACCCCGGTTTCCATATTGTATTTGCATGGGTTTTCCGCCACGTCCGAGGAAATTCGCCCTGTCCCGGACATGGTCGCCGATGCGCTGGGGGCCAATCTGGTCTACACCCGCTTGCAGGGTCATGGGCGCGACGGGGAGGCGATGGCCGAAGGCACCGCCTCGGGCTGGATGCAGGATATGGCCGAAGGGTTGGCCGCCGCCCGTGCTGTGGGCGATCAGGTCGTCGTGATTTCAACCTCGACCGGTGGAACGCTGGCTGCGGCGGCAGCATTGGACGACGCGCTTAAAGAAAACGTAGCCGGATTGGTCTTTGTCTCTCCGAACTTTGGCGTGAACACGCCCGGTGCTTGGATACCGGGTCTTCCATGGGCGCGAAGCTGGTTGCCATTGATCATGGGGGAAGAACGGGACGTCTCGGGGCCGGATCCCGAGAAGAACAAGTACTGGTCGTCGGTTTATCCGTGGGAGGCAGTTGTGCCCATGACCGCCTTGGTTGAGACTGTTTATGCCATGGACTTCTCGCAGGCGCGTGTCCCGGCGTTGTTCTGGTTCTCTGACGATGATCAGGTTGTGCGCCCGGACTTGACCCACAAGGTGGCCGAAGCTTGGGGCGGGCCTGCAAGTGTTCAGACGGTTACGATGGGGCCGGGCGATGACCCTTCGTCACATGTTATTGCCGGACGCTTGATGTCTCCGGGACAGACGGATGCTGCCGTAGCTGGTATTCTGGCATGGTTGAAAGAGCAAGGGATCGAATGATGGAACAGCGCGTCAGCCTTATCACTGTCGGGGTGGAAGACCCGGAAGCTGCGGCCGCATTCTATGAAAAGATCGGCTGGAAACGTGTCGACAGCCCGGACGGTGTGATTGCCTTTGATCTGATCGGGCAGACGCTGGGGCTGTATCCTCTGCCGGCACTGGCCGATGAGATTGGTGTTGACGTGGGCACCTTGGGCCGTGGGGCGCTGACGCTTAGCTATAACTGCCGGTCAAAGGAAGATGTCGCGCAGGTTTTGAGCAAGGTTCAGGCCGCCGGTGCCGAGGTTCTTAAACCGGCCTCGGATGTGTTCTGGGGCGGGCATCACGGTTATTTCCGCGCACCCGAAGGCACGATCTGGGAGGTCGCTTTCAACCCGTTCTCACCTCTGGCCCCTGATGGGGCGTTTCGCTGGAACGGGTATGGGTGATGCGTAAGCCGGGTAGCATGTGGAGCCTTGAAACTCTTGGCCGCGTGCGCCTGTCCCGGCACTTTTTCATGCGGGATTTCCTGTATTCCGAGATTGGTAATTTCCATGAAAAACAGAACCTTCCCGACAATCCTGATCTTGCCATCGAAACCGGTCGTGCCTTTTGCCAGACGTTACTGGACCCGTTAGAGGAAACGTTCGGACGAGTGGCGGTTCGGTCCGGTTACCGATCGCCGTCGTTGAATCAATTTGGCAATGAAAACCGGCTAAACTGTGCCCGAAACGATAATCCACTGGAGTGCCATATCTGGGATTGGGGTACCGGCGATGATCGGATTGCTGGGGCGTCGATTGTCATTCCGTGGTTCGCGGATCGTTATGCGGAAGGCCGGGATTGGCGCGATCTGGCGTGGTGGATGCACGACCATCTGGAGTATTCCGAGATTTGGTTTTTTCCAAAACTCTGCGCCTTCAATCTGGTGTGGCGACCAATTCCCATCAAGCGCATCGACAGCTACATCGTCCCGCGCGGGTGCCTGTTGCGTGCGGGCGAAAATCCGGGCGAAGACCTGAAGACTCGTCAAAAGCGCTATGCGGATTTTCCCACGTTTCGCGGTATTGCCTATCCGTGAAGTTTAACTTGCCCAGGCCGAAAAAACCTCTCATCCTGTTAAAAAACAAAGCCACTCAAGAAGCTGAGACGAAGGAGGCCGCGATTGATCGAGCCGCTGGTTCTATTGCCCGGATTGATGTGCGATTCTAGGGTATTCGCCCCTCAGATCGCCCACTTTTCCCGTCAGCGTGCGGTCACGGTTGCACCGGTTTCGTTGGGCGAGCGGATTGAAGAGATCGCATCGGGCCTTTTGGATCAACTGCCACACCGCTTTGCGCTTGCTGGATTTAGTATGGGTGGTGTGGTGGCGCTTGAACTTATTCGTCGGGCGCCCGACCGGATTTCGCGCCTGTGTCTGATGGCCACAGATGCGCAGGCCGACACGCCGCAGATCGCGGCAACACGAGAAGAGCATATGGTTGGCGCCAAGGCCGGACGGCTCGAAGAGGTTATGCGAAAGATCCTTGGGTCGCACACGCTAGCCCCGGGACCAAGGCGCGTTCCCATTCTGAGTGATGTGACCTCCATGGCATTGGATCAGGGCGCAGATGTGTTTGAACGCCAGATGCGCGCTTTGCAGCGGCGCGCGGATCAGCAAGGTGCGCTGCGAATGATCAAGGTGCCCACGCTGGTCTTGTGTGGGGGCCATGACCTGCTGACACCCGTAAGAAAACACACCTTTATGGCAGATTTGATCCCAAATGCGGAACTCAAAGTGGTTGAGGATGCGGGGCATTTGCCAACGCTCGAAGCGCCTCAGGTTGTCAATGAAGCACTTGAGAACTGGTTAAACATGCCTGCGCGAACCACTTATGGGTAAAGGGCCGCGCGCTCGGATTTGCTGAGGATCACAGGCTCGACAACCGGGTCGAAGGTTTCTGGGTCGAAGAAGGGTGTGTTCTTCCAGCTACCTGACATCCGCGATTTCGCGACGCGGGTCACCAGCCCGTATACGGCCGACCCAATCTTTTCATGGGTCTGTTTGCCGTGGCCTGTGGGGATAAACCCGCGCGTGGTGACTGGCCCCAACCCACTTGGGTCGGGGATACGTTTGACGATCAAACCTGCGAATGGGAACTTCGGCGTTGTTGGTGTGGTCGCCAGTGGCGCATTGCAGCAACTGGCATACCAGCGCATCATCCCTTTGGGGCTCAGTTGCATCAGCGCGAGATGCTCTGCGCCACCGTCGAAAAGGATCTCTTCCGGAAGCATCTGCAGGATTTCAACAGGACCGGGGGCAGGATCGGGTTGCCTAAAATACAACTGGGCTGCGCGGCAATCGTGGCAGTAGCACACGACATGTGTGCCGTGTTTCACGCCTGCGGCGCTGATCCGCCCGTGCAGGGAACCGCAAGAGCAGGAAAATGGGGTGTCTTTCGCCATTTTCCTGCTCATGATTTTTAGGCCACTTTGTTTTTGTTTGCGGCGCGACGCTTTGGTTTGCGCGTATTTGCATTCATGAAGTCAATCACAAGCGGCCGGATGTTATCCCGCCAGCTGCGGCCCGCAAAAATGCCATAGTGACCCGCGCCGGGTTCGACATGGTTTGCCTTTTTGGCATCCGGCAAACCGGTGCAGAGCTCAAGCGCGGCAATACACTGGCCGGGCGCCGAGATATCGTCATTTGCGCCTTCAACCGTTTTGACCGCAACATCGGTGATTTTGCCGATATCGACCTTGTGGCCTGCGACAACGAACTCATTGCGGGCGATCTCGCGGTCTTTGAACACACGCTCGACCGTGGAAAGGTAAAACTCGGCGGGCATGTCCATGACCGCCAGGTATTCATCGTAAAAGCGGTTATGCGCATCGTGATCGGACGCTTCGCCCCGCATCACACGCTGGATCTGATCGGTGAACGCTTTGGAGTGGCGATCCCCGTTCATCGACATGAAGGACGCCAATTGCAGCAAGCCTGGATATACCATGCGGCCGACGCCTTTGTATTTGAAGCCGACGCGCTGGATCATGGTTTCTTCCAGCTGTCCCATGGTCACACGACGGCCGAAATCGGTTACGTCGGTCGGGGTGGCATCAGGGTCAACCGGACCACCGATCAGGGTCAATGTGCTGGGCTGAGCCTTGGGCTCGACCTCGGCCAGATAAGCGGTTGCGGCAAGCGTCAGAGGGGCGGGCTGGCAAATGGCTACAACATGAGTGTCCGGGCCCAGCTCTTTCATAAAATCGACAAGATACAGCGTGTAATCCTCGACATCGAACTTGCCTTCGGAAACAGGGATATCACGCGCATTATGCCAGTCGGTTACGTAAACCTCACAATTGACCAGCAGACTTTTGACCGTGGAACGCAACAAAGTCGCGTAGTGGCCGGACATTGGCGCCACCAACAGCACCTTACGGGGTTGTTCTTCCCGTCCGTTGACGCGAATATGGATCAGGTCGCCAAATGGGCGCTCCATTACGGGAACAATATCAACAAGGTGGTCCTTGCCATCCTCACACGTGAACGTTCGAATACCCCAATCCGGCTTTGCGATCATGCGCTGAAACGTGCGCTCGGTCACCTCGCCCCATGCGGCCATCATGCTGAACGCTGGGTTGGGGATCATGGAAAACAGTGGGTAAGACGCCATAGCACTGGCCGTTGCCCCCATCCATTGGTTCGTGTTGCGCATGGTTTCCATAAGGTCGTAGGTCATCATGTAGCGCATATAGGGGGCCTCCTGGCTGCCGGTGTGAGTGTCGGACCATTCGTCGCTTTGCTCCCCAAGCCCACGACGATTATTCTGCATAGCAGCGAGGTTAAGGGGGAATTGTTAAAATGACAACAAGTGAACACCAGACACCGGAGCTATCCCCGGAACACCTTGAGAGGCTTAAAGAAAATATGGACAAGGTGGAGGAGCTTTCGAAGCGACTTGTTGATGCGATGTCGGGAAAGAAGGGTCACAACCCTGCTTTGGACGGTCCGAATCAAGAGCTTTATGCAAAGGCAGCATCGGCGTACTGGGCTGAAGCGATGCAAAATCCTGCGCGGCTAATGGAGAAGCAGATCGAGTTCTGGGGCCAGTCTGTTCTGAACTTTGCCGAGGCGCAGCAGGCGCTGGTAGGCAGCGAGGCAGAAGAGGCCGCATCGGGTCCCCGGGACAAGCGGTTTTCCAACCCCTTGTGGGAGACCAATCCGTATTTCAAATTCATCCGTCAGCAGTATCAGACAAATGCCGATGCCATCGCGCAGGCGGTGGCTTCGGTCGAGGATCTGGATGTGCAGGACAAGCAGCGGCTGGCATTCTTCTCGCAGCAGATCATCGACATGATGTCGCCGACGAATTTTCTGGCAACCAATCCCGATGCGCTGGAAAAGGCGGTCGAGACGGAAGGCCAGTCACTGATCCAGGGTCTGGAAAACCTGGTGGCTGATCTCGAGGCCAATGACGGCGAGATGGTGGTGAAACTGGCCGATGACAGTGCCTTTGAGGTGGGTGGCAATATCGCGACGACGCCCGGCGATGTGGTTTATCGTAACCGGCTGATGGAGCTGATCCAGTACAAGCCGGCGACCGAGACGGTGCACGAAACGCCGCTGGTGCTGTTCCCGCCGTGGATCAACAAATTCTACATTCTGGACCTCAAAGCGCAGAACAGTCTGATCAAATGGGTGACAGAGCAGGGCTATATCCTGTTTGTGGTCAGCTGGGTGAACGCAAATGAATCCCACGCCGATATCGGTATGGAAGACTATATCCAGGACGGTTTCCTGACCGCGATCGAAGAGGTCAAGTCGATCTGCAAGGTCAAACAGGTCAATGCGGTCGGCTATTGCATCGCGGGCACCACGCTGAGCCTGACGCTGTCGCTGCTCAAGCAGCGCGGCGACAAGTCGATCAAATCGGCCACATTCTTCACGGCCCTGACCGACTTTGGTGATCAGGGTGAGTTCACGCCCTTCCTGCAGAACGACTTTGTGGATGGGATCGAGGATCAGATCTCGGAGGACGGGGTTCTGAAGGCGTGGATCATCGGGCGCACGATGTCATTTCTGCGTTCCAAAGACCTGATTTATGGGCCTGCGATTCGCAGTTATATGATGGGTGAGACACCGCCCGCGTTCGATCTGCTGTTCTGGAACGGGGACGGGGCCAATCTGCCCGGTCGTATGGCGGTCCAGTATCTGCGCGGCCTGTGTCAGCGCAATGACTTCGTCACCGATGGGTTCGAACTGCTGGGGCACAAGCTGCATGTGCGCGACGTGGACGTGCCCCTGATGGCGATCACCTGCGAGACGGATCACATCGCGGCGTGGAAGGCGTGTTATCGCGGTGTGCAGCAGATGGGGTCGCGGTCGAAAAGCTTCATCGTTTCGGAATCGGGGCATATTGCAGGCATCGTGAACCCGCCCAGCAAGAAGAAATACGGCCATTACACCAATACCGATCTGAAGGCAGATCCCGAGACCTGGCTGAAAGAGGCTACGTATCATGAAGGGTCTTGGTGGCCCCGGTGGGAGGCCTGGCTGAAGAAGCGGTCGGGCAAGCAGGTGCCCGCGCGCGCGCCCGGCGATTCGGGCCATCCCGCTCTGGCACCGGCACCGGGGACCTATGTGCAGGTCAAGGCAGGCGGTTGATTTATAACTCTTCTGTGAAGAATTTCTGCAGTGCAGCAAGAAAATTCTTGCAATGCTGCGTTGCGGCATCCATATTGTCC